>NZ_CP022961.1:333125-666250 GCF_002285795.1 Plantactinospora sp. KBS50
GAGGTGCAGCGGTGAGTTCGCGTTTCTCGTCGGTCGAGCCGTTGTCGGCCATGCATGTGGTGACCGGCTTCGACTGCGGCTCGCCTGCTCAGTCGGTCTGGCTGGCCGAGCACGCCCTGCAGGCGCACCGGGCCGGGCTGTCCCGGGTGTACGTCGTCGCTGACGCCGATCACCCGGATCGCCGGGTGATCGGCTATTACGCCCTGGCTGCCGGCAGCGTCGCCCCGGCTGACGCCTCCCCACGGCTGCGGCAGGGTGCCGGCCGCTACCACCAGCCCGTGGTGATCCTGACCCGCCTCGGCGTCGACCGCAGCGCCCAGGACGCCGGACTCGGACGTGCCCTGGTGGTTGATGCGCTGCGGCGCATCGCCGCCGCAGCCGAGGTCATCGGTGTCCGCGCGGTGCTCATCCACTGCGAGACCGACGCCGCCCGCGACTTCTATCTGCGCCTGGCCAAGTTCGAGCCGAGTCCCACGGATCCGATGCACCTGCTGCTGTTGATGAAGGACCTCCGCCGAGCTCTCGCGGGGTAGCGCGCGCATCCGTTCGGGTGTGGTGGTCTGTGCACGTTGCCGTCACGGTTGCCGTCAACACCGCCCGACGCCCCGAACCTCTATCCGGCCGGCCACGAAAGACCAGGTGAGAGCCCTTCACTGATCGGTCACTCTCCGTGTCGGCCGTGAATATGCCACACGTACTATGTGCTCGCCGGCGAAACCCCGGTCCTGGTCCACAACAGCAACGGCTGTCTCCCAGCCCTTCGGAATTGGTCAAGCCAGCGGTTCCAGTTCGGAAATGAGACCTTCCTCCTTGACAAGAAAGGTATGGAGCACATCCTCACTCGCCACCACCCGGATTACTGGGATGGCTCCGTCAAAGCGCAGCAAACTTTCTTTAATCCTGGGATGTCGGTTGACGATGTGCAGGGTGCCATTCGAGGTGTAATGCGGCAGAACAGGGGCACCTTGATTCAGAACGGCACTACCGGCATGTATCAAGTCTGAGGAACGGTCAACGGCGCAAAGTATGTTCTCGGCGTAAACAATGGTCGCATTGGCCAGTTCTACCCAGTGAAGTAGGCGCAATATGATTACCATTCGAACCTTCCTGCGATCCAAGGATGGCGTGTTTCAACAGCTAGAAGCCTGTGGAACGCCGCCTGGTGACCCCGACTACATCGAAGGGGCAGTCGAGCTAAACATCGATGGCGTTGAGATTCTGGGAAGGGCCGAATGGGACTATGTGGATCAACTTTGGGCCTATATGGCCAACATGATTCATGCGCTTAGAACCCGGGACGAGGCAAGTGCGTATTTCCCGGATCAGCCAATTCTGCTGACCTTCGAGCGAAAGGGAAATAGAATTCTGGTTTCTAGCAAAGCTGGTGAGACTACGAGGCGAGCAAGCGCAGACGAATCTGAGCTGTTCGCGGCCATAGGAACTGCGGGGAGGGAGTTCTTTGAGAAGATGAGCGACCTTGCCCGCTCGAATTCGGCCGGCTATCAGATCGCGCTTGCAAAGCTTCGCGGGTAGACTCACCGGCGTGGCCGGTCAACTACGTTCCGTATCGGTGCCAATCTGTTGTGTCCTGATGGGTGCGGTTGCTCGTGTGGGTTGCTGTCACGGTTGCTGTCTGAGATCAGTTCACTATGTCCTGTCGCTCCACGTTACGGCGGGTCTGGTGCACTGACAGGTGACAGTTTCAGCCACGCGGCCTGATGGGCCGGTGGGGTCACGATGGTCTCGTACTGGATGGGGGTCAACCGGGACAGCGATCGTTGGCGGCGGTGGGGCGTAGGTCCGTTGGGTGGCGGCACAACTTCAGCGAAGTCGGGGGGTCTGCGGCGTCCGGACCCCCCGACTTCGCAGAAGACGAGTTGACCTTGCCGGGGTCGCATGCGAGGCGGTTCGCCGCCGAGCCGGTCGGGCGGGGCGTGGATATGCTGCGGCGAGGCGGCGTGCCGCCGTCGCAGTGGAGCCGTCGCAGTCGACCGGAAGGGCGTATCCCGTTGAGCGTCGCCGCCGTCAACGCACTGACCGCCCGGTGGGCCGGCACCGTCCGCGAGGGCGAGGGTACGGTGCTCTCCGGCGCCGGGGCGTACCCGTTGTTGGCGTTGTTGTCCCGGTACGCGGCCGGCGTCGCCCGCACGGAGTTGGTGGCGGTGGCCGGCTCGCCGTTCCCGGCCCTGGATTCGCCCGAGATCAGGTTGGCCGTCGCCGCGTGGCTGCGGGACGAGGTACCGCCCAGTCCGCAGTGGCTGGCGTTGCCGGAGTCGCTGCGTGGCCGGCTCACCGGTGATCCCGCGACCGACCAGGCGGCGCTCGACAGGTGGGCCGCGGCGAACACCGGCGACCTGATCCGGAAGCTGCCGGCACAGGTTATCGACGAGACGATGATGATTCTGGCGAGCGCGCTCTCGGTGGTCACGACCTGGCGGTGGCCGTTCACGGAGCGGCCCTGCAATCCCACCTCCGGACCGTGGCAGGGCCGTTCGCTGCTCGGCCTCGGCCGGGACCGCTTCGACCCGGCCGGCCTGCGCGTGGTGGAGACCCGCGCCGGGATCGTCACGCTGCTGAGCGTCCCGGGCGCCGAGGACGTGGACGTCGTGCTCGCGCTCGGGCCGGCGGACCAGCCCGCGGGCCGCGTGCTGCCCGCGGCGATCGGCGCGCTTCCCGCCCTGGCCGCCGCAGTTCGCGCGGCCGCCGCTGACTCCGCGGGCGCCGCTGACTCCGAGGGCGGCACCGACACCGCCGCCGACTCCGCGGGCGGCACCGACTCCGACGGCGTCGCGGTGACGGTCCGGCCGGTGGCGGACGGCCCCGGCGTGACGGTACGTCGGGTACGGGCGTACGACGACCGGCCGGAGCTGACCGTGCTGACCGTCGCGTTCAGTGTGCAGGGCGAGCACGATCTGCTGGAGCGGGCGGACCTCTTCGGTCTGGCCGCGGCCACGGACCGCAGCCAGGGCCATTTTCCGGGTATCAGCGCCCAGCCGCTCGCGGTGTCGCAGGCGCGGCAGAGCGCGATGGCCACGTTCGGCGCGGTGGGTTTCAAGGCCGCCGCCGTCACCGCGCTGGGCATGGTGGCGGCCGGGGCGATCCGGCAACCGAGTGTGGAGAAGGAACTGACCACGGTCTGCATCGACCGGCCGTTCGGGTTCCTGGCGGTGCACCGGGCCACCGGGTTGGTGCTGGTCGCGGGCTGGGTGACCGATCCCGACCCGTACCGGTAGCGGTCCCGCGGGTGTGGCGTCCGAGGCCGAGCAGGGCAGCTTCCGAGGCGCACCGAGGCGGCGTCCGAGGCCGAGCAGGGCAGCGTCCGAGGCACGCCGGGGCGGCGCCTGAGAGCCCGCCGAGACATTGACTGAAAGCGATTTAGTTGGCAGGCTGCCTGCCAGGAGCCAGCACGGGTAGCCGCGTCGTCGGCCGGGAAATTTGGGCAACTCCCGGTGGTTCGGGCATGTCTTGACCGACCTTTCTACCCCTGGGGGCACTATGTCCACCCTGGCTCCTACCCGATTCAATCCCCGACTCGCCTGGCTGGTCGCGCTCGGCGCCGCGCTGGCCATGGTGCTCAGCGTCGCGGCGGCCACGATCATGCCGCGATCCGCGTCCGCGCACGGCTCCGTGATCGACCCCGCCTCCCGCAACTACGGCTGCTGGCTGCGCTGGGGCAGTGACTTCCAGAATCCCGCCATGGCCACCGAGGACCCGATGTGCTGGCAGGCGTGGCAGGACAACCCGAACGCCATGTGGAACTGGAACGGCCTCTACCGCAACGGTGTGGCCGGCAACCCGCAGGCGGTGATCCCCGACGGCCAACTGTGCAGCGCCGGGCACACCGAGGACGGCCGGTACAACTCGATGGACACGATCGGGGCGTGGAAGACCACGTCGATCGGCACCAATTTCAGCATCAAGCTGTTCGACCAGGCCGGCCACGGCGCCGACTTCATCAAGGTGTACGTCACGAAGCAGGGCTTCGACGAACTGACCCAGCCGCTCGGCTGGGGCAACCTGGAACTCGTCGGCCAGATCGGCAACACGCCCCTGAGCCAGTGGAACGTCGAGTCCGGCGGCTACTCCGTCCAGGTCGCGGCCAACGCGGCGGGGCGGACCGGCCGGCACGTCGTATACACGATCTGGCAGGCCAGCCACATGGACCAGTCGTACTACATGTGCAGTGACGTCAACTTCGGCGGCAGCAGCCCGACCACCCCGCCCACCACGGCCGCGCCGACCACCGCGCCGCCGACCACGGCTCCGCCGACGACCGCGCCGCCGACCACGGCCGCACCGACCACCGCGGCACCGACCACGGGCGCGCCCACCACGGCTCCGGGCGGCTGCTCGGCGACGTACACGGTGACCAGCCAGTGGACCGGTGGCTTCCAGGGTGAGGTCAAGGTGACCGCCGGCAGTTCGGCGATCAGCGGGTGGACCGTGAACTGGACGTACGCGAACGGCCAGCAGGTCACCTCGTCCTGGGGCGCGACGCTCACCAGCAGCGGGTCCACGGTGACCGCGACGAACGTGTCCTACAACGGCGCGCTCGGCGCCGGCGCGAGCACCACGTTCGGCTTCCTGGGCTCGTGGAACGGCAGCAGCAACCCCGCACCGGCGGTGAGCTGCACGGCCGCGGCCTGATCCGACCGGTCGAGGCGTCCCGGCGGCCACCACCCGGCCGTCGGGACGCGGCGGCTCACGACCAGCTCACGACCAGCCGTAGTTGGCGCGCAGCGCCCGGCCCACCCGGTCGAACCGGGCGCGGTCCAGTATCGCGCCCTCGCGCCGGATGCTGTCCTCGCGCATGGTGAGCACCCGGTCCAGGCGTACCCAGCTCGGCCGGTTGTCCCGGTCCCACTCGCCCGGGCCGAGCGCCAGCCAGTGTCGCTGGCCGTCCCGGTCGCTCTGGCTGGACAGCATCAGCCCGAAGAGGGTACGGCTGTGCCGCCCGACCACCAGCACCGGACGGTCCTTGCCCTGCCGCGGGTCGTCCTCGTACGGCACCCAGGTCCAGACGACCTCGCCCGGGTCCGCCTGGCCGTCCAGCTCGGGGGCGTAGACGAGCTGCCGGCGTTGCAGCGTGGTGACCTGCCGGCGGCGGGCCGGCCGGGCCGGCGCGGCCGGCCGGCGTTGGCCCGGAACCCGATCGGCCGTCGTGCCCTCGGCGACGCCGCCCCGGCCCACGATCCGGCTCACCCTGGCCGCGACCCCACTCCACACCTTCGTCACGGCCGGCAGCCTACCGCCGGACCGGCCCGCCGATGTCGGGCGCCCGGTCCGGACACCGCACTAGACTTCCGGTGGTGCGTGCCGAGATCTCCAAGCTGTTCGATGTCGAGCTGCCGGTGCTGGCCGCGCCGATGGCCGGCGGGCCGGGCACCCCGGACCTGGTGACGGCCGTCGCCGCCGCCGGCGGGTTGGGCTTCCTGGCCGCGGGCTACCAGACCCCCGACGCGCTCGCCGCCGCGATCGCCCGGGTACGCGGCGGCGGACGCCCGTTCGGGGTGAACGTCTTCGCCCCCGCACCGGTGCCGGTCGACCCCGTCGAGTTTCGCCGGTACGCCCGGACGATCGCACCCGAGGGCGCCGACTACGGGCTGGATCTCGCCACCGCCGAGCCGGTGCAGGACGACGACCACTGGGCGGCCAAGGTGGACCTGCTGGTCCGGGATCCGGTGCCGGTGCTGAGCTTCACGTTCGGGCTGCCGGACGCGGCGACCGTGGCCGCGCTGCGCCGGTCCGGCACCCGCGTGGTGCAGACCGTCACGTCGGTGCCGGAGGCGCGCGCCGCCGCCGAGGTGGGGGTGGACGCGCTGGTCGTGCAGGGGGCCGGGGCCGGCGCGCACTACGGCACGTTCACCCCGGCCGCCGCGCCGCCCGCGCCGCCGCTGCCCGAGCTGGTCGGCGACGTACGCGGGGCGACCGGGCTGCCGGTGCTGGCCGCCGGTGGCATCGCCGAGCGGTCCGCGGTCCGCGCGGTGCTCGCCGCCGGTGCGGTCGGCGCCATGGTCGGCACCGCGTTGCTGCGGTCCCCGGAGAGCGGCGCCAACCAGACCCACAAGGACGCGCTGGCCGATCCGCGGCGTGGCGGGACGGTGGTCACCCGCGCCTTCACCGGCCGGCCCGCGCGGGCGTTGCGGAACGCCTTCGTCGACCGGTACGACGGTGGCGCGCCGCTGGGCTACCCGGCGCTGCACCACCTCACCCGGCCGCTGCGCCGGGCCGCGGCCGAGGCCGGGGACCCGGAGCGGTTGCACCTGTGGGCCGGGGTGGGCTACCGGGCGGCCCGGGTCGCCCCGGTGGCGGAGATCCTGCGCGGCCTGAGCACCGACTGAACGCCGGCAGGGCGGCGCGGCCCGGCACGCCGGCCGATGGCGGCGCGCCGGCCGGCCGGCGTTCAGTCGGCGCCCCGTCACTCGACGATGCAGGGCGCGCCGTTCACGGTGAAGCCCGTTGGTGACGCGTTGCCGGTGGTCCAGATTCCCTGGAAGCCGAGCGAGACGCTGCCGTCGGGTGCGATCGTGCCGTTCCAGTCGACGTTGCCGACCGTCACGTCGGCGCCGGACTGCGCGTACGTGCCGTTCCACCCGGAGGTGATCCGCTGGTCGTCGGGGAAGCGGAAGGCCAGGGTCCAGCCGCCGATCGCCGCCGGCCCGGTGTTGCGTACCGTCACCGCCGCGACGAAGCCGCCGACCCACTCGGACGTGACGTGGTAGGTGACCGTGCAGGTCGGGCTTGGCGGGGGCGTCGTCGGTGGCGGTGTGGTCGGCGGCGTGGTGGCCGGCTCGACCGTGTTCGACGCGATCGACAGGTTGCCCGCCGCGTCCCGGGCGCGCACGTAGTACAGCGTCCGCAGCCCCGAGGGCGGTGCCGGGCTGTCGCCGGTCAGCTCGTAGCTCGTGCCCGGCACGGTGGCGACCGGGATCGAGGTGAACCAACCGTCGAACCGGTAGATGGTGTACCCGCTCACCCCGACGTTGTCCGTGGACGGTGACCAGGACAGCGTCTGTCCGGTGATGCTGAGGTCCGCTGGGGCGGTCGGTGGCACGGTGTCCGGGCCGGTGTCGGTGGCCGGTGTCATCACCACGATCCGGCTCGACGGCGAGCTGTGGCCCAGGGTGTCCTTGGCGGCCACCGTGAAGCTGTACTGCCGGGCCGGCAGGACGCTGATGGTCGCGGTCGTGACGTCGTCGACGGTCTTGAGATAGATGACGTCGTCGAACGCCTGGTAGTAGGTGATGGTGTAGCCGGCGATGGCGCAGCAGCCGGGGGTCGAGGCCGTCCAGGTCAGGGTGACCGACGTGGTGGTGACGGCGCTGGCCGTGAAGTTGGTCGGCGTGCTCGGCGGAAACGGCGAGGTGCTCGGCGTCGACGGCGCGGTGCTCGGGGTTGGTTCGGCGACGGCGGGGCTGGCGGCCAGCCCGAACCCCAGCGCCGTTGCCGGCAGCAGCGCGGCGGCCAGCAGCGCCGGCCAGCGGCGACGGATCAGCGAGTGCAGGTAGGTCCCAGGCATGCATCGACGATGCGGCAAGACATCGACGTACGTCAAGATGTCCCGGCTCGTCCTGCCGGAACGGTCGAGGGCTCAGTCCGGAATGGGCAGCCGGCCGCGGCCGAAGGCGTCCAGCCGGCCCCAGCGGCCCGGGATGTCCAGCAACTCGATCCGGCCCATGCTCTCCGGCACGGCCGGCTCCACGGACAGGTGCCCTCCCGCGGCTCGATCCCGAGCAGCACCCGGATCAGCAGCAGCGCCGCGCCGCTGGCGGTGACCCGGGGTGAACCGATCGCCGGATGGGTGACCGGATACTTGGTCAGCCCCCGGTCGTACCCGGCGAACGCGGCCGGCAGCCGGCCCTCGAAGAAGGCGGCGGTCGACAGGATGCCGTTGGCGATCCGGGCGGCGGCCTCGGCGTGGCCGTACCGGCGCAGACCCCAGGCGATGAACGAGTTGTCGAACGGCCACACCATGCCGGTGTGGCTGCCCAGCGGGTTGTAGCGGCGGCTGTCCGTGGCCAGGGTCCGCACTCCCCAGCCGGAGTAGAGCCGGTCCTCCATCAGCAGTTCGGCTATCCGGCCGGCCCGTTCCTCGCTGACGATGCCGCTCCACAGCAGATGGCCGATGTTCGAGGTGAGGCTGTCCACCTGGGACCCGTCGGCCTCCAGGGCCACCGCGTACCACTCACGGTCGGTGACCCAGAAGTCCCGGTTGAACCGCTCCTTCAGGTCCGCGGCCTCCCGCTCCAGCCGGTCGGCGTAGGCCGGATCGCTCCAGAACTCGCGGGCCAGCCGCGCGCCCCGGCGCTTGGCGTCGTAGGCGTACCCCTGTACCTCGCAGGAGGCCAGGGGGTAGCCGGGCAGCGTCCCGTTCCGGTACGAGACGCCGTCGGGCGAGTTGCGCCAGCACTGGTTGCGCAGTCCCGTGCGCTCGCTGCGGCAGCGGTAGGACACGTAGCCCCGGTCGGTCAGGTCGGCGTACCGGTCCAGCCAGTCCAGCGCCTTGCGGGTCTCGTACTCCAGCGCGTGCACCAGTTCGGTGTTTCCGGTCCAGCGCTCGTACTCGTCGAGCAGCACCACGAACAGCGGGGTGGTGTCGGCGGCGCCGTAGTAGGTGGCGTGCGGCTGCTCCTCGAAGGCGGCGCTCTCGCCGTACCGGATCTCGGAGAGAATCTTGCCGGGATCCTCGTCCCGGAAGTCGTTCACCACCGTGCCGTGGCCGATGGCCAGCAGCTTCAGCGTCGGCGGGCACATCTGTGGGACGAACGGCACGGTCTGTAGGCAGCTGAGCAGCGCGTCCCGGGCGATGAAGCTCATCGACCAGGGCGGCCCGGCCACGGGCAGCCGTTCCTTGAAGGAGAACGGGCTGTAGCGCAGCGCGGCCAGGTCGACCAGGCTGCGCTGATAGGTGTTGCTCAGCATGTCCGACTCGGCCACGATCCGCGGTGCCGAACGGATCCAGTCGTCCAACGCGGCGCTCATCTCCGGCCGCCGGCGGCTGCGGTGCGCGGCCAGATTGGCCCGTACGTCGCGACCCCGGGCACCGCGCAGGATCGTCTGCACCTGGAGGTTGGTGTGCCACTTGCCGTGCGGTTCGACCCGGACGGTGAAGGTCATGCCCTCCTCGTCCACCTCGGCCGGCGTACTGGTCGAGATGATCGTTTCCCGGAAGAACGTCTCGCGTTCATAGCTCAGGCGCAGTTCCCCGTCCACCGCCCGGGCCCGTGCGGTGCCGAGCCGGGGCATGGCCTCGGACTGGCGCAGTTGCACCACGTCCATGAAGTCGCTGGCCATGTCGATCCGGATCTGCAGGTCCAACGGCGACCAGTCGTGGTTGAGCACGATGATCTCTTCGTCGAAGCTCTCGCCCACCCAGCGACGCCGCAGCACCGACACCTTCGTGTCGACGTAGTGCGTGGCGGCACCGGGAACCAGGAAGTAGCGGGTCTCGAAGTAGCTGAGATCGTCCACCGACAGGCTGTCCAGGGCCTCCCCGTTGATCCACAGCTCCCAGCGGGACAGGTAGCGGGTGTCGAAGGAGAACAGGCCCAGCGGGGTGTTCTCGGCCGGTCGGATGTCGCCGCGGCTGTCGCTCAGCACGTACGTGTTGCCGTCGAGGATCGCCACCGGGTTCGTTTCCACGACTCACCCCTCCACGCGCCAGCGCTCGGGCCGGTCCACCGTCGGGTTCGGGGGGATCAGCTCACGCACCGCGGCGATCAGCGGAAACTCGCCCTCGATGCTGATCAGGTTGCGCCACAGGGCGGCGTAGATGCCGTGCTGGCCGCTCAGCAGCGTGGCGAAGCTGTCCTGCCGGGCCCGGATCACGCAGTCCGCCTCGCGGTCGTCCCGGCGGACCGTCACCTGGCCGTGCTCGATGGTCACCAGCACCTGTTCGGTCACGTGGTCCTGGGACAGGTCGAACCGGATCGTGCCGGAGTACTTGGAGGGGAGCAGGCCGGGGCCGTACCGGTCAATGTCGGCGAAGAACCGTTCGATCGCCTCAACCATCCGCCCTCCCCGTGATCCGGCCGGGCGGCGGCGCGGTCGGCCGCCCCCCACGGCGCACTCCGTAGCCTGGCCGCTTCCGGGGTGAGCCGGCAATCACCCGGCCCGGGTGAGCCGGCCGCGACCCGCGGGGGCCGACCCGCGGGGGCCGACCCGGGTATGGGTTCGGCCCCCTGGTCGGGGGCCGAAAGGTGTGACATGGACGGATGGCTATCGCGCCCGCGCCTGGTTAGCGTGCGCGCCACGCCGTCGAAGCCCGCCGGCGTGGCGAACGGAGGTTCAGATGCGCCGCCTCACCCGCGTGGCCGCGACCGCCACCGCACTGCTGCTCAGCACCGCACTCACGACCGTTTCCGCCGCGGCACCCGCCGCCGCCGCGGGAACGCCGTACACCGCCACCCCGGTGTCCGGCCCGCTGGGGACGTACCACGTCTCCGGGGTGTACGTCGCCGGCGTGTCCTCCGGCGGCTACCTGGCCACCCAGCTACAGGTGGCCTATTCGAGCCGGATCGCCGGCTCGGCGGTCTTCGCGGCCGGACCGTACTACTGCGCCCAGAACAACGTGCTGCAGGCGCTCAACGGCTGCGGCGACAACATCTGGCCGACGTACCTGTCCAGCCTGGAGTCCTACACCCGGCTCTGGGCGGCGTACGGCTGGATCGACCCGGTGCGCAACCTGGCCGGCAAGCCGATGTACGTCTTCCACGGCGGCAACGACGGCTCGGTGAAGAAGTCCGTGAACGACGACCTCGTGACGTACCTGCGGGACTTCGGCGCCTCGGTCCAGTACGTCACCGGCTCGGCCGCCGGGCACGCCTGGGTCACCCCGTACGGTCCGGTGGGCTGTTCGGCCACGGCGGCGCCGTACCTGAACGACTGCGGCATCGACCCGCAGCGTGACCTGTTGACCAAGCTGTTCGGTGGGGTGTCCGCGCCGAACACCGGCCCGCTCGGCGGCACCCTGGTGAAGTTCAGCCAGAACACCTACGCGGTGGGCGGGTACGCGCCGGGACTGAGCCTGGACCCGTCCGGGTTCGCGTACGTCCCGGCCGCCTGCGCGGCCGGGCAGAGCTGCCGGCTGCTGGTCGCGCTGCACGGCTGCGCCCAGGGGTACGCCGCGGTGGGCACGGCCTTCGTGGACCGGGCCAACCTCAACCAGTACGCCGACACCAACCGGATGATCGTGCTGTACCCGCAGGCCGCGGCCGCCGGGGTGAACCCGAACGGCTGCTGGGACTGGTGGGGCTATCTGGGCGCCACCAACTATCCGATCAAGGGCGGGGCCCAGATCGAGACCATCATGAACATGGTCCGCCGGCTCGGCGGCTGACCGCTGGTCCGCCGGCCGGCACGCTGACCGCTGGTCCGCTGCCCGCCGTCGGCTGACCCCGTCGGCTGACCGCGAGCACCCTGACCGCCGTCCGGGCCGGCCCGGGTTCCCGGCCATCGAGGATGCGATGGCCGGGAACCCGGGCGGGCACTCAGGCGGCGGCGAGCGCCGGGCCGCCCCGGGCGTCCGCGCCGGTCGCGGCGTCCGGTTCGGCCGGCCGAAGCGCCAGGGCGAGCACGTCCGCCACGTCGGCCAGGGTGTGCACGGTCAGCGCCTCCCGGACCTCGGCCGGCAGGTCGTCCAGGTCCGGCTCGTTGCGGGCCGGGATGATCACCTCGGTGAGCCCGGCCCGGTGCGCGGCGAGCAGCTTCTGCTTCACCCCGCCGATCGGCAGCACCCGTCCGGAGAGGGTGACCTCGCCGGTCATCCCGAACTCGGGCCGCACCGGCCGGCCGCTGGCCAGCGACGCCAGCGCGGTGACCATGGTGATGCCGGCGCTCGGCCCGTCCTTGGGCACCGCGCCCGCCGGGACGTGCAGGTGGATCCGGTGCCCGGCCAGGGCGTTCGGGTCCAGGCCGAACCGGCGGCCGTTGGACCGCAGGTAGGAGAGCGCGATGTGCGCCGACTCCTTCATCACGTCGCCGAGCTGGCCGGTGAGGGTCAGCCCCGGCTCGCCGTCCATCGAGGTGGCCTCGATGAACAGCACGTCGCCGCCGGCGCCGGTGACCGCCAGCCCGGTCGCCACCCCGGGTACGGCGGTGCGTTCGGCCGACTCGGGCGTGAACTTGGGCCGCCCCAGGTAGCGGGACAGGTTGTCCACGTCCACGTGGACCGGGGCGGGGTCGGTGGCCAGCGTGACCGCGGCCTTGCGGAGGATCTTGGCGAGTGCCCGTTCGAGCTGCCGTACCCCGGCCTCCCGGGTGTGCTCGCCGGCGATCCGGGACAGCGCGGCCTCGGTGACCGTGACCTCCTCGGCGGTCAGCCCGGCCCGCTCAAGCTGCCGCGGCAGCAGGTGGTCGCGGGCGATGGCCACCTTCTCGTCCTCGGTGTAGCCGTCCAGGGTGACCAGCTCCATCCGGTCCAGCAGCGGGCCGGGGATGGTCTCCACCACGTTCGCGGTGGCCAGGAAGAGCACGTCGGACAGGTCGAGGTCGACCTCGAGGTAGTGGTCCCGGAAGGTGTGGTTCTGCGCCGGGTCGAGCACCTCCAGCAGGGCCGCCGCGGGGTCGCCCGACCAGCCAGCCGAGACCTTGTCGACCTCGTCGAGCAGCACGACCGGGTTCATCGAGCCGGCCTCGCGCAGCGCCCGGACGATCCGGCCGGGCAGTGCGCCCACGTACGTGCGCCGGTGGCCGCGGATCTCGGCCTCGTCCCGGATGCCGCCCAGCGACACCCGGACGAATTTGCGGCCCAGGGCGCGGGCGACCGACTCGCCCAGGCTGGTCTTGCCGACCCCGGGCGGGCCGGCCAGCGCGAGCACCGCGCCGGAGCCGCGGCCGCCGACCACTCCGAGGTTGCGCTCCGCGCGGCGGTTACGCACCGCGAGGTACTCCAGGATCCGGTCCTTCACGTCGGCCAGGCCGGCGTGGTCGGCGTCCAGCACCGCCCGCGCCGCGCCCAGGTCGGTGTTGTCCTCGGTACGCGTGGTCCACGGCATCTCCAGCACCGTGTCCAGCCAGGTGCGGATCCAGCCCGCCTCCGGGCTCTGGTCGCTGGAGCGTTCCAGCTTGCCGACCTCCTGCAGCGCGGCCTCGCGCACCTTGTCCGGCAGGTCGGCGGCCTCCACCCGGGACCGGTAGTCGGCCGAGCCGTCCGGGGAGTCCTCGCCGAGTTCCTTGCGGATCGCCGCGAGCTGCTGGCGGAGCAGGAACTCGCGCTGCGACTTCTCCAGGCCCTCGCGGACGTCGTTGTTGATCCGCTCGCTGACCTCCTGCTCGGCCAGGTGGTCGCGGACCCAGCCCACCAGCAGTTCCAGCCGGGTGGTCACGTCCGCGGCGGTGAGCAGTTCGATCTTCTGACTGAGGGTGAGCCACGGGGCGTACCCGGCCGAGTCGGCCAGCTCACCGAGGTCGGTCATCCGCTCCATCGCGTCGATGACCTGCCAGGCGCCGCGCTCGGAGAGCAGCGACGTCATCAGGGCCCGGTACTCCCGGGCCAGTTCCTTGGCCCTGCCGGCCGGTGCCGGCTCGTCCAGCACGGTGGCCTCGACCCAGAGCGCGGCGCCCGGGCCGGGTACGCCCGCTCCGATCCGGGCCCGGGAGACGCCCCGGACCACGGCGGCGGGTTCGCCGCTGGGCAGCCGACCCACCTTGTCGATCTTCGCGACCGTGCCGACCGAGCCGTACTCGCCATCCACCCGGGGGACCGCCAGCAGTTGCTTGTCCCCGGTGGCGCGGGCCGCGTCGATCGCGGCCTGGGTGCCGGGGTCGAGGGTGACCGGGACGACCATCCCGGGGAGCAGGACGGCGTCGGTCAGGGGCAGTACGGGAAGCGTTGCCATGACACACCTGCGATTCTTGGTTGAGCGTGACAGGCTCAAGTCGCAGCGGTTGCCCGGTGTTCCCGCCCTCCGTGCCGATGTGATCCAGGACACGCTCCGGTCATGGCCGGGCGTGCCGGCCGCGGCGCCCCCGGCGCAGGATCGGGAACACCAGCAACGCCGCCGCGAACAGCGCACCGACCGACACCGCGGCCATCAACCCGATCGGGCCACCCGGCACCCCGCCCGCCGGCTCACTCGCTGCCGCCGGCTCCAACCCGTTCGCCCCGGCCGCGCCGGCCACCGCCGCCGTCGGACCGGCGCCACCGGCCGGTGCCGTCGGCACGGCCCCGGCGGACCGGGTCGGCGAACCGGTGGCCGCCGGCGACCGGCCCGGGGCCGTCGTCGCCGCGCTCGGCGGCCCGGCCAGGACCACGTCCGAGCAGGAGTAGTAGGTGTCCGGGGTGCTGGTGGTCTGCCAGATCGTGAAGATCAGGTGCGCCCCCGTCTGGCCCGCCGGCAGCTTGCCGCTGATCTGGTACGCCCCGCCCGACATCGGCGGGTCGGCCACCGTGAGGAACGGCTTGGCCGGCAGGTCCGACCAGGCCAGCGGCTTGGACCGGTCGTACCCGGGCCGGGTCAGGTAGAACCGGAAGCTGCCCCGGTGCGGGATGGAGGCCCGGTACCGGAAGGAGATCGTGCCGCCCGCCGTGAGTCGGGTGCTCGGCCAGTCCGTCCGGGCCAGGTCGAAGCCGTGGAACCGGCTCAGGTTCCCGCTGCACAGGTGCCCGTCCGGGATGACCTGCCGGTCCCGGCCGTTCACGCCCGGCACCCGGATGTCGTCCCAGTCCGACAGGTCCGCACCGGCCGCCGCGGCGGCCCGGCAGGCCGCGGTACGCGCCGAACCGCCGTCCGGCGCACAGGCCGCGGCCCTGCTGACCGGGCGGTCGAGGGCGCCGTGCGCGTCGGCGGGTGCACCGCAGACGGCGAGCAGGAGCAGCGGGGCGAGACCGGCGAGGAGCCGGCGGGAGGCGGTCTTCACGCCGCAGGATACGGGAAATCAGCGCCGATCGTTCGATCCGCGAACGGCTTCGTGGGCCTGTGCCGAGGTCCCGTCGGCGGTACGTTCGACTTCCGTCCACCGCACAGCAGGAGGCAGAGCGTGAGCCAGGAAGTCCGCGGCGTCATTTCCCGGGCCAAGGGAGCACCGGTCGAGGTGGTGACCGTCGTGGTCCCCGACCCCGGGCCGGGGGAGGCGGTGGTCCGGGTGCAGGCATGCGGCGTGTGCCACACCGACCTGCACTACCGGGAGGGCGGGATCGGCGACGACTACCCGTTCCTGCTCGGGCACGAGGCGGCCGGGATCGTCGAACGGGTCGGCGAGGGGGTCACCGAGGTGGCCCCCGGCGACTTCGTGGTGCTCAACTGGCGGGCCGTCTGCGGCGCCTGCCGCGCCTGCCGGCGGGGCCGGCCCTGGTACTGCTTCGCCACGCACAACGCGGCCCGGAAGATGACCCTGGCCGACGGCACCGAACTGACCCCGGCGCTCGGGATCGGCGCGTTCGCCGAGAAGACCCTGGTGCACGCCGGCCAGTGCACGAAGGTGGAGCCGTCCGCCCGGGCCGCCGCGGTCGGGCTGCTCGGCTGCGGCGTGATGGCCGGGCTGGGCGCCGCGATGAACACCGGCGGCGTGGGCCGGGGCGACTCCGTCGCGGTGATCGGCTGCGGCGGGGTGGGTGACGGCGCGGTGGCCGGAGCGGCCCTGGCCGGCGCGACCACCATCATCGCGGTGGACACCGATCCGCGGAAGCTGGAGTGGGCGCGCGGATTCGGCGCCACGCACACCGTGAACGCCCGCGAGACCGACCCGGTGACCGCGATCCGCGAGCTGACCGGCGGGTTCGGCGCCGACGTGGTGATCGACGCCGTGGGCCGGCCGGAGACCTGGAAGCAGGCGTTCTACGCCCGCGACCTGGCCGGCACGGTCGTCCTGGTCGGCGTGCCGACCCCGGAGATGACGGTCGAGCTGCCGCTGCTGGACGTCTTCGGCCGCGGCGGCGCGCTGAAGTCCAGCTGGTACGGCGACTGCCTGCCCAGCCGGGACTTCCCGATGCTCACCGCCCTCTACCAGCAGGGCCGGCTGGACCTCGACGCGTTCGTCAGCGAGGAGATCGCGCTTGAGGACGTGGAGGCGGCGTTCGGCAAGATGCACCACGGCGACGTGCTGCGCTCGGTGGTGATCTTCTGATGGCGGCCCGCATCGACCACGCGGTGACCTCCGGCACGTTCTCCCTGGACGGCCAGACGTTCGAGGTCGACAACAACGTGTGGGTGCTCGGCGACGACCGGGAATGCGTGCTGGTGGACGCCCCGCACGACGTACCGGCCATCCTGGCCGCCGTCGGCGACCGCCGGGTGCTGGCCATCCTGGCCAGCCACGCGCACGACGACCACGTCCGGGTCGCGCCGGAACTGGCCGCCGCGACCGGCGCGCCGGTGCTGCTGCACCCGGCCGACCGGGTGCTCTGGGACCTCGTGCACCCCGACCGGGCGCCGGACGGCGACCTGACCGACGGGCAGCGGATCGAGGTGGCCGGGCTGACGCTGCGGGTGCTGCACACCCCCGGGCACAGCCCCGGCGCGTGCAGCTTCCTGACCTCCGAACTGGCGGCGGTCTTCACCGGCGACACCCTTTTCGCCGGTGGTCCGGGCGCGACCGGGCGGTCGTACAGCGACTTCGGCACGATCATCGCCTCGGTCCGGGACCGGCTGCTGACCCTGCCGCCGGAGACGGCGGTGCACCCCGGGCACGGCGCCTCCAGCACCGTCGGCGCCGAGGCGCCGCAGCTCGCCGAGTGGATCGCCCGCGGCCACTGACCGTCCCCGGGGCGGCGGGTACGCCTTTCCCGGATCTGCCCGCGGACCGGGCCGGGCAGCGGGCATGCTCAGGGCAGCCGGTGGGTGGAGGTACGGGGTGAAGAGCTACCACAGCGACTGGACCGAGGAACAGTCCGCGGTCTACGACGAGAGCTACGGCCTCGGCCAGGACTGGGCCGCCGATCCCGGCACCCCGGCCGAGGACCTGCAACAGGTGATCAACCTGGCCGAGGCCGACGAGGCCGACCTCGACGGCATGGAGCTGCGGTACGAACCGCTGGTGGACGCGGTGTCGGACGCCACCGGCCGGCTGGTGGACAGCGTGCCCGCCAGCCGGGAGGACCCCGCCTTCGCCGGCTTCGTCGAGGGCGCCCGGGACGCCGTCGGCGACGACACCTTCGGACTGTGAGCGGCACCCCGGGGCGTACCCGGGTTTGATCCGGCCGGTGGCGGGTAGCCGGCGCCGCCGGTCGGAGGGCCGGTGCGGCGGAGAGGAGGCCGGCCATGACGCTGGCGATGCGGGCGGTCACCCTGCCCTCGGGGACCCAGCTTCCCGTGCTCGGCCAGGGCACCTGGTATCTCGGCGAGCACCCGGCGACCCGGGAGAGCGAAATCGCCGCCCTGCGTGCCGGCCTGGACCTCGGGCTCACCGTGATCGACACGGCCGAGATGTACGGCGACGGCGCCACCGAGGAACTGGTGGGCGCGGCGATCTCCGGCCGCCGCGACGAGGTGCTGCTGGTGGACAAGGTGATGCCGTCCAACGCCAGCCGGCGCGGCACGGTCCGGGCCTGCGAGCGCAGCCTGCGCCGGCTCGGCACCGACCACATCGACCTCTACCTGCTGCACTGGCGCGGCCGGTACCCGCTGGCCGAGACGGTCGCGGCGTTCACCGAACTGGTCGAGGCCGGCAAGATCGGCCAGTGGGGGGTGAGCAACTTCGACATGGCCGACCTCAGCGAGCTGATGTCGGTGGGCGGCGAGGCGTGCGCCGCCAACCAGATCCTCTACAACCTGACCCGCCGTGGCGCGGAGTACGACCTGCTGCCCTGGTGCCGGGAGCGGGGCATCCCGGTGATGGCGTACTCGCCCATCGAACAGGGCCGCATCCTCGACCAGCCGGCGGTGCTGCGGATCGCGGCCCGACACGGTGTCTCCGCGGCGCAGGTGGCGCTTGCCTGGGCGCTGCGCGCGGACGGGGTGGCCGCCATTGCCCGCTCGGGCGACCCGGCCCACGTCCGGGACAACGCGGCGGCCCTCCAACTCGGCCTGACCGATCAGGATCTCGCCGAGCTGGAGGAGGCGTTTCCGCCGCCCACCGCCGCCCGCCCGCTCGAACTGCTGTGAGCCGGGTCAGTCCTCGGACACCAGATCGGCGATCACCGTGGTGATGTTGTCCGGCGCGCCGGCCTGGTGGGCGAGCTTCACCAACTGCTCCGCGCAGTGCTGCCGGTCGGCGTACCCGGTCAGCGCCTGGCCGATCGACGCGTCGTCGACCACGTCGGACAGTCCGTCGCTGCACAGCAGCAGCCGGTCGCCGGCCGCGGCCGGCATGGCGGTCACCGCGGGCGCCACGTCCCGGCCCTGCACCGCGCGGGTCACCATCGAGCGCTGCGGATGCCGGCGCGCCTCGTCCGGGCTCAGCACCCCCTCGTCGACCAGTTCCTGAACGAAGGTGTCGTCCCGGGTGAGCTGGTAGAGCCGCCCGTCCCGCAGCAGGTAGCAGCGGGAGTCGCCGATGTGCGCCAACACCAGCCGGTCGTCGGCCAGCAGCGCCGCGGTGAGCGTCGTACCCATGCCCTCGCTGCTCGGATCGGCGCCCGCGGCCGCCCGGATCCGGGCGTTCGCCTGCGCCACCGCGGCCGACAGCGCGTCCGCCGGGTCAGCGTCCGTCTGGTCAGCGTCCGCCGGGTCAGCGTCCGTCTGATCGGCGTCCGGGCTCTGGTCCAGCGGCATGAGGGCGGCGATGGCGATCTCGCTGGCCACCTCGCCCGCCGGCTGACCGCCGATCCCGTCCGCCACGGCCACGAGCCGCTCGCCGGCGTACGCCGCGTCCTCATTGTTGGACCGCACCAACCCGGGATCGGTGGCGCTGATGGTCCGCATGATCAGGGTCATGTCCGCAAGCTTGCCAAGGATGCCTTCACCTTGTCTCTACGAACTACTACGTAGGGTTGACGGATGATGCCGGTATCCATGGTGGGACGGGCGGCTGAACTCGCCGAGTTCACCCGCGCGTGGAGCCGGGTGGTGGCCGGCCGCCGGCTCGGCGTGCCGCGCACGGTGGTGCTCACCGGCGACGCCGGGGTCGGCAAGAGCCGGCTGGTGGACGCCGCGCTGGACGCGCTCGCCCCGCGCCCGCCGCTGGTCCTGTCCGGCGCGGCCCGGGTGCACAGTCCCGCGCCGTACGACTGGCTGGCCGCCGTACTGAGCGGACACGACGCCGACGCGCTGCCGCTGCCGGCGGATGCGCTCGCCTGGCTCGCCCAGCAGCCCACCGCGCCCCGGGAACGCTACGCACCGGCAACGCTGTTGCGGCTGGCCGTGCGTACCGTCCGGCTGCTGGTCGGCGCCGGTCCGGCGGTCGTGGTGGTGGAGGACCTGCACGCGCTCGACCCGGCCAGCCTCAACCTGATCGGCGAGTTGGCCACCGCCGCCGACCTGCGGGTGCTGCTGGTGGTGGCCAGCCGGCCCCCGGAGGTCGCGGTCTCGCCGCAGCTCACGGCCCGGACCCTGGCCCGGCTGAGCGGTACGCGGGGCAGCGTGCGGCAGCACCTCGGCCCGCTCCGTCCGGCCGAGGTGGCCGAGATCCTGCGGCAGGTGCACCCCGGCGCGGTACGCCCCGAGGCGGCGATGGCGCTCTGGCGGCGTACCGGGGGAAACCCGTACCTGATCACCGAGCTGCTGGCGACGGCCGCGGCCGACGATCCGGCGGCGCTGTTCGGCGGTGACCCGGCGGCGCTGCTGGGCGGCGACCCGGCGGCGGTGCCGGCGCTGGGCGGGGGCCCGGCCCCGGGCGGTGGCCCGGCTTTGGGTGGTGATCCGGCCCTGGGCGGTGGCCCGGCGCTGGGTGGTGATCCGGCCCTGGGCGGTGGCCCGGCTTTGGGTGGCGGCCCGGTGCTGGGCGGTGATCCGGCGCGGCGGGTCCGGCTGCCACGCCAGCCGTCGGCGCCGGCCCGCGAGCCGGTCGCGGCGGGTCCCGGTCACGCCGTCGGCGCTGGCCAGCAGCCGGGCGCGGCCGAGCTGACCGCCCGGGAGCGGGAGGTGCTGGACTGCCTGGCCGCCGGCATGTCGAACAAGCAGGTGGCCCGGTCGCTGTCGATCTCGGTACGCACCGTCGCGGTGCACGTGTCCAACCTGCTCCGCAAGACCGGTACCGCGTCCCGGACCGAGGCCGCGCTCTGGGCGCTCCGGCACCGCGCCGCCGAGCCGACGGAACTGGTCGAACGCCGCTGAGCCGGCGCGCGTCGGCGCACAGCCGGTGGGAGTGTGCAGAGTTGTTGTCGCTGGGGCGACAACAACTCTGCACACTCCCCAGCCGCGGCTCAGGACTCGGCGGCGAGTTCGCCCACCGGGACCGCCAGCTCCACGACGCCGTCGCGGACCCGCGCGATCTGCTCGGCCCCGGCGTACCGGTCGCCGTCGACAGCGCCGGGCGCGTTGCGATCCGGGATCGGGTCGGGCGTGTCCCGGCCGGCGATCGGGCCGGGCGGATCGATCTTCAGGTAGCCGGTCCGTAGCAGGCGCGCGGCGAGGTCGGCCGGCACGTCCGGCTCGTCGCCGGAGTCGGTGTGCGGCACCCGGCCGGCCAGCACGCCGGCGCCCTCGGGCGGCTCCTGCGCGGTCACCGCGTTCGGGTCGCCGGTGCGTACCTCGGCGACCTTCCCGATCTCCCGGCCGGTCGCGTCGACGACCCGCATGCCGGTGGTGACCTGGCCGATCGGCTGGGCGGAGGTGGAGCTGTCGGGCTGCATGGTGGGACCGGTTCCCGGCCGCTCCACCGGCTAAACCGGGCATTCGAGCCGTTCGGGTGGAGTGGCCGACCGACCCACATAGTCGAACGTATGTTCGATATGGTGCCGCCATGGAGCAGCGGAAGCACTGGTGGAACGGCAAATGGGGACGGCTGGCGCGGCGGGACATCTTTCTCCGGGCGGATGCCGACCGGTGGCACGTCGAGCAGCGTGCGGGCGGGGCCGAGGGCATCTCCCGGTTCTTCGAGTACGACAGCGAGGACGCGGCGTACGAGGCCGTCCGGGCGCTGTTGACCGGCCCGGACACCTGGCGCGAGCTGTCGCCCCGCCCACCGGCGCCGCCCCGTCCGCCCGCATCGCCCCGCCCGCCGGCGCCGCCCGGCCCGCCTGGCCTGTCCGTGCCGCCCGGCCCGCCTGGTTCGTCCGTGCCGCCCGCATCGCCCGGCTCGTCCGTGCCGCCCGGCCCGCCTGGTTCGTCCGTGCCGCCCGGCCCGCCGGCCTAGGCCGGCGCCGGTGTCACCGGCCCTGCTGGCGTTCCTGGCCGAGCAGGTCGTCCAGCGCCCGGCGGCTCTGCTCGGGGGTCCGGCCCTGGGCGAGCAGCGCGTCCCGGATCTCGGTGAGCAGCCTGATCTCCTCGCTCGGCGCGGCCGGCGGCGGCTCCTCGCCGCGCTTGCGCCGCTCGGCCAGCTTGTTCATCGGAAAGACCACGAGGAAGTACAGGGTGGCGGCGGTGAGCAGGAAGGTGATCGCGGCGTTGAGGAAGGTGGCGTAGTCGAACACGACGCCGTCCCGGACCTCCCAGGCGCCGGCCGCGACCCCTTCGCCGCCACCGACGAGCTGGATCAGTGGCTTGAGGAACGAGTCGGTGAACGCGCCCACCAGTGCGGTGAAGGCCGCGCCGACCACGACACCGACCGCGAGGTCGATGACGTTTCCGCGCATGATGAAGTCTTTGAAGCCCTTGAGCATGCCCACTCCCGCACTGTCCGGTTGACCGTCGCGGAGACCCTATTCCTCGGTGAGCGGTTCGAGAAACGCGCCCGCCTCGTCGGCCGCCCGGGACGGATCGCCGGCCCGGATGGCGGCGACGAGTCGGTCGTGGTCGACGTACCGGTCGGGAGTCAGATCGGGGCCGATCGATACGGCGAGGCTGGCCCGCAGGGCCGCGCCGAACGAGGCGTACAGCTCGGCGAGCATGCCGTTGTGCGCGGCCGCGACCACCGCGGTGTGCAGCGCCGCGTCGGCCTCGACGAACTCGTCGGCCCGGCCGGACCGCCACGCGCTCGCCCGGGTGGCCAGCGCGGCGTCGAGGGCCACCAGGTCCGCGGCGGTACGGCGGGTGGCCGCCAACCGGGCCGCCTCGACCTCCAGGGCTCGGCGTACCTCCACGACCTCGGCGAGTCGGGCGTCGGCGACCCGCCGGGCCACCGCCCCGGCCAGCTCGTCGGTGCCGACCACGTACGTGCCCGATCCCTGCCGGCACTCCAGCACGCCCGCGTGCACGAGGGCACGGACGGCCTCCCGTACGGTGTTGCGACCCACCCCGTACGCTTCGACGAGCCGGGGTTCGGTGGGGATCCGGCTGCCGACCGGCCAGGTGCCGGCCCCGATCTCGGCCTGGAGCCGCTCGATGGTCTGCCGGACCCGGGTCTGCCGCGGTTGCCCGGTGGGGGCGGCGGCCGGCGGTGCGGAGTGTGTCAGCGGCGCCACGGCCTACCGCCCCGATCCCAAATTCATCCCATGATTCTAGGGTAATCGGGCCACGGCGGGCAGCGCCGGTCCGCGCGGAGCTACGCGGACCCGCGCGGAGCTACGCCGGTCCGCGCGGAGCTACGCGGACCCGGCTCGGCCGGCCGCTCGCGTCAGCTCAACTGGCCGTCGGCCCCGGCGACGCCGCGTTGTTGAGCACCGCGCAGGTCTTCATCGCCGCGGCCACCTTCGGGTCGGCGGTGTTCATCCCCGAGCCGAGCTGCACGCCGTGGTCGGCGAGGCAGTTGCGGTAGGCGGCGTTGCCGCCCCGGCCACCCGGCGCGCCGTCCGCCCCCGGCCGCGCGGTCGGTAGCTGGCCCTGGCACGCCTGCTGCGCCTTCTGCCAGGTGGCGTCGTCGACCCCGGACGGCCGCAGGTTGCCGAAGCCGCCGCCCGGCCGGCCGGAGGGCCAGGCGGAGGGCCGGCCGGACGGGAACGCCGTGGGTCGGCCGGAGGGCCAGGCGGAGGGACGGCCGGAGGGGAACGCCGTGGGCCGGCCGGAGCGGTCCGCCCGCGGTCCGCCGCTGGCCCGGCCGCCGCCGAAGTCGTCCGGCACCGGCACGCCGTTCTCCCGCAGGCAGCTCGCGTACGCGGCCAGGCCGTTGCCGGCCGAACCGCTGGGTTGCCCGGACGAGGTGGTCGAACCACCACCACCGCCACAGGCGGCCGCGCCGAGCAGTGTCGCCGTGCCAGCGACCAGTGCCAGGATCCAGCTCCGGTACGTGGACTTGGCCATCGGGGCACTCCTCAGCTCGGCGGCCACGCGCGGCGCGCAGCCTTGGCGGTCATGCAACCCGACTGACCTCCGGATCAGGTCAGGTGAAGCTCGGAGTCCGCTCGGAGTCGATGGTTCCGAGCCAACTCCGAGGTGCGGTCGAGGCCGTTGTCAGCCACGGGCACAACACTGGTCCGCCATGGGGTTTGGCCTGGATCTGGTACGTCGCTGGCGCGGTGCCCGGCGGGGACGCTGGGTGGTCGCCGGCGGCGTCGTCGCCATCGGACTGCTCGGCACGGCGAGCGCGTACGCGCTGACCACGCCCGAGGCCGCCCCGGCGCCGGCGCCCACGACGGCCGTCGACCGCGGGGACGTGACCGTCGCGGTGGCCACGGTCGGCACGCTCCAGCCCGGCCAGCAGCGGCAGCTCAGCTTCGCCACCGCCGGCACGGTCACCGAGGTCGGGGTCCGGCCGGGCGACACCGTACCGGCCGGGCGGATCCTGGCCGCCATCGACGACGGGCCGGCGCAGGAGGCGGTGAGCGCGGCGCAGGACGCGCTCACGCAGGCCGAGGAGGCGCTGACCGCCGCCCGGCAGGCACCGACCGCGGCGAGTTGCACCGACGCCGCCGCGGCGGCCGGTACGCGGGTCGCGGCCCGCACCGTGAGCATCGGGTGGCAGACCACCGGCTCACCGGCGGCCACCGGTACGCCCAGTCCCAGCCCGTCCGCCACGACCACCCCGACGCCCTCGGCGACGGCGACGGCGAGCGCCTCGCCCGACCGGGCCACGGCATCGCCCAGCGCGGGTGCCAGCCGTTCGCCGGGCGGCGGCGGTGACCGGCCCGCGGGCGGTTGCGCGGACTCCGGGTCGCGGTCCGGCGGCGGCGCGGCGGACACCGGTTCCGGCGACTCCGTGCTGCGCGCCCAGCAGCAGGTGACCAGCGCCGAACTGCGGCTGGCCCAGGCCCGGGACGCGTACGCCGGCACCACCATCACCGCGCCGGTCGCCGGCAAGGTGCTCTCGGTGGCCGGCCCGGTCGGTGGCCAGGTGACCGCCGGGAGCGCCTTCATCCAGTTGGGCGTGGTCGACGACATGCAGGTGGCCGCGAGCTTCCCGGAGGCCGACGCCGGGCGGTTGCGGACCGGGCTGACCGCCACCGTCGCGCTGGCCGACCGTCCGGGTGAGGAGTTCCCGGCCCGGGTGACCCAGGTCGACCCGGTCGGGGTGAACGACAGCGGGCTGGTCCGGTACGGCACGTTGATCGCGTTCGACCAGGTGCCGGCCGACCTGCTGGTCGGGCAGAGCGCGCAGGTCCGGGTCACGGTCGTCACGGTGAGTGATGTCCTGCGGGTGCCGTCCACCGCGGTGCACGTCGGCGCCGACGGCACCGGGTCGGTCCGGCTCGACGGCGCGGCCGAGCCGCGCGAGGTCGTCGTGGGGGTACGCGGCGACCAGTACACCGAGATCCGGTCGGGGCTGACCGGGTCCGAGCGGGTGTGGACCAGTTGGTGACCGGCACCGCGGGTACAGCCGGCACCTAGGTTGTTCCCAGCTTCTTCCGAGGCCGCTGGCGTAGACGTGTAGCGTGCGTACCCGGCTGACCAAGGTGCTCGTGGTCGACGACGAGCCCAACATCTGCGCCCTGCTGTCGGCCACCCTCCGGTTGATCAAGTACGACGTGCGGGTGGTCGGCACCGGCAAGGACGCGCTGCTGGCCACCGAGGAGTTCGAGCCGGACCTGATCGTGCTGGACGTGATGCTGCCGGACATGGACGGCTTCCAGGTGGCGCAGCGGCTACGGGCCGGTAGCCGGCGCAGCACGCCGGTGCTCTTCCTCACCGCCCGGGACGCCATCGAGGACCGGATCTCGGGGCTGACGGTCGGCGCCGACGACTACGTGACCAAGCCGTTCAGCCTGGAAGAGGTGGTGCTGCGGATCCGGGCGATCCTGCGGCGCAGCGGCGTGGAGGCCGACGAGGGCGACGACACGGCCGTGTTGCGCTACGCCGACCTGGAGCTGAACGAGGACGCGCACGAGGTGCGGCGGGGCGGTCGGCTGATCGAGCTGTCCCCGACCGAGTTCAACCTGCTGCGCTACCTGCTGGTGAACGCGGGCCGGGTGGTCAGCAAGGCGCAGATCCTGGACCGGGTGTGGAGCTACGACTTCGGCGGGGACGGCCGGATCGTCGAGTCGTACGTCTACTACCTGCGCAAGAAGATCGACCGCTGGGACCCGCCGTTGATCCACACCGTCCGGGGGTGGGCTACGCGCTCCGGCTACCGAGGGCGGCGGACGAGTGAGCCGGCCCGCCGCCCGGTCGCGGGTGCGCCGGTGGCTCGCCGGCCACCCGTGGGCGGCCCGGCGGGGTGACGCGGCCCGGCGGGGTGACGCGGCCCGGCGGGGTGGCGCGGCCCGGCGGGCGCTGCCCCGGCTCCGACCGCCCGGGGACTGGCGACCGCGCCGGTGGCGGCACTGGACGCTGCGTTCCCGCCTGGTGGTCGTGGTCGCGTTGCTCAGCGCGGTGGCGCTGGTGGCGGCGAACGGAGCCGGGCTGCTGTTGCTGCGCCGCTACCTCACCGCACAGGTCGACGACCAGCTCACCGGGCTGAGCCGCCCGTTCACCCGGACCGTCGCCCCGGACTGGGAACCGCCGACGCAGCGCCCGCGGATCTTTCCCCGCGGCGCGTTCGGCCCGGACCAGGTGGTGCTGCTGATCGCGCCGGACGGCACGGTGCAGCGCCGGTGGGTCTCCGACGAGCAGGTCTCGCCGCCGGTGCTGGAGACGTACGACCGGCTCCGGACGCGGGCCGACGCCGGCCGGCCGTTCTCGGTGGATTCCCGCGACGGCGCAAGCTCCTGGCGGGTGCTCGTGGTGCCGGACGGGAGTTCGGACGGCCTGGCCGTGCTGGCCGTCTCGATGCGCGCCGTCGACTCGACCTCGGACCTGCTGCTGGCCATCGACGCCGGGGTCACCCTGCTGGTCCTGCTGCTGCTCGGCCTGGGCGCCGCCTCGGTGGTACGGATCGGGCTGCGCCCGCTGACCCGGATGGAACAGATCACCGCCGAGATCCGCACCGGCGACCTGTCCCGGCGGGTCGCCGACGTCGACCCGCACACCGAGCCGGGCCGGCTGGGCGGCGCGCTCAACCTGATGCTCAACCGGATCGAGTCGGAGGTGGCCGCCCGTACCGCGTCGGAGCGGCGGCTCCGGCAGTTCGTGGCGGACGCCTCGCACGAACTGCGGACGCCGCTCACCTCGATCCGCGGCTTCGCCGAGCTGTACCGGCGGGGTGGGGCGCAACCGGGTCCCGAACTGGACGAGGCGATGGGCCGGATCGAGGCGGAGGCGGCCCGGATGAGCCTGCTCGTCGACGACCTGTTGCTGCTGGCCCGGCTGGACCTGCAACGGGCGCCCCGCAGCCAGCCGGTCGACCTGCTGGCGGTCGCGGCCGACACGATCCGGGACGCGCACGCCCGGGCGCCGGGCCGGGCGGTACGGCTGGCGCCGTTCGACGGCGACGAGCGGTTGGAACCGGTCACCGTGCTCGGCGACGAGCACCGGCTCCGCCAGGTGGCCACCAACCTGGTGGCCAACGCGGTGCAGCACACCCCGCCCGGGGCCACGATCGAGGTCCGGGTGGGCCGGCGGACCCGGCCCGGATCGCCGCCGGACGGCCTGGCCGCGGCCGTCGGTCTTGCGCTCACGCCGGGAACGACGGCGGCCGTGCTGGAGGTCTCCGACAGCGGTCCCGGGTTGGGCGCCGAGCACGCCGGCCGGATCTTCGAACGGCTCTACCGGGCCGATCCGAGCCGGTCCCGGGGTTCCGGCGGCGGCTCCGGCCTCGGGCTGTCCATCGTCGCGGCCATCGTGGCCGGACACGGCGGCCGGGTCGAGCTGGAGACCGCGCCGGGCCGGGGCGCCACCTTCCGGGTGCTCCTGCCGGCCCTCGCACCGCCGTCCGGGGACGAACCCGGGCGGATCCCGAACGCGCGCGGCCGAGGACTCCCAGCCGACTCCGAGGTGACACTCGGATCGCTTTGAGCCGCGCGGTCCAGAGTGCCACCTATGCCAGTGCGCCGCCTGATCTCAGCGCGCCGTCCGTCACTGATCGTCAACGGGCTTCTCGGCCTCGCGGTCCTGGCCGCGGCGGCGTGGGGATATCTCTCCTTCTCCGAATCGACGCCGCGTGCGACGGCAAGTGTCCGAACCGTACCGGTGGTGCGCGGCACGGTGACCGCCTCGGTGACCGCCGCCGGCAACCTTGCCAGCGCGGTGACCGCGGCCCCCACCTTCGCGACCTCGGGCATCGTCACCGAGATCGACGTCAAGGTCGGTGACAAGGTCAAGAAGGGCGCCGTACTGGCCAAGGTCGACGACGCGGTGGCCCGTCGCCAGTTGACCGCGGCCCGGTCGAACCTGACCGCGGCCCGGGACGCGCTGGACCGGGCGTCGGACGCCGGTGGTTCCACCGCCTCGGCGCAGGCCCAGGTGACCCAGGCCGAGCTGGACGTGGAGACCGCGCAACAGGCGGTCGACGGCACGGTGCTGGCCGCCCCGATGACCGGGACCGTGGTGGCGGTCAACGGCACGGTCGGCAGCTCGTCCGGGTCGTCCGGCAGTTCGTCCGGCGGCGGCTCGTCCGGCTCGTCCGGTAGCTCGTCCGGCGGCGGCTCCGGCTCCTCCGGCGGCGGTTCGTCGAGCGGTTCGTCGGGCGGCAGCGGTTCGTCCTCCGGCTTCATCCAGATCCAGGACCTGACCAAGCTCCAGGTCTCGGCCGCGTTCGCGGAGGCCGACGCCACCAAGCTGAAGCCGGGGATGGCCGCCACGGTGACCTGGAACGCGCTGCCCGACGCCACGGCCGACGCCAAGGTCGCGTCCATCGACCCGAACGCCACCACCAGCAACGGCGTGGTCACCTACGGCGTCGTGCTCAGCCTCGACCAGCTTCCCGACGGCGCCCGTCCCGGGCAGACCGTGCAGGTGTCGGTCACCGTGGGCACCGTCGACGACGCGGTCGCGGTCAACGCGGTCGCGGTCACCGGCACGGGCAACCGGGACACGGTCACCGTGCTGGAGAACGGCGAGCAGGTGAGCCGCCCGGTACAGGTCGGGCTGGAGGGCGACCAGCTCGTCGAGATCACCTCGGGACTGGAGGTGGGCGACGAGGTCGTCCTGCCCACCAGCACGGGCACCTCCGGCGGTACCGGTGGCCGCAACTTCCCGGGCGGTGGCGGCTTCTCCGGTGGCGGGCTCACCGGTGGCGGCGGACCCGGTGGCGGCGGCTTCTCCGGCGGCGGGCGGCGCGGATGACCCCCGGCGGTCCCGGGCCGGCGCCGGCCCGCCCGGTGCTCGACGTGCGGCGTGTGACCAAGGTGTACGGGTCGGGCGAGGCGACCGTGCACGCCCTGCGGGGCGTCTCGCTCACCGTGCAACGGGGCGAGTACGTCGCCATCATGGGCTCGTCCGGCTCCGGCAAGTCCACCCTGATGAACATCCTCGGCTGCCTGGACGTGCCGACCGACGGCAGCTACCTGCTCGACGGCGTGGACGTCAGCCGGCTCAACGACAGGCAGCTCGCGCTGGTGCGTAATCGGCGGATCGGCTTCGTCTTCCAGTCGTTCAACCTGATTCCCCGGACCACGGCACTGGCCAACGTGGAGCTGCCGCTGGCGTACGCCGGAATGAAGGCCGCGCTCCGGCGGGACCGGGCGATGGCCGCGCTCGACCTGGTGGGTCTCGCGGACCGGGCGCGGCACGAGCCGAACCAGCTCTCCGGCGGCCAGCAGCAGCGGGTCGCGGTGGCCCGGGCACTGGTCACCGAGCCGGCGCTGGTGCTGGCCGACGAGCCGACCGGCAACCTGGACAGCCGGTCCACCGAGGAGGTGTTGGCGATCTTCGACGACCTGAACGCGGCCGGCCGGACGATCGTGCTGATCACCCACGAGCAGGACGTGGCGGACCGGACCGGGCGGTTGGTCCGGCTGTTCGACGGGCAGATCGCCACCGACACCCGACAGCATGCGTACGCCGGTCCGGACCGCCACGCCGGCCAGCACGAGGTGAACTGATGGGTGCGGTGGAGATCCTCCGGTTCGCCGTACGCGGGGTGACCGCCAACAAGCTGCGGTCGGCGCTGACGATGCTCGGCATCCTGATCGGGGTCGCGGCCGTGATCCTGCTGGTCGCCGTCGGCAACGGCTCGGCGCGGGCGGTCAGCCAGAGCATCGAGGCGCTCGGCACGAACACCATCACGGTGTCCAGCACCTCCCGTGGCTCCACCGGCGGCCTCACCCTGGATGTGGCCCGATCGCTTGCGGATCCGGTGCTGGCCCCGGACGTGCGCAGCGTCTCGCCGGTGGTGAGTGCCTCGGTGACGATGACCTATCAGGGCGCGGACCATTCGGTGTCGCAGTTCATCGGGACGTACCCGAGCTACTTCACCGCCTCGAACACGCCGGTCGGCACCGGCTCGGCCTTCACCTCCGACGACGTGGACCAGGGCCGCCGGGTCGTGGTGCTCGGGCAGAGCGTGGTCACCGAGCTGTTCCCCGACACCGACCCGGTGGGCCAGCAGGTCACCATTGGCGGCGCCCTGTTCACGGTGGTCGGCGTGCTCGCCGAGAAGAGTTCCGGCAACGGGTTCCAGGACGCCAACGATGTGGCGATCGCGCCGCTGAGCGCAGTACAGCAGGCGCTGACCGGGCCGGGGCCGGTCGGATCGGTGCTGGTCGAGGCGGCCGGCCCGGATCGGGTGAGCGCCGCGGAGGGCCAGATCAGCACCATCCTCGACCACCGGCTCGGCGGCACCGGCACCGGCACCGGCACGGGTGCGGTCCGGGCCGGCGGGTCGGGTCGGGGCGGGCAGGCCGCCAGCGGCGCCACGTACCGGATCCAGAACGCCTCGCAGCTGCTGGCCACCCGGACCGAGACGGCGAAGACCTTCACCGTGCTGCTCGGCGCGGTGGCCGGGATCAGCCTGCTGGTCGGCGGCATCGGGATCACCAACATCATGTTGGTGACGGTGACCGAACGGACCCGGGAGATCGGCATCCGCAAGGCGCTCGGCGCCCCCCGGCGGACCATCCTGACCCAGTTCCTCGTGGAGGCCACCCTGCTGAGCGTGCTGGGTGGCGGCCTGGGGGTGGCCGCCGCGCTGATCGGCAGCCGGTTCACCATCGTCGGCGTGCAGCCGGTGATCGTACCCAGCTCGATCGTGATGGCGCTCGGCGTCTCGGTGGCGATCGGGTTGTTCTTCGGCAGCGTTCCGGCCAGCCGCGCAGCCGGCCTCCGGCCGATCGACGCCCTGAGATATGAGTAGGTGTCCATGACTGTCAGGCACAGGGCGCCCGAGGCCGGGCCGGACGCGGATTCCGCGCCGGAGACGGCCGAGTTGGCGCTGTTCGAGCCCGAGGCGTCCACCGCGGCCGAGACCGACGACGGACTGGCCGCCGAGCTGGCCAGGGCGCAGCCGCGCCGCTGGTGGAACCGGGCAACCCCGTGGCTGCTGGCGGCGGTGCTGCTGGTCGGCGGGTTCGCGGCCGGGGCACAGGTGCAGAAGACGTACGGCCCGCAGGGCGGCAACGCGGCCGGTTCCGCGCGGACGGGCGGCCAGTTCGCCGGCCGGGCCGGCTACCCGGGCGGGGGCGGATTCCCCGGCGGCGCCGGGAACGGCTATCCGGGCACCGGGAGCGGGTCCGGGACCGGATCCCGGGGCGGCGGCAACGCGACCACCGGAACGGTGAAGCTCGTCGACGGCAGCACCATCTACGTCGAGACGGAGTCCGGAGAGCTGGTGACGGTCCGCACCAACGGCGACACCACCGTTGCGCTGCCGGGCAGGCTGTCCGACCTCAAGGAGGGGGACCGGGTGAGCGTCCAGGGCGAGTCGGCCGGCGACAGCGAGGTCACGGCCGACACCGTCACCGCGCGGCGGTGACCTGGAGCGCCGTCACCGCCGCGCGGTGACGGCGCGGTACGGCTCGCTCCGGTTCAGTTCGACGCCGGGCTCGGCTCGCCGTTCACGGCCTCGTCGACCGTGGGGTACGTCTGGAGCACCTCGACGAGCCCGCTCACCTCAAGGATGCGCAGCACCCCGCGCTGCGGGGCGGCCAGCCGGACGACGCCGCCGGCCTCGTCGCTGTTGTTCTTGGCGCGCACGAACACCGACAATCCGGTCGAATCGCAGAACGACACGTCCGCCAGGTCGAAGACCAGCCGGCTGCGTCCCTTCTCCAGCAGGTCCGTGATCTGGTCCTGCAACTGGGGCGCGGTCGCCATGTCGAGCTCGCCCGCGACCGAAACGACGACCACGTCGCCGCGTTGTTCGGTGTTCACCGTCAACGACATTCGGACCTCCTGTATTCGGTCGAACCGTACCCGACCGAGGGGGAGTGACGCAGGACGGGAGGGCCGGCCCGGCCCACGGGAGTCGGTGCGGTCCGGCCGGCCCGAGGACCCTCGCCGGCGCCGCCGACGGTGTCTGATTCGCCACTTCAGAAGGCCCGGCCAAGCTGGTTGCCAGGCGGCAACTAGCTATCGTTCCCCGGTGGTAGAGTCCGGCCGGTCCGGCTCCAGGGAGGTACGTGGTGGCGCTCAACGCCGAAGAGAGCGAGCGGTTCGCCGGTCTGCTGACGCAGCACGCCGACCAGATCGCCAAACGCTGGACGGAGACCGTCGCCGGGTCCCTGCGCGGCCGGCTGAGTCAGGTGGAACTCGACCGGCAGGTCCGCGAGCTGCACGAGACGCTGGTCGCGGGGCTCCGCGAGGGTGCGGCCGGGCACGGCCTCGATCTGCAGTCCGAAGCCGCCAGCGAACTTCGGGCCGTACTGTCTGAACTGTCCCGTTCGCGCGCCCGGCAGGGCTTCAGCGCGACGGAGACCGCGATCAGCGTGTTCGCCATCAAGGACGCGCTGCGCGGGGTGCTGGTGGACGGCGCGGGCAACGGCCGGCTGGATGAGTACGTGATGTTCACCGCGCTGGTCGACGACATCGGCCTGTTCACCTTCGAGAGCTACTCGCAGGCCCGCGAGGAGCTGATCGCCGACCAGGCCGAGCAGCTGCTGGAGCTGTCGACGCCGGTGGTGAAGCTCTGGGAGGGCGTGGTCGCCGTCCCGCTGGTCGGGACCCTCGACTCGGCCCGGGCCCAGGTCGTGATGGAGCGGCTGTTGCAGACGCTCGTCGACACCGGCTCGCCGTACGCGATCATCGACATCACCGGCGTCCCGGCGGTGGACACCCAGGTTGCCCAGCACATCCTGAAGACCGTCCTGGCGGCCCGGCTGATGGGGGCCGACTGCGTCATCTCCGGCATCCGGCCGCAGATCGCGCAGACGATCGTGGCGCTGGGCATCGAGTTCGGCGACATCGTCACCAAGGCCAGCCTCGCCGACGCGCTGCGGCACGTACTCCGGCTCGCCGGGGCCGACGTGGTGAACCGCACCGGACGGCGGGAGTCCTGATGGACCGGGTACCGGTGCTCAAGATCGGAGATGTCCTGCTGGTCTCCATCCAGGTGGACATGTCCGACCAGACGGCGGTCGCGCTTCAGGAGGATCTCGCCGACCGGATCGTCGCCACCGGCTGCCACGGGGTGATCATCGACATCACCGCGCTGGACATCGTCGACTCGTTCATCGGCCGCATGCTCTCCACCATCGCCGCCATCTCCAAGGTGCTCGACGCCGAGACGGTGGTCGTCGGGATGCGGCCCGCGGTGGCCATCACCCTGGTCGAGCTGGGCCTGTCGCTGGACGGCATCCGTACCGCCCTGAACGTCGAGCGGGGGATGGACCTGATCGCCGCGAGCCGGGGCGAGGACGACGGAACCGCCGACGATCAGGATGGCGCCGACGCCGAACCGGTGGCGTCGTAGCCATGACCGCCGAGCTTGATCTCGGCCCACCGCAGATCCAGGCGATAACCGGGGACGAGGACGTCGTACGGGTGCGGCAGCTCGTCCGTACCGTCGCCGTGGCGGCGAAGCTGTCCCTGATCGACCAGACCAAGCTGGTGACCGCGGCGAGCGAACTGGCCCGCAACACCCTCGTCTACGGCGGCGGCGGATCGGCCGAGGTCTACCGGGTCGACGGTCTGCGCCGGCGCGGCGTCCGGATCGTCTTCACCGACGAGGGACCGGGCATCGCCGACCTCGACCTCGCGCTGACCGACGGGTACACCACGGGCGGCGGCCTCGGGCTGGGGTTGAGCGGCGCCCGCCGACTGGTGGACGAGTTCGAGATCGACACGGCCGTGGGCCGCGGCACCCGGGTCACCATCACCAAGTGGCTCCGATGACGCATCCGGTGGAACCCGCGGAATTCGACGACGACGGCGTCTGGTTCCGGGTCGAGTCCGGCAGCGCCGCGAGCGCGGTACGGCGCTCCGCCGAGCGGCTGGCCGACCACCTGGAGCTGGGCGAGCGGCGCCGGGCCAGCCTCTCCATCGTCGCCGCCGAGCTGACCAGCAACCTGGTGAAGCACGCCGACGAGGGTCTGCTGCTGCTGCGCCCGGTCCGGGACAGCGGCACGGCGGGGGTGGAGCTGATCGCGATCGACTCCGGACCCGGCATCGCGGACCTGGCCGGATCGTCCCGGGACGGCCACTCCACCACCGGAACCTGGGGGGTGGGAATCGGGGCCATCACCCGGCAGGCGAGCTGGACCGACGCGCACTCGGTCGCCGGACGCGGAACCGTGGTGGCCGCGCAGGTCTGGCCCGGCGAACCGCCCACCCCGGACTGGGCGGCCGGCCTCACCCGGCCGCTGTCCGGCGAGAAGGTCAGCGGCGACGGCTTCGCCACCCGGGTGCTGGACGGCCGGCATCAGGTGCTGGTCTGCGACGGGCTGGGTCACGGACCGCTGGCCGCCGCGGCCAGTAAGGCGGCCCGGCAGGCGTTCCGCGTCGCGCCGCCGGCGTCACCCGCCGCGGTCGTCGAGCACCTGCACCGGTCGCTCGGCTACACCCGCGGCGCGGCCCTCGCCGTGGCGGAGCTGGACCCCGGCGCCGCGGTGCTGCGGTACGCGGGGCTGGGCAACATCGCGGGCTGCCTGCTGAGCGCCGCCGGCCGGCGCGGGCTGGTGTCGCTGCCGGGCATCGCCGGGCACCAGCGCCGGCAGGTCCGGGAGTACGACTACCCGTACGCCCCGGGGACACCCTGGTGATGAACTCCGACGGGGTGACCGACAGGTGGCGCGCGGAGAACTATCCCGGGCTTTTCGCCCGGACCCCGCTGCTGGCCGCCGCGACCATCCTGCGCGACGCCGGGGTACGCCGGGACGACGCCTGCGTGCTCGTGGCGAGGCTGCCGTGACCGGTGACGACCGTCCGCCGGTGCCGGCGGACGGCGGATCTCCGGTGGCCGGCAGCGGGCCGCCGCCCGGCAGCGGGTCGCCGGTGGACGGCGCCGGGTCGCCGGCGGACGACGACCTCGCGCCGCTGCTGCGGATGTCGCTGCGGGTCGAGCACGACATCTTCATGGTGCGCCAGCGCGGTCGAGAGGTGGCCGCCGCGGTAGGCCTGGAGTACCAGGACCAGATCCGGATGGTCACTGCGCTCAGCGAGGTGGCCCGGCAACTGCTCGGCCGGGGCGCCGGGGCCGACGTGACGTTCCGGGCCGGCCAGGATCCGCACGGCCTCGGCCAGGTCCTGCGCATCGACCTGACCGCCCCCGGCGCGCTGTCCTGGGACGAACGCGGCCGGGGCTACGCGGCGGCCGTCGAGCGCCTGGTGGACCGGCTGGAGACGGTCCGGGAGGACCAGGCCAGCGCCGTGCGGATGTCCCGGCGCATCCCGCCGACGGCCCCGGCGCTGACCCCCGGTCGCCTCGCCGAGCTGCGCTCCCGGCTGGTCGAGGAACTGCCCGGCACCCCGCTGGAGGAGCTGGCGCTGCAGAACGAGCAGTTGGTCGCCGCGCTGGACGAGGTACGCCGCCAGCGTGACGAACTGACCGTGCTCAACCGGGAGCTGCGGGAGACCAACCACGGCGTCATGGCGCTGTACACGCAGCTCTCGGAGGAGCTGGAGGCCACCAATCAGGGCGTTGTGGCGCTCTACGCCGAGCTGGACGAGAAGTCGGCTCAGCTGCGGGCGGCCAGCGAGGCCAAGAGCCGCTTCCTGGCCAACGTGAGCCACGAACTGCGGGCCCCGGTGACCGCGATCATGGGGTTGGGCCGGCTGCTCGCCGACTCCTCCTCCGACCCGCTGACCAGCGAGCAGGGCCGGCAGGTCGAGCTGGTCCGCGGCTCCGCGGCCGACCTGCTGGCCCTGGTCAACGAGTTGCTCGATCTCGCGAAGGCGGAGTCGGGCCGGCTTGAGGCGAACTGGGCCGAGGTGGACCTGCGGGTGGTCTTCGGCCAGCTCCGGGGCACGCTGCGGGTGCTGGCCACCCGGCCCGAGGTGGAACTGGTGGTCGAGGAGCCGCCGCAGCCGGCCGTCATCCGTTCCGACGAGGTACTGCTGGCCCAGGTGCTGCGTAACCTGCTGCACAACGGACTGAAGTTCACCGAGCGCGGGGAGGTGCGGATGCGGGCCGAACGGTTGGCCGACCGCTGGCGGTTGTCCGTCGCCGACACCGGGCCCGGTATCCCGAGCGAGCTGCACGGGCGGATCTTCGAGGAGTTCTACCAGGTGCCGGGGCGCTCGACCGCCGGCACCGGCCTGGGTCTGCCGTACGCCAAGCGCCTGGTCACGCTGCTCGGCGGCACCCTGGAGCTGACCAGCGGGCCGGGTCGCGGAAGCACCTTCGTGGTGACGCTTCCGGTCTCGGCGCCGCCGCCCGCGCCGCCGGTTCCGCCGTCGCCGGCCCCTCCGTCGTCGGTCGCCCCCTCGCCGGCCCCTCCATCGTCCGGTCCGGAGGGCTGAGGTGGAGTCCGAACCGGCCACCATTCTCGTCGTCGACGACAGCTCGGCCAAGCGATACCTGCTGGTCAGCTGGCTCAACCGGGCCGGGTACACCACCGTCGAGGCGGAGACCGGTGCCGACGCGTTGGCCCGGGTGGACGACTCGATCGATCTCGTGGTGCTGGACGTGCGGCTGCCCGACATGAGCGGGTACGAGGTCTGCGAGCGGCTCAAGGAGACGCACACGGCGCTGCCGGTGGTGCACGTCTCCGCGCACGCGGTGGACGTGAAGGACCGGGCTCAGGGCCTCACCCGGGGCGCCGACGCGTACCTGGCCGAGCCGATCGAACCCGAGGAGCTGATCGCCACCGCCCAGGCGGTGCTGCGGTACTCCCGGGCGCGCCAGCGCGCCGAGTTGCTGGCCCACCGGCTGTCCCTGCTGGCCGAGACCACCCTCGCGGTGGCCGGGGCGCCCTCGTTCGCGCGGCTGCTCCAGGCGGCGGCCTCCGGCGGCGCGAAGATCTTCATGGGTCCGGTGGCGGTGGTGGCGGAGTCGGCCGACGGTGACTGCGTGGCCGCGGTGGCCGCCGGGCCGGACGCCGTGCCGGAACTGGTGACCTGGGTGGTGGACGACACCGGGGTGCCGGTCGGGTCCACCGTGCGGGTGGACGCGGCGACCCGGTGGGCGCTGCTCGACTGGCGCGGTGAGGAGCGGGTGACCGCGGCGGCGGCCCGGCTCCGGGAGGACCGCGCGCCGATCTACGTCGTGGTGCCCGAGCGCGGCCAGACCCCGGGCACGCCGGTGCTGGTGCAGCTGACGCAGGCGGTCGCCGCGGCGGCCGAGGCGCAGCGGTCGTACGACGAGGAACACCGCATCGCGGTGACCCTCCAGCGCAGCCTGCTGCCCCGCCGGTTGCCCGCGATAGCCGGGTTGGACCTGGCGGTCCGCTACGAGCCGGCGAGCGCCCAGACCGAGGTGGGTGGCGACTTCTACGAGCTGGTGATGCTCGACGGTCAGCTGCTGGTCGCCATCGGCGACGTGTCGGGGCACTCGCTGCACGCGGCGACCGTGATGGCCGAGGTGCGGCACGCGCTGCGGGCGTACGCCGTGGAGGGCCACCCACCGGGCGAGATGCTGGCCCTGGTGGACGGCCTGATGCGCACGCTGCTGCCCGGTGAGCTGGCCACCGTCTGCGTGTTGCTGCTGGATCCGGCGACCGGGCGGGTGCGGATGGCCAGCGCGGGCCATTTGCCGCCGCTGCTGCACGACGGCCGGCGGGTCGAGTTCCTGGAGCACCGGGCGCCGCTGCTGGGCGTCCGGGCGGCCCGCCCGGAGGATCTGGAGTTCACCCTGCCGCGCGGGTCCACCCTGGTGCTCTACACCGACGGGTTGATCGAGCGGCGGGACGCCACCATCGACGACGGGTTGCAGGCGCTGGCCGGGTCCGCCGCCCGGGTGGACGACAGCCTGGAGGACTTCTGCGAGCGGCTGCTGGTGCAGTTGGCCCCCGCCGAGATCCACGACGACCTCGCGCTGGTCGCCGTCCGCCGGCGCTGAGAGGGTGCCATCCGCTCGGCCACGAGCCGGCGTGGCCCCGGGCCGCGGTGCGATACTGGGCGCCGTGTCCGCACCATCCGCCGGCAGCGGCCGGGACGCCGGTGACGTGCCGGCCGTGACGATCCGGGACCTGCGGGTGGCGTACGGGGCGGCGGTCGTCCTCGACGGCCTCGACGTCACCGTGCCGGCCGGTACGGTGCTCTGCGTGACCGGCGCCAACGGTGCCGGCAAGTCGACCTTGTTGCGCTGCGTCACCGGCTTGCAGGCCGCCGACGGCGGGACGGTCCGGGTCTTCGGCCGGCCGCCGGGCCGCTCCGCGGACTTCTGGCGGGCCGTGGCCACCACCGTGGAGAGCCCCGGCTGGTACACCGGGCTGACCGTGCGCGAGCACGCCGAACTGATCCGGCTGGCGCACGGCGCCGATCCGGCCGACGGTGAGCTGGACAAGCTGTTCGACGCGCTCGGGCTCGGGCCGCTGGCCGACGCCGCGCCGCTGACGCTCTCCTCCGGCCAGCGGCAGCGCCTGCTGCTGGCGGCCGTGCTGGTCCGGCCGAGCCGGCTGCTGGTCCTGGACGAGCCGGAGCAGCGGCTGGACACCGACGTCAAGCCGGTGGTGGCGGAGCTGTTCCGGGCGTACGTCGCCGGTGGCGGCACGCTGGTGATGGCCAGCCACGATCCGGGCTTCGCGGCCGAGGTCGGCGGCGAGCGGCTGGAACTGTGACCGGCGTCGCCGAACGGACCGTGCCGGCCGCGCCGGCCCCGGCGCGCCGGCTGCGCCGCTGGATCCGGGGCCGGCGACGGGCCGCGGGCATCGAGGGTTCGGCCGGCACCGTCTATGTGGCCGTGCTGACCGTGGCGATGGCGGTGGCGCTGGTGGGCGAGCCGGCGACCGGTCTGGTCTGGCCGGCCCGCCCGGTGCCGCTGGCCGATGCCGGGTCGGTGCCACAGGCCGCGCTGCTGGCGATCGTGCCGCTGGCGCTGTACGCGCTGCTGCGCCGGTCCGGGCCGCTGGCGGTGAGCCGGGCCGACCTGGCCTGGTTGTTCCTCGCCCCGGTGTCCCGGCGCGGCCTGCTGGTGCCCGGCGCCCTGGGCGTACTCGCCGGTGCGGTCGCGGTCGGGCTGGCGGCGGCGGCCGTGGCGGTGGGCCGGTTCGCCGCCCGCCCGATCCGGCCACCGGTGCTGACCGGCGCGCTGCTGGTGGGCGCCATGCTCGGCGTCGCGGTGGCGCTGGTCGCCGCCGCGTGCCAGCGGTACGACCGGTGCGGCCGGGCGGTGGACGCCGGGGCCGGGCTGCTCGCGCTGCTGCTCGCGGTGCCGGCGGCCGGGCTGTGGCGTCCGGCGGCCGGGCCGGCCGTTCCCGCCGTGCCCGCGGCGGTCGCCGCGCTGCTCGCCGGCACGGTCGCCGTGCTGCTGCTCGGCGCGCTCGTGGCGACGGCGCGCGGCCTGGACGGCCTGCCGGCGCATTTGATCCGGGACGCCGCCGAGACCCGCGGCACATACCTCGACGCCGCCGTGGCCGCCGAGCCGGCGTTCGTGGTCGACGCGGCGCAGCGCCGCTACTGGGGATCCCGTACCCTGCGCTCGGTGCGGCTGCGCGCGGCACCGGCCTGGGCGCTGCCGCTGCAGCACGACATCCTGGTGGTGTGCCGCCGGCCGGTCCGGATGCTGGCGCTGGCCGTCGGGACGCTCGCGCCAGCGGTCGCGACCACCGGTCCCGGCTGGCTGCCGGCCGTCGTGGTGTTGGCGGGCGTGCTCGCCGCCGCCGGCACGACGACCGCGGCGGTCCGCCGGGACAGTGCCGAGCCGGCCCTGCTGCGCCTGCTCGGCCTGGCCGAGCGGCCGGCCCTGGCCGGGCGGCTGATCGTGCCGGCGGTGCTGGCCGCGGCGTGGGCGGCGGTGGCGCTCACCGTGCCCGCGCTGATCGGCGACCGGCCGGCCGGGCCGTGCTGGGCGCTGGGTCTGGCCCTCGGCCCGGCCGCGGCGGTGGCCGCGATCCGGCGAGCCCGGATCGGCCAGGTGCGCCACGATCTGATGCCGATCGAGACGCCGATGGGCAGTCTGGCCACCGGTCCGCTGCTCTGGCTGCTCTCCGGGGTCGACCTGCTCGTGCTGCTGGGGTCGCCGGCCCTGCTCACGCTGCTCACCGGCGCCGTACCGGACTGGCAGACGGTGCTGGTGCAGGCGGCGCTGTCGACGGCCGGGCTGGTCTTCTACGCCACCCGCCGGTAGGACCCGCAGCCGAGGCCGGGACACCGACCCGGACCGGGCGGTCGGACCCGGACGGTCGGACCCGGACGTCGGACCCGGACGTCAGACCCGGACCAGGGCACCCTTGGAGGAGGCCGATCCGTGCAACCGGAGCCGGACGATCCGGTCGGTGGCCGGGATGTCGTAGACGATGGCACCGCTGACCGTCTCGCCCGGCTCGATGTCGGTGAGGAAGACCGGCTGGTCGAGGTTGGCCAGGATGCTGGCGCCCGGATCCGGCGGGTACTGCTGGTTGCGGCGGCCGTACGCCTGCTGCCGGTCGTCGCGCAGCGTCACCGGCCGGCTGCCCACGTTGCGGACGTCCAGTTCGACCACGCAGAACTGGCCGGTGGCGGTCTGGTTCACCACCGGATCGCCGACCCGACCGATGCCGCAGCGCAGCCGGTCGACCCGGAACTCCAGGTCACCGTCGCGTACCGGTTCACCGAGGCCGACCGCGTGCTCCGTCCGGCTCCGGATGAACGACAGCGCGTCGCCGCCCCAGACGTACACCGCCGCCGCGGCGCCGCCGTAGCAGCAGAGCAGGAACAACAGCGCCACGGAGAGGATCAGCCAGGGCCGCGGGGTGGGCCGGCCGCGGGCCGCGGTGCCGGGTTCGTGCGCCGGACCCGGGGGCGGTCCGGGCGGAGGCTGCGGGGCCCTCGGGGTACGCCGCCCAGCGGCGGGCTTTCGGCCACGGTGGCCGGGGTGGACCAGTCCGCCGGTTCGGGCGGCTGGTCGGGGCCGCGGTCGGCCGGTTCCGGCGTGGTCATCGCGGCCTCCCCGGATCTGCGTACTACGCCCGATCTTAGGCCTTTGTCGTCCTCGTGGTCATCCCGGCGCGTCGTACTTTCGGGTATTCGGCCTTCTTCGATCCCTATGGGCATGTTAGAGTGCGTCGATCCGGAAATCTGGTCGCAAAGCCATTGATGGGTAGATCTTGGGCTACCTCGGCTACTAGGAGATCGCGCGACGGGCGGGGATCGCGGCCCGGCGTCCCCGCCGGTCGTGCCCAGCCTGATGGAATATGCGGATGAGCGTGACGATCGACAAGCTTGCCCAAGGCTACGGGAAGACCGTTGTCATCGACAGGCTTACCCTGACCCTCCAACCCGGCATAACGGCACTGCTCGGCCCCAACGGTGCGGGTAAGACCACGCTGCTACGTACGCTGGCCACCATCCTCCCACCCCGTTTCGGCACCATCCGGATCGACGGGATCGAGGTGGACGGCGAACGCGGCGCCCGACGGGCCCGCGACAGGATCGGTTATCTCCCGCAGGACTTCGGCGTCGATCCGCAGATGACGGTGTCGGACTTTGTGGAGTATGCCGCGTGGCTCCGTGGCGTCCGGTCCGGACAGCGGTGGCGCTCGGTCGGTGAGGCGATCGACATGGTCGATCTGGCCGACCAGCGCCGGACGAAAATGCGGAAGCTCTCCGGCGGGATGCGCAGGCGGGCGGGGATTGCCTGGGCCATCGTCGGCCGCCCTCGGCTGATCCTGCTCGACGAGCCGACCGTCGGCCTCGACCCGCGCCAACGGCTGCAGTTTCGGAAGATCATCACCAGCCTCGGCGATGCCGTTGTCGTGCTCAGCACCCACCTCATCGACGATGTCGAGGCGATCTGTGACCGGGTGGTGGTGCTGCACGGCGGCGTGGCCAAGTTCGACGGCACCGTCCAGGGCATGTCCGCCCTCGGCCCCGACGACCTGCCGGGGCACTCCGCACTGGAGCGGGCCTACATGCATCTGCTTCCCGAGTCGGAGCGGCGACTGTGAGACCGTTCTGGTTGCACCTGCGGAACTGCCCGGTCCGTTGGGCCGTCCCACCGCTCATCGCGCTCGACCTGGCTGTGCTGTTTCTGCGCAACCGCTACTGGCTCGGCGTGTGGCCGCAGGCCGGAGCGGCGGCGCAGTTGGCGGCGTACCTGGTCGGCCCGGTCGTCGCCGGGCTCGCCGCCTGGACCGCCGCGGCGCCGCTGCGCTACCGGATGACGGAACAGACCGCAGCCGCGCGGGTTCCCCACGTCGTGCTGGAGGCGCACCGGCTGGTCGCCGCCGTCGTCCTCCTCGCCCTGCCGTACCTCGTCGGTCAGGCGGTCGCATTCGCGCTGACCGCCCGGACATTCCCGCCGGGCGTCGGACTGTGGGCCGGCTATTTCGGCTACGGGCTGTTCGTCACGCTCCTGGACTTCGCCCTGGGGTGGCTTCTGGGCAGGCTCTTCGGCTCGGTCTTCGCCGCCCTGGCCGCGGCGCTGAGCGGCGTGTTGCTGATCACCGTTCTCAGCCGATTGGCTCCGTTCGGAATAACCGACGGATCGGTGGAGATGGAGGTGGACCTGACGGCCGGGCTGGTGCGGCTCGGGTTGATCGTTGCGGTGCTGATCGCGGCGCTGTGGATATCCACATCCGGGACGGCGCGGTTCCGGACAGCGATTCCGGCCCTGCTCTGCCTCGGCGCGGTGGTGCTGACCGCACTCGTCACGCCGGTACGGGTTCACCGCCCGCCGGCCGGAGACGACGTCCTCTGTGTCAAGGGACGCACGACGCTCTGCATCTGGCCAGAAGACCAGAAATACCTGCCGACGCTGCGGGCCATCGGTGGTCGTGTCGACGCGTTACCGCCGGCATTCCGCCTCCCGGACCGGATGAACGAATACGGCATCGAGCAGAACTGGCACAGGGCTGACGGACCGCATGGACCTACCCTGGTCGAGGACTCTCTCGGCCCGCCAACTTTCTACATCCTCGCTGGCAGCATCTGGTCCCTGGCGGGAGATCTGGCCACCGGCATCATGGAGACGACCTTCCACTTCACGGATCTCGAATCCTGTACGTGGAAGGCGCGGACAGACACTGACCGCACCCGGCTCAATGTGCTTGGCGCCTGGCTGGAAAGCTATCTTGCCGGTGGTGGAAGGCGGGACTACCACACCAACGCCCCGCCGGAAATGCAGGCCGCGTGGGCGGTGGGGCGGGAGATGGCTGCGAAGCCGTCGCTCGACGAGCAGTTCGGCTGGGCCGATGGGGAGGTGCGCGATCTCAGTGGTCGCTACTGCCGGACGCAGGGCTGAGCCCGGACGCGCCAGGCGAGGCGGATCGCGGACCTTCCTGACGGTGCGGCGGGTTCCATCCGCGCTGCTGGCGATCGTCCTCGCGGGTGCGCTCACCGCCTGGCTGGGCATGTATGAGACGGGGCTGCCGATGGCAGCCCGGTCGAACACCACCGTGCCCCTGTGGCGTCTGCTTGCGATGGGCGCAGCGGTCGTACCGGTTGTTTCGCTGCACAGCGGGTTGGCCGACGTGGAGGTGGTGGCGACCGGACGCCTGCGGTGGGCGCAGCGGTGGTATCTGGTGGTGGCCGGGGTGGGTGGCGGGGTGCTCTATCTCGCCGTGTCGGCGCTGACCGTGCCACCGTCGCTGCTCTTGATCATCGCGCGCTCCTGGCCGGCCTGGCTCGGGCTGGCGTTGGTCTCCGGCATGGTCGTTGGTTGGCGGCTGGCATGGACCCTGCCGGTGGCGACCGGAAGCGTGCTGTGGTACTGGGGAGACCAGGGCAACGCGCACTACCGCTGGTGGGAGTTCAGCGCACGTCCATCCGACGATCTGCCCAGCCTGCTGCTGAGCGCGGCGCTGCTGGCGGTCGGGCTCGTGGCCTACTCGGTCACCCCGTGGCGACGGCGTCGACTCGCGTTCTGGCGCAGCCGGAAGCGGTAGGGACGGGCTGCGTTCGCGATCGGGAATGATGGACGGGTGGACCTCGTGACCATCGCCGACGTGCGCGACGCCGCCGAAACCGTGGCCGGCCGGGTCGTGCGTACCCCGCTGCTGCCCTGCCCCTGGCACGACAGGTTGTGGATCAAGCCGGAGAGCCTGCAACCGGTCGGCTCGTTCAAGCTGCGCGGCGCCACCAACGCGGTCGCCCGGCTCGCCCCGGCCGACCGGTCCCGCGGCGTGGTCACGCACTCCTCCGGCAACCACGGGCAGGCGCTGGCCTTCGCCGCGGCCGCGGCGGACGTACCGTGCACGGTGGTGATCCCGGACGGGGCGCCGGAGGTCAAGATCGAGGCGGTCCGCCGGCTCGGCGCCGAGGTGCTGGTGGTGCCGCCGGCCCGCCGGCTCGCCGAGGCCGAGCGGATCGCGGCCCGCACGGGCGGCACGCTCGTCCCGCCGTTCGACGACCGCCGGATCATCGCCGGACAGGGCACGATCGGCCTGGAGATCGTGGCCGACCTGCCCGAGGTGGCCGCCGTGCTGGTGCCGGTCGGCGGCGGCGGGCTGGCCTCCGGGGTGGCCACGGCGGTGAAGGCGATCCGGCCGCAGACGGCCGTGTTCGGGGTCGAGCCGGAGTTGGCGGCCGACGCCCGGGCGTCGCTGGCGGCCGGGGAACTGGTCCGGTGGGAACCCGAGCTGACCTACCGGACCAGCGCGGACGGCCTGCGGACCACGCTGTCCGAGCTGACCCTCGCGCACCTGCGGGCACGCCTGGACGGCATCCTGACGGTGACCGAGGAGGAGATCGCGGCCGCGCTGCGCCGACTCGTCCGGCAGGGCCGGCTGGTCGTCGAGCCGAGCGGGGCGGTCGCCACCGCTGCCGCGCTGTTCCGCTCCGCCGACCTGCCCGGCGGGCCGACCGTGGCGGTGGTCAGCGGCGGCAACGTGGATCCCGCCGTGCTCGGCCGCGCACTCGGGTGACCCGCCGGCGCGCGGTCACTCCTTGATGCCGAGGCGGTCCAGGATCCAGGCCGCCACGAACGCCTCCTCCCGCCAGGCGTCGTACCGGCCGCTCGGCCCACCGTGCCCGGCCTCCATCTCGGTCTTCAACAGGTACGACCCCTCGGGGACGCCGCGCGCAGCCGGGCGATCCACTTCGCCGGCTCGTGGTAGAGCACCCGGGTGTCGTTGAGGCTGGTCAGGGCGAGGATGGCCGGGTACCGGACGGACCGGACGTTCTCGTACGGCGTGTACGAGCGCATGTACGCGTACACCTCGGGGTCGTGCAGCGGGTCGCCCCACTCCTCCCACTCGGTGACGGTCAGCGGCAGCGACGGGTCGAGGATCGAGGTGAGCGCGTCCACGAACGGCACCTGGGCGACGATGCCCGCGAAGGCGTCCGGCGCCAGGTTCGCCACCGCGCCCATCAGCAACCCGCCCGCGGAGCCGCCCCGGGCGACCAGCCGGTCGGCGGCGGTCCAGCCGCTGCCGGCCAGGTGCCGGGCGCAGGCGACGAAGTCGGTGAAGGTGTTCTTCTTGGCCAGCATCTTGCCCTGGTCGTACCAGCGGCGGCCCAGTTCACCGCCGCCGCGGATGTGCGCGACCGCGAACACCACACCGCGGTTCAGCAGGGACAGCCGGGGGATGGAGAACCACGGGTCCATGCTGGTCTCGTACGAGCCGTAGCCGTAGAGCACGCAGGGCGCGGAACCGTCGCGCGGGGTGTCCGCCCGGCAGACCAGCGAGATCGGCACCCGGGTGCCGTCGTCGGCCACCGCCCACTCCCGGTGCTGCTCGTACGCCGACGGATCGAACTCCCGACCGTCCGGCCCGGCCAGCACCGGCTTGCGCTTGCGCAGCGTCAGCTCGCCGGTGACAAGGTCGACGTCGTACACGGACTCGGGCGTCACCAGCGAGGTGTAGCTGATCCGCACGGTGTCGGTTTGGTACTCGGGGTTGCTGCTGAGCCCCACCGAGTAGATCGGTTCCGGGAACGGCACGTCGTACGCGGCGGTGCTGCCCACGGTGAGCACCCGCAGCCCGGTGAGACCGCCGGTGCGCAGCGACACCACCAGGTGATTGGCGAACGCGTCCACCGATTCGAGCCGGGTGCCCGGGGTGTGTTCGATCATCGGCGTCCAGGCGCCCGGCGCGTCCGCCGAGGTGTAGGCCAGCGCGAAGTCCTCGGCGCCGTCGTTGTGCAGGATCAGGAAGCGGTGCCCGTGATGCTCCACGGAGTACTCGATGCCCTGCCGCCGCTGCGCCACCACCGCCGGCTCGCCGGTGGGGTTGCTGGCCGGGATCACCCGTACCTCGCTGGTGGTCTTGCTGCCGATCTCGATCAGGATGAACTTCTCCGAGCGGGTCAGTTCGACGCTCACCCAGAACCGCTCGTCGGGTTCCTCGTACACGATGACGTCGTCCGCGGCGGGCGTGCCCAGCGTGTGCCGCCACACCCGGTACGGCCGCCACGCCTCGTCCACGGTCAGGTAGAACAGCGTGGAACCGTCCTCCGACCAGGCGGTGCCGTAGAACGTGTCGGGGATCTCGTCGGCCTGCACCTCGCCGGTGGTCAGGTCCTTGATCCGCAGGGTGAACCGCTCGTCCCCGGCGAAGTCGGTGGAGTAGGCCAGCCACCGCCCGTCCGGGCTCACGTCGAAGGCGCCCAGGGCGAAGAAGTCGCGCCCTTCGGCCAGCGCGTTGCCGTCCAGCAGCACCTCCTCGCCGGCCAGCGGCGCGCCGTCGGACGTACCGGATGACTCGGTCTCGCCCTCGGCGAGACGCGGCGGTTCGGTCTCGCCCTCGGCGAGACGCGGCGGTTCGGTCTCGCCCTCGGCGATCGCCCGCCGGCAGTGGATGGCGTACTGCTCGCCCTGCACGGTCCGGGTGTAGTACCAGTAGCCGCCCTTGCGCACCGGCACCGTCAGGTCCGTTTCCAGGGTCCGCTGCCGGGTCTCGGTGAACAGCGTCTCGCGCAGGCCGGCCAGGTGGGTGGTGGCGGCGTCGGTGTACGCGTTCTCCGCCCGCAGGTAGTCCAGCGTCTCCGGGTCGTCCTTCACGGCGAGCCAGGCGTACTCGTCGATGACCGTGTCGCCGTGGTGGCTGCGCTCGGTGGGGACCCGCTTGGCGGCCGGGGGCGCCGGCATCTCCGTCGTCACCCGGATCACGTTACCGCCCCGCCGGTGCCCCCTCCGACGGCACACGGCCCTCCGCCCGGCGCGCATGCCGGCGGTGCATCCCGCGAGGCCGTACGGCGGGGCCGCGCGGCGGCGGGAGGCTGTCGGCCGGATGCCGTTGCGTCGCATTAGAACACCTGTACTATTCGGGGGTGGGGGGTGTGATGACGCTCGGTGACACGTCCCGTCCGACCGGTATCGGCGGACGGCTCGAAAGGATCTGCGGCCCCGGCTTCGCCCGCCCGGCCGGCGGCGCCGACGAGGTGGCGGGACGGCAGGCCCGGTGGGTCGCCATGCCCGGCTCGCCCAACGCCGCCGCCGACGTGCTGCGGCTCGCCGCCGAGCACGACCTGTCCGTCGTGCCCCGCGGCGCCGGGACGAAACTCGACTGGGGCGCCCCGCCCGTACAGGTGGACGTCCTGCTGGACACCGGCCGGCTGGCAGGGATCTGGCACCGGTCGCCCGGCGAGCGGACCGCCGAGGTCGGCGCCGGTACGCCGGTCCGGGCGGTCCAGGCGATGTTGGAACGGTCCGGCTACCGGCTGCCGGTCGACGTACGCTCCGCCGGGGCGACCGTCGGCGGGGTGGTGGCCGCGGACGAGGCCGGACCGCTGCGCCACCGGCACGGTTCGCCGTGCTCCCAGGTGACCGAGGTCAGCTACGTGGACGCCGCCGGTCAACTCCTGCGGGCCGGCGGCGTACCCGCGTCGCGCGCCGGTGAGCTGGCGCCGCTGCTGTGCGGGTCGCAGGGTGCGCTCGGGGTGCTGATCTCGGCCACCGTGCGAGTGCAGGAGGTGCCCACCCACCGGCTGTGGGTGCTCCGTCCGGTGTGGACCCCGCTGGAGGTGCACAATCTGGTCGGCGAGATCCTGGCGAGCGCCGTCATGCCGGCCGCCATCGAGGTCGACCTGCCGGCCGCCGGCCCGGGACCGGAGCGTCCGCCGGTGTACCCGCCGGAGCGCGCCGGCCACCCGGCCGGTACCGGGCGGGCCGGCCGGGCGGTGCCGCCGCGCCGGTCCGGCAGCCTGGCGGTGCTGGTGGAGGGTGGCCCGGCCGAGGTGGCCGAGCGGGCCAGGCGGCTCGGTCGCATCCTCGGCGCCACCGCCCGGAGCATGACCGAGGCGCCGTCGTGGTGGCGGCGGTATCCGTTCGCCGGGGACGACGTGGCGCTGCGGATCGAGGTGCCGATCGGTGATCTGCACGCCGCCGTCTACGCGCTGCGGGACGCGGCCGGCGCTCCCGTTGCGGTACGCGGCTCCGCCGGGCTCGGCGTCGTACACGCCGCGCTGCCGGCGACGACCCCGCCGCCCCGGGTGGCGGGACTGCTCACCGCGGTCCGTGACGTGCTGATGGCGCGCTCGGGGCGGTGCGTGGTGCTGGCCGCGCCACCGGAGATCCGCCGGGCCGTCGACCTGTGGGGCGACCTGCCCGACCTGTCCCTGCTGCGGCGGATCAAGGATCGGTACGACCCGGAGCATCGGCTGGCACCCGGCCGCTTCCCGGGCGGGCTGTGAGTCGGACTCCTCCGAGGGGACATACGATGGCTACGGTGACGACCTGGACCGGTCATCCGGTCCGGTCGACGTACCAGTCCTCGCCCGGCCCGCGCCGATCCCTTCCTGCCACCGACGCCCTGGTCATCGCCCCGGCGACGTACAACTCGATCAACAAGATCGCCCTCGGCCTGGCCGACAACTACGCCATGACCTCGGTCGCCGAACTGATCGGCAGGCAGGTACCGACCGTCATCGTCCCGTTCGTCAACGCCGCCCTCGCCGCGCGGGCGCCGTTCCGGCACGCCGTGGCCAGCCTCCGGGACGAAGGAGTACGCCTCCTGCTCGGCCCCGACGACCAGTGGGAACCGCATCCGCCTGGCAACGGCAACGAGCGGCAGAAAGCCTTCCCTTGGACGGTGGCTTTCGAGACGGCCGCCCAACTCGCCCACGAATCTCGACCGGCCGCCCCGGGCCACGCCTGATCGCGGGCGCCGCCGGGGCATCGAGTCGGCCCGGCGGGGGTTCAGCCGGGTGCGTCGTTGCGCAGTACCAGGATCGCGATGTCGTCCCGGGGCGCCTCGGTGGAGAAGCCGATCGCGGTGTTCCGCAGCCGGGCCGCCACCGCCTCGGCCGAATATCCGGCCAGCGGCGCGGCGGCGGCACGCAGTCGTTCGGTGCCGAACAGCTCGCCGCCGCGCCGCCGCTCGGTCACCCCGTCGGTGTAGAAGATCAGTGCGTCGCCCGGCCCGAGTGGCACCTCGACGGCGGGCGACGCGATCGTGTCCAGCAGCCCCAGCGCGGTGCCGCCGCTGCCCACGAACGAGGCCCGGCCGTCGTTGCGGACCAGCACCGGCCGGTCGTGGCCGGCGAGGTGCAGCGACACCTCCAACCGGCCGGGGCCGCCGGGCCGTACCGCGGCCAGGGCGAGGGTGCAGTAACGCCCGCCGCCCCGCTCCACAAGCGTCTGGTTGAGCCGGGCCAGCGCCTCGGGCAGCGGCCGGCCGTCGCCGACGAGGACCCGGATGACGTCCCGGACCAGGCCGGTGACGGCGGCCGCCTGCACGCCCTTGCCGGACACGTCGCCGACCACCACCAGCCACCGGCCGTCCGGCAGCGGGACCACGTCGTAGAAGTCGCCCCCCACCTCGGCCACGTCGCCGGTCGGCACGTACGCGGCGGCGAAGCCGATGCCGTCGACCTCCGGCAGCTCCGGTGGCAGCAGGGACTGTTGCAGGGTGTGCGCCACCCGGCGCCGCTCGGCGTGGATCCGGGCGTTCTCGATCGCCAGCGCGGCCCGGCGGGCCACGTCCTCCAGCACGCCCACCTCGTCCGGATCGTGCCGGCTGCGCTGGTGCCGGCCGACGGCCAGGGTGCCGAGCGGCTGCCCGCGGGCGATCAGCGGGACGGCGATGCCCTCCAGCGGTGGCCCGATCGGCAACTGGGTGCCCAGCCGGGTGGCCTCGCGCAGGGTGCCCTGCACCGAGTCGGCGTCGCTCTCCTTGAGCAGCTTGTCCAACTCCGGCAGGGCGCCCTCATCCTCGTGGGTGACGGCGGACAGGTGCAGCCGCCCCCACTCGTCGGTGGTGTGTACGGCGCACCAGCGGCCCAGCCGCGGCACCACCAGTTGCGGCACGAGGGCCATCGTCAGCTCCACGTCCAGCGACTGCGCGAGCAGTTCGCTGGCCTCGGAGAGGAAGGTGAGCCAGGTCTGGCGCCGCAGGTCGATCCGGCGCAGCCGGTCGTTCTCCAGGTGCAGGGAGAGCCGCTCGGCCATCAGCGCCGCCAGCGGCCGGGCGTACCCGGAGGGAGCGACGTCGAGTTCCACCTCCCCGTGGTACGGCCGGTTCACCGCGAGCGGGATGCGTAGCTGGTCGTCGTCGTGCCGGGGCTGCCGGCCGTACCGGGCCAGCACCTGCGTGCCGGCGCCGTCGCCGCGGTCAAGCCGTACCGTCCCGCCCGCCGCCCCCAGCATCTCGGCCACCCGGGCGAGCAGGCCGGCGGCGAAGTCGGGCAGCGGGTCGTCCGCGTACGGGTCCGGCGCCAGTTGCATGAGCGTGCTCATCGCCCCGGCGCTCGGCGCGGCCGGTGATGGGAGGACGTCCAGCGTGGCCGGCGCCACCGTGAGCGCCGGGCTGGCCCGCAGCCGTTCCTTGCGGTCCAGCCGGAACCAGACGCCCTTGCCGGTGGGCAGGTGCAGGGTGCCCCAGCGGCTCGCGAAGTGGTCGACCAGCAGCAGCCCGCGGCCCCGCTCGGAGACCTGGGTGATGTCGGATGCGTCGTTGCGGGGCCGCGCCGCCACGTGGTCGATGGGTCCGGCCGCGAAGTCCGACACCATCACGTTGAGCCCCTCGCGGTCGGCCAGCACCTCGATGTCCAGTTCGGTGCGGGCGTGTTCGACGGCGTTGGTGGTCAGCTCGGTGGTCAGCAGGAGGGCCTCGTTGAGCAGTTCGGCCAGGTCCGCCTCGGCCAGTACGGCCCGGACGAGTGCCCGTGCGGTCGCCGGTGTCCGCCGGTCGGCCGGCAACCGGGCACGGCGGATGTGCTCCTCCGCCTCTGCGGGGGGTGCGTTCCGCTCCGTGGACACCCCTCGTATCCTCCACGGCCCGGCGCCGAGTTCCAAGCCGATCGGGCCGTCACCCTAGGTAATAAGGTGTGTTTGCCGCCTATCGTCGGTTCTGGCGGCGAATCGCGACGGCCCCGTGATCGGCGCGCCTTGGCAGCCGGCCGAACTCCGCACAATGATGGGTGCTGGCCACGGGCGGGTCGCGAGTACCGATCCCACCACCGGCGAGCTGAGTGAGGGACTTCCATGACCACCGTGAACGAATCCTCCGCGGGCACGGCTGTGCACGAGGCGGAGCTGATCGGCGAACTCACCGAGGCGCTGCGGCGGGTCCGCCGGGGCGATCTGAAGGTACGGCTGCCCCGCCGCGCGGGTGCGGCCGGCGAAGCCGTCGACGCCTTCAACGAGGTCGTGTCGGTGCAGGAGCGGCAGCATCTCGACCTGCGGCGGATCAGCCGTACGGTGGGTCGGGACGGGCGGCTGACCGAGCGCCTGGACGAGGAGGGCCTGGACGGGTCCTGGGCGGAGAGCCAGCGCGCGGTCAACTCCCTGATCGACGACCTGGGCCGGCCGACCACCGAGATCGCCCGGGTGATCGCCGCGGTCGCCAACGGCGACCTCTCGCAGCACGTGGTCATGGAGATCGACGACCGCCCGTTGCGCGGCCAGCACCTGCGGATCGGCCGCACCGTGAACACGATGGTGGACCAGCTGTCGTCGTTCGCCGACGAGGTGACCCGGGTGGCCCGGGAGGTGGGCATCGAGGGCGAGCTGGGCGGCCAGGCGCAGGTGCGGGGCGTCTCGGGCCGCTGGCGGGACCTCACCGACTCGGTGAACACCATGGCGTCCAACCTGACCCACCAGGTGCGGTCGATCTCCCAGGTGGCCACGGCGGTGGCCAAGGGCGACCTGTCGCAGAAGATCACCGTGTCGGCCCGGGGCGAGGTGGCCGACCTGGCCCAGACCATCAACTCGCTCACCGACACCCTGCGGCTGTTCGCCGAGCAGGTGACCCGGGTGGCCCGCGAGGTGGGTACGGAGGGCAAGCTGGGCGGCCAGGCGGACGTCCCGAACGTCGCCGGCACCTGGAAGGACCTGACCGACAGCGTCAACTCGATGGCCTCGAACCTGACCGCCCAGGTGCGCAACATCGCCCAGGTCTCCACGGCGGTGGCCCGGGGCGATCTCAGCCAGAAGATCACGGTGGCCGCCCAGGGCGAGATCCTGGAGCTGAAGGACACCGTGAACACGATGGTGGACCAGCTCTCGTCGTTCGCCGACGAGGTGACCCGGGTGGCCCGCGAGGTGGGCATCGAGGGCAAGCTGGGCGGCCAGGCGCAGGTCCGGGGCCTCTCCGGCACCTGGCGGGACCTCACCGAGAACGTCAACCAGCTCGCCGGCAACCTGACCTCGCAGGTGCGGAACATCTCCCAGGTCTCCACGGCGGTGGCCAAGGGTGACCTGTCGCAGAAGATCACGGTGGATGCTCGGGGTGAGATCCTGGAGTTGAAGTCGACGGTGAACACGATGGTGGATCAGCTGTCGTCGTTCGCGGACGAGGTGACCCGGGTGGCCCGTGAGGTGGGTACGGAGGGGAAGCTGGGTGGTCAGGCGCAGGTGCGGGGGGTGGCCGGTACCTGGCGGGATCTGACCGACAACGTGAACTCGATGGCCTCGAACCTGACCGCTCAGGTGCGGAACATCGCCTCGGTGACCACGGCGGTGGCCAAGGGTGACCTGTCGCAGAAGATCACGGTGGATGCTCGGGGTGAGATCCTGGAGTTGAAGTCGACGGTGAACACGATGGTGGATCAGCTGTCGTCGTTCGCGGACGAGGTGACCCGGGTGGCCCGTGAGGTGGGCACGGAGGGGAAGCTGGGTGGTCAGGCGCAGGTGCGGGGGTGGCCGGTACCTGGCGGGATCTGACCGACAACGTGAACTCGATGGCCTCGAACCTCACGGCCCAGGTGCGGAACATCGCCTCGGTCTCCACGGCGGTGGCCAAGGGTGACCTGTCGCAGAAGATCACGGTGGACGCCCAGGGCGAGATCCTGGAGCTGAAGTCGACGGTGAACACGATGGTGGATCAGCTGTCGTCGTTCGCGGACGAGGTGACCCGGGTGGCCCGCGAGGTGGGCACGGAGGGCAAGCTCGGCGGCCAGGCGCAGGTCAAGGGCGTCTCGGGGACCTGGCGGGACCTGACCGGCAACGTGAACTCGATGGCCTCGAACCTGACCTCGCAGGTGCGGAACATCGCCTCGGTGACCACGGCGGTGGCCAAGGGCGACCTGTCGCAGAAGATCACGGTGGACGCCCAGGGCGAGATCCTGGAACTGAAGAACACCGTGAACACGATGGTGGACCAGCTCTCGTCGTTCGCCGACGAGGTGACCCGGGTCGGCCGGGAGGTCGGCATCGAGGGCAAGCTGGGCGGCCAGGCGCAGGTGCGGGGGTGGCCGGCACCTGGCGCGACCTCACCGAGAACGTCAACCGGCTGGCCTCCACGCTCACCACCCAGCTCCGGGCGATCGCCGAGGTCTCCACCTCGGTGACCCGCGGCGACCTCACCCAGCGCATCGCGGTGCAGGCGCAGGGGGAGATCGCCGAGCTGAAGGACAACATCAACCAGATGATCGTCACCCTGCGGGAGACGACCAAGAAGAACGCCGAGCAGGGCTGGCTGGACTCCAACCTGGCCCGCATCGGTGACCTGTTGCAGGGTCAGCGCGACCTCGGCGAGGTCTGCCGCATGATCATGATGGAGGTCACCCCGCTGGTCGACGCCCAGCTCGGGGCGTTCTTCCTGGCCGACGACCTGGACGGGGTGGTCCGGCTGCGGTTGACCGCCTCGTACGGCTACGTGGCCCGGGACCATGCCGTGACCTTCGGTCCGGGCGAGGGCCTGGTCGGCCAGATCGCCCTGTCCCGGCGGACCATCCGGGTACGGGCGGTCTCGGACGGTCGGCTCACCCTCCGCTCCGGTCTCGCCGAGACCCCGCCGGCGGACCTGGTGGTGCTGCCGGTGCTCTTCGAGGGCGAGTTGCTCGGCGTGATCGAGTTCGCGGGTGTCACCACCTTCTCGGACCTGCACCTGGCCTTCCTCGAGCGGCTGGTGCTCACCATCGGCGTCGCGGTCAACACGATCCAGGCCAACCGGCGTACCGAGGAACTGCTGGCCCAGTCCCAGCGGCTGGCGCACGAGATGCAGGAGCAGTCGGCGGAACTCCAGCGCACCAACGCCGAGCTGGAGGACAAGGCCCAGCTGCTGAGCGAGCAGAAGGCCAACATCGAGACCAAGAACCGGGAGATCGAGCTGGCCCGGATCGGCCTGGAGGAGAAGGCGCAACAGCTCAGCCGGGCCTCGGCGTACAAGTCGGAGTTCCTGGCCAACATGAGCCACGAGCTGCGCACGCCGCTCAACTCGCTGCTGTTGCTGGCCCGGCTGCTCGCCGACAACCCGGAACTCAACCTCACCGAGAAGCAGATCGAGTTCGCCCGGACCATCCACAGCGCCGGCTCCGACCTGCTGTCGCTTATCGACGACATCCTCGACCTGTCCAAGATCGAGGCCGGCCGGATGGACGTGGAGCCGGTCGAGGTGCGGTTCGCGGAGATCCGCAACTACGTGGAGCAGGCGTTCACCCCGCAGGCCGAGCAGAAGGGCCTGGACTTCCAGGTACGGGTGTCCCGCGAGCTGCCGGTGGCGATCGTCACGGACGCCCAGCGGCTCCAGCAGATCCTGCGGAACCTGCTTTCCAACGCGGTGAAGTTCACCGACAACGGCGCGGTGACGCTGCGGATCGGCCCGGCGCCGGCCGGGCGGTACTTCGACGTACCGGCGTTGCAGAGCGCCAACCAGGTGGTCGCGTTCGAGGTGATCGACACCGGGATCGGCATCGCGGACGACAAGGTCGGCCCGATCTTCGAGGCGTTCCAGCAGGCCGACGGCACCACCAGCCGCCGGTACGGCGGCACCGGGCTGGGCCTGTCGATCAGCCGCGACCTGGCCCGGTTGCTCGGCGGCGCCATCACGGTGTCCTCCGCGCCGGGGCAGGGTTCCACCTTCACCCTCTGGGTGCCGGACGTGCTGGCCCCGGACACCGTCGTCGCGTCGCCGATCCCGGCGGCCACGCCGCAGTTGCTCGGCACCGGGGCGCCGGTGCTGCGTCCGATGGCGGACCGGGAGCCGGTGCTCACCCCGGCCGCCCGGCAGCTGGACGGTGCCACCGTGCTGATCGTGGATGACGACGTACGGAACGTCTTCGCCCTGACCAGCGCGCTGGAGCTGCACGGCATGACGGTGCTGTACTCGGACAACGGCGTCGACGGGGTGCGGCTGCTGGCCGAGCACCCGGAGGTCGACATCGTGCTGATGGACGCGATGATGCCGGACCAGGACGGGTACGAGACCACCCGGGCGATCCGGCGTAACCACCACTTCGCGGAGCTGCCCGTGGTGTTCCTGACCGCGAAGGCGATGCCGGGCGACCGGGAGTCGGCGCTGGCCGCCGGGGCCAGCGACTACATCACCAAGCCGGTGGACCTGGACGAGCTGATCGAGCTGATGGCGGTCTGGGTGACCGGCGGCGGGCGGGACAGCGGAGAATGACCACGACACGGACGCAAGGAGGGCACCGCGGGTGAGCGAGCAGGCCAGGGCGCTGCTGGTCGACGATCGTCGGGAGAACCTGCTGGCCCTGGAGGCGATCCTCCAGGGCCTGCCGGTCACCCCGGTCGCCGTGGAGAGCGGCGAGGCGGCGCTGAAGCAGTTGCTCGTGGACGACTTCGCGGTGATCCTGTTGGACGCCCAGATGCCGGACATGGACGGTTTCGAGACGGCCAGCCACATCAAGCGCCGGGAACGGACCCGGCACATCCCGATCATCTTCCTGACGGCCGCCGACCGCGACGCGCAGCTCGCGCTGCGCGGGTACGCCGTCGGCGCGGTCGACTACCTCACCAAGCCGTTCGACCCGTGGGTGCTGCGGGCCAAGGTGTCGGTGTTCGTCGAGCTGTGGGAGAAGAACCGGCAGCTGCGCATGCAGTCGCAACTGGTCCGGGAACGGGAGGACCGGTGGCGGGCGCTGTCCGGCGCGGTGCACGAGGCGGTCACGGTGCTGCGTTCGGGGGATCCGGACGCCCGGGATCGCGCCCTGGAGCTGCTGGAGCAGGCCGGCCCGACGCCCGCACACCCGCTCTGACGCGTACACCCGCTCTGACGCGTACACCCGCTCTGACGCGTACACCCGCTCTGACGCGGCGCCCTGTCGCGGGGTCCGGCCGCTGACGGGCAGGTGCCGGGATCCTCGGTCCAGCCGAAGACCCCGGCACCCGTACCCGGGAGGGTGTTAGCGCTAACCCACCGGCCGCGCCAAAATCAGCGCAGGTAGATGTTCGGGGTGGGCGGGGTGGCCATGCCGTCGCCGATGAAGAAGCCGGGGTGCGGCGGCTGGTTGTACGCGGTGTTCTGCCAGGCGATCGCGACCCGGTACTGCGGGTCGTGCATCAGCGTGTAGATCCGGGTGCTCGTGGTGGTCGGGGTGCTGTAGATGCGCAGCGCCCGGCTGTCGTTGGTACGCCAGATCACCTCCTCGCGCCAGTCGCCGAGGATGTCCGCCGACAGCGCCGGGGTGGCCTTGGTGCCGTTGTTGGACGCCACGTCGCTGCCGGTGAGCAGCCGGGTGTCGCCGCTGGTGCCGTACTTGTCGATGTGCGTGCTGTCCAGCAGCTCCCGCACGGGGTCGCCGTCCCACCAGATCAGGAAGTTCGTCGAGGACGGCTTCCGGCCGACGTTCTGGCCCCGGGTGTTCTGCAGCCCGTCCACCGCGGCGGACCAGGACTCGGCGCCGGGGCTGCCGGCCCAGATGTCGCCGGAGACGCCGCGTCCGTTGTCGCCGTTGGCCGCGGTCTGCCAGAGGATCTGCCCGGTCCGGGCGTCGGCGAAGTAGGAACTGGGCTTGCTGGAGTCCTCGTCCACCTTGAAGATCTCCAGCCCGGCGCGGCTCGGGTCGAGGTCGCCGACGTGCATCGCGTCGCCGTGGCCCATGCCGGTCGAGTACAGCAGTTGGCCGTTGTCGTCGATCGTGGCGGCGCCGTACACGATCTCCTGCCGCCCGTCGCCGTCCACGTCGGCGATCGAGAGGCTGTGGTTGCCCTGGCCGGCAGCGGAACCGCTGCCGGAGTTGTTCGAGTCGAACGTCCAGCGCTTGGTGAGGCTGCCGTTGCGGAAGTCCCAGGCCGCGATGACGGCCCGGGTGTAGTAGCCGCGCGCCATGATCAGCGACGGGCGCTGCCCGTCCAGGTACGCGGTGCCGGCGAGGAACCGGTCGACCCGGTTGCCGTAGGAGTCGCCCCAGGACGACACGGTGCCGCGCGGCGGGTCGTAGTTCACGGTGGACAGGATGGCGCCGGTGCGGCCGTCGAACATGGTCAGGTACTCCGGACCGGACAGGATGTACCCGCTGGAGTTGCGGTAGTCGGCGGTGGAGGAGCCGATCAGCTGGCCGGTGCCCGACCGGGTGCCGTCGGCGGTCTTCATGGCCACCTCGGCGCGGCCGTCGCCGTCGTAGTCGTACACCTGGAACTGCGTGTAGTGGGCGCCGGCCCGGATGTTGCGGCCCAGGTCGATCCGCCACAACCGGGTCCCGGTCAGCGTGTACGCGTCGACGAACACGTTGCCGGTGTAGCCGGACTGCGAGTTGTCCTTGGAGTTGGACGGGTCCCACTTGAGCACGATCTCGTACCGGCCGTCCCCGTCCAGGTCGCCGACGCTGGCGTCGTTGGCCGAGTACGTGTAGGCGACCCCGTCCGGGGTGGTGCCGCCGGACGGCGGCTGGATCGGTACGTCCAGGTAGCCGGAGGGGAACTGCAACGCCGCGGCGGACGCCGCCTGCTCGGTGCCGTTCACCACGGCCCGCACGGTGTACGCCGAACCGGCCGCCGCCCCGGAGTCCAGGTAGTTCGTCGCGCCGGTGATGGGCGACGAGTTGACCTTGGTCGAGCCGCGGTACAGGTTGAACGACACTCCGGAGGTCTCGGTGCCGAGCAGCCGCCAGGAGACCAGGTTGCCGCTGCCCGACCGTACGCTGATCAGGCCGCGGTCCAGGTTCTCCATCTGCTTGGAGCCGGCCGGCGGTGTCGTCGGCGGCGCGCTGGTCGGTGCCGCCGTGGTGGGTGCCGCGGTGGTCGGCGCGGCGGTGGTGGGTGCCGCGGTCGTCGGTGCCGCCGTGGTGGGTGCCGCGGTGGTCGGGACCGCGCCGTTGCAGGCGGTGCCGTTGAGGGTGAAGTTCGTCGGCGCCGGGTTGCTGCTGTTGTTCCACGAGCCGTTGAAGCCGAGCGACGTGGTGCCGCCGGTGCCGATCGACGCGTTGTAACCGGCGTCGGTGGCGGTGACCTGGGCGCCGGACTGGCTGACCGTGGCGTTCCAGGCCTGGGTGACCTGCTGGCCGGCCGTGAACGACCAGGTCAGGGTCCAGCCGTTGATCGGGTCGCCGAGGTTGGTGATGGTGACGTTGGCGCCGAAGCCGCCACCCCACTGGCTGGCGATCTGGTAGTCGACCTGGCAGCCGGCGGCGGCCTGGGCGGCGGTTATCGTGCCGAGGGTCCCGGCCGTGAGCGTCGCGGCCACCGCTGCGGCCAGGAACGCGCTCCGGCGGGAGAAGGTACGTGACATGGGCATGCCTCTTCATGAGGTCGGGTGCGCCGCCGTCGTCACCGCGGTCTGCCCTGGATCCGCGGGACCTGCCGGCGCTGGGCGGGTAAGCGCTTACATCGACCCTCGTGATTCACTCCGCGCGCAAAGCACCCTAGACCATCAGCCTTTTGCCGCACAACCACGCGGCGGACACCCGGCCGCGTGCCCGCGGTGCCCAGGGGCTCCGGCGAGCGGCGCCGGTCAGCTCGCGGACTGCTCGTTGCGGATCATCAGCGCCGAGCGCAGCCCGGTGATGTCCAGCACCCGGATCAGGAACTCGCCGACGTTCGTCAGCATGAGCAGGCTCTGCGCGTGGCTCGCCTTGCGGCTGAGCACCACCAGCGTGCCCAGCCCCTGCGAATCGCAGAACGTCACCCCGGCCAGGTCGAGGACGATCCGCGGCGGGGGCTCCGCCAGGGCCTCGTTGACGACCGCGGAGAGCCGCACCGCGGTGAGCATGTCGATCTCACCGGCGAGGCCGAGTGTCACCTCGTCGGTCGTACGCTGCACCCTGATGGTCAGCTCCGCACGCTCCACGGAGCCAGCCTATCGCGATCAAGCCACTCCGGCCCGTCGAGCGCACGCCCGAGCGGCGGCGTGAGCCCGGTAACCCGCCGGTGGGGTCGCTGCCGGTCGGCGCGACGGCGCTGACAGAATGGGAGAGCCGTGACTGATCCGTATCCTGCCGGCGGCGCTCCGTACCCGAGCGCGGCGCCGGCCTCCGAGGCCCTGTTCGACCGCGCCCTCGGCATCGTGCCGGGCGGGGTCAATTCCCCCGTACGCGCCTTCCGGGCCGTCGGCGGCACACCGCGGTTCATGGTGCGCGGTTCGGGCGCCTGGCTCTTCGACGCCGACGGGCGCCGCTACGTCGACCTGGTCGCCTCCTGGGGGCCGCTGCTGCTCGGCCACGCCCATCCCGAGGTGGTCGCGGCGGTGCAGGCGGCGGCCGCCAACGGCACCAGCTTCGGCACGCCCACCCCCGGCGAGGTCGACCTGGCCGCCGAGATCGTCGCCCGGACCCCCGTCGAGCAGGTCCGCCTGGTCAATTCGGGCACCGAGGCCACCATGTCGGCGATCCGGCTGGCCCGCGGGTTCACCGGCCGCTCCAAGATCGTGAAGTTCGCCGGCTGCTACCACGGGCACGTGGACGCCCTGCTGGCCGCCGCCGGTTCCGGCGTGGCCACCCTCGGCCTGCCGGACTCGCCCGGGGTCACCGGTGCCGCCGCCGGCGAGACCATCGTGCTGCCGTACAACGACGCGGCGGCCGTGGAGGCGGTCTTCGCCGAGCAGGGACAGCACATCGCGGCGATCATCACCGAGGCCGCGGCCGGAAACATGGGCGTGGTCGCTCCCCGGGACGGCTTCAACGCCCGGCTCGCCGGCATCGCGCACGCGTACGGCGCGCTGCTGATCCTCGACGAGGTGATGACCGGCTTCCGGGTCAGCCGCGGCGGCTGGGCCGGACACCAGCCGGTCGAGGCCGACCTGTTCACCTACGGCAAGGTGATGGGCGGCGGCCTGCCGGCGGCCGCGTTCGGCGGCCGGGCCGGGATCATGTCCCGGCTGGCGCCGGCCGGCCCGGTCTACCAGGCCGGCACCCTGTCCGGTAACCCGCTCGCCTGCGCCGCCGGGTTCGCCACGCTCCGGCTGGCCGACGACGCCGTCTACCGCCGGCTGGACGAGGTCGCGGACCGGCTCGGCCGGCTGGCCGGGGATGCCCTCACCGCGGCCGGGGTGCCGCACCGGCTCTCCACCGCCGGCAACATGTTCTCGATCTTCTTCAGCGACGTCGACGTACGCGACTACGAGACCGCCAGCGGCCAGGACGTCGCCGCGTACCGGGCGTTCTTCCACTCGATGCTCGCCGACGGCGTCTACCTGCCGCCCAGCGCCTTCGAGGCGTGGTTCGTCTCGGACGCGCTGGCCACCGACGACGCGGCGCTGGACCGGATCGCCGACGCCCTGCCGCGGGCCGCCACCGCCGCGGCCAAGGCGCACACGAACGAGAGCGGGGGACAGGCGTGAGCGAGACGGTCGTACACCTGCTCCGGCACGGCGAGGTGCACAACCCGGAAAAGATCCTCTACGGCCGGCTGCCGGGCTACCGCCTCTCCGAGCTGGGCGTGCAGATGGCCAAGGCCGCCGCCCAGGCGGTTGCCGAGCGGGACATCGTGCACGTGGTGGCCAGCCCGCTGGAACGCGCCCAGCAGACCGCCGACCCGATCGCCGCCCAGTTCGGGCTGCCGGTCGGGGTCGACGAACGGCTCATCGAGAGCGCGAACTGGTTCGAGGGCAAGCGGGTCTCGCCGGGCGACGGCTCGTTCCGGGATCCGCGCAACTGGTGGGTGCTGCGCGACCCGCTCACCCCGTCCTGGGGCGAGGCGTACACGGTGATCGCCCAGCGGATGTTCGGCGCGCTCCAGGCCGCCCGACTGGCCGCCGAGGGCCGCGAGGCGCTCTGCGTCTCGCACCAGCTGCCGATCTGGACCCTTCGCCGGTACGTGGAGCGAAAGCGGCTGTGGCACGACCCGCGCCGCCGCCAGTGCGGGCTGGCCAGCCTCACCTCCTTCCACTTCGACGGCGCCAAGATCGTGGGGATCGGCTATTCGGAGCCGGCCGCCCACCTCGTCGCGCTGTCGCCCAATGCCCGGACGGCCAAGGGGGCGTGATGGCTGGGCCGCGGCGCGTATCCGGCGTGCTCGCCGGCGCCGTCGCCGTGCTCGCGCTCGGGACGGCCGGCTGCTCCGGCGACGGCTCCGGCTTCGACTGGCGGCGCGACTGCGAGACCACGCCGGAGGGCGTCGTGCAGTGCGCGCCCGGGAATCGCCCGCCGCCCACCCCGATCAGCGGCGAGCTGCTGGACGGCGGGTCGTACGACGTCACGCAGGACCGCGGTCAGGTCGTGGTGGTCAACTTCTGGGGCTCGTGGTGCGCGCCGTGCCGGGCCGAGGCCGACGACCTGGAGTCGACGTACCAGGCCACCCGGGACGCGGGGGTGCGGTTCCTCGGCATCAACGCCCGGGACGGCCAGGACGCCGCGCGGGCGTTCGAGCGGGGCCGGCTGACGTACCCGAGCCTGTACGACCCGGGCGGCAAGCTGGCGCTGGGCTTCCAGGTGCCGCCCAACTCGATTCCGGCGACCGTGATCCTGGACCGGGCGGGCCGGATCGCGGTGGTGATCCGCAGGGCGGTGCGCGCCGATGACCTGCGACCGGTCGTGGACCGGGTCGCCGCCGAGGAACCGGCCCGGGACTGATGGGCGCCGCCTTCGCCGACCTGGCCCGCTCCGGCCCGCTGCTGCTGGCCGTGGGCGCCGCGGCGCTCGCCGGCCTGGTGAGCTTCCTCTCGCCCTGCGTCCTGCCGTTGGTGCCCGGCTACCTGTCGTACGTGACCGGGCTGGCCGGCACCGACCTCGAACGCGGCGCCACCGACCTCGACCGCGGCGGCGCGGGGAAGGTTTCCCGACCCGTCATGGTGGCCCCGAGTCGGGCCGTCCGGTCCGTGAAGGGGCGGGTGCTGGCCGGGACGCTGCTGTTCATCGCCGGCTTCACGGCCGTCTACCTGCTCACCGCGATCCTGCTGGCCGGCATCGGCCAGGCCATGCTGATGCACCGCCGGGCGTTGGAGGTCGTGGTCGGTGCCGTGATCATGGTGCTCGGTGTGGCGTTCCTGGGCTTCATTCCGGGGCTCCAGCGCGAGTTCCGGCTGCACCGGCTGCCGGCCGCCGGGCTGCTCGGCGCCCCGGTCTTCGGCGCCGTGTTCGCGCTCTCCTGGGCACCGTGCACCGGACCGACCCTGGGCGCGGTGCTCGGACTGGCCACCGTCGGCGGGCAGACCGACCGGGCCGCGGTGCTGGCCGTGGCGTACTGCCTCGGCCTGGGCCTGCCGTTCATGATCTTCGGCCTCGGCTTCTCCCGGCTGCTCGGGCTCTTCCGGGCCATCCGCCGCAACAGCCGGTGGGTGACCCGGCTCGGCGGCGCGCTGCTGATCATCGTCGGGCTGGCCCTGGTCACCGGCGGCTGGCAGGACTTCATCATCTGGTTGCAGACCACCGTCGGCCCCGGCGAGGTGGGCATCTGATGGCCACCGCGACCGGGGTGACCGGCCCGCCCGCCGCGCCGCCGACCCTTCCGCCGGGCCGGCCGAACCGGGCGCTGGCGCTGCTGCGCAACTCGTGGCGGCAGCTCACCAGCATGCGCACCGCGCTGGTGTTGCTGTTCCTGCTGGCGGTGGCCGCGATCCCCGGCTCGCTGCTGCCCCAGCGCGGCGTCAACATCGAGCAGGTCAACGACTGGCAGGCGGCGCACCCGAAGCTGTTCCCGGTGCTCAACTCCGTCGGCGCGTTCGAGGTCTTCGCCTCGCCCTGGTTCTCCGCCGTCTACGTGCTGCTGTTCGTCTCGCTGGTCGGCTGCATCGTGCCGCGCGCCCGCGACCACCTGCGCGCGCTGCGCGGGGCGCCGCCGGCCGGGCCGCGTCGGCTGGACCGGCTGCCGCAGCACCGGGTGCGGACCGACCCGGCCGCGACCGACCCGGCGGCCATCGCCGCCGTGCTGCGCCGCCGCCGCTGGCGGGTCGCCGTCCGCGGCGACACGGTCGCCGCCGAGAAGGGGTACCTCAAGGAGACCGGCAACCTGGTCTTCCACCTCAGCCTGATCGCCGTCCTGCTCGGCGTGGCGCTGGGCAACTGGTACGGCTGGCACGGCAACCGGATGCTGGTCGCCGGGCCGGACCGGACCTTCTGCAACGGGCTCCAGCAGTACGACGAGAGCGGGCTGGGTCCCCGGCTGGACGCGTCGGACCTGCCGTCGTTCTGCCTGGAGCTCACCGACTTCCAGGCCACGTACCAGCAGTCCGGGCAGCCCCGCTCGTTCCGGGCGAGCGTCCGGGTGCAGGAGCCGGGCCGGGCGTCGCGGCTCACCGACTTCAGCGTGAACGACCCGCTGCGGCTGCACCACGCCAACGTCTACCTGCTCGGGCACGGGTACGCCCCGGTGATCCGGTACACCGACCGGTACGGCCGGACGCAGACCACCGTCGCACCGTTCCTCACCGAGGACGGGCTGCTGACCGGGCAGGGGGTCGCGACCTTCCCGGACGTCGACCTCGACCCGGAGACCGGTACGCGGGACCCGGACCAGCAGGTCGCCTTCGACGGGCTGTACCTGCCGACCGCGCCGGACTCGGCGCCGTACATCCGGTCCGAGTTCCCGGCCGAGCGGAATCCGCTGCTCAACGTCGTGGCGTACCGCGGCAACCTGGGCCTGGACGCCGGCATCCCGGGCTCGGTGTACCGGCTCGACCAGCGGCAGATCTCCGCGGGCAAGCTCAAGCAGGTCGGTACCAAGGTGATGCGGCCCGGTGACACGTGGACGCTGGACGACGGCAGCCGGATGGAGTTCCTCGGCACCCGCCCGTACGTCACGCTCGCGGTCCGCTACGACCCGGGCGAGAAGATCGTGCTGGGTGGTGCGGTGGCGCTGCTGGTCGGGCTGATGCTGTCGCTCACCGGCCGGCGCCGCCGGGTCTGGTTCCGGGTGGTCGGCGCCCCGACGGAGGGCTCCACGACGGACGGTAGTAGCTTGGTCGAGGCCGGCGGGTTGCCGCGCACCGACTATTCCGGCTTCGCCGACGAGTTCGACCAGCTCGTCACCGCGGTGACCGGCGACCGGAAGCGGGAGGGGACCGACTGATGGCCGAGTTGTCCGATCAGCTGCTGGTCGTGGCGATCTTCGCGTACCTGATCGCGATGATCTGCCACGCCGCCGAGTACGCCTTCGGCAACCGCGCGGCGGTGGGCCGCGGCTCGATCCGGCCGGCCCGAGAGCTGGTCGCGGCGGGCGCCGGCGGCTCCGTGCCGGCCCCCGAGCCGGACGGTATGACGACCGGGCCGGACGGTATGACGACCGGGCCGGACGGTATGACGACCGGGCCGGACGGCACGGCGACCGAGCCGGTGGTCGACCGGGGGCCGGGGCGGGCGGCCCTGATGGGCCGGCTCGCGGTGTCCGCCACGGCGCTCGCCGCCGTCGCGCACCTGGCCACCATCGTCACCCGGGGGATCGCGGCGGACCGCCTGCCCTGGGGCAACATGTACGAGTACGTGCTGGTCGCGACGTTCGTGGCGGTCGTCGGCTGGTTCGTCGTGCTGCGCGGCGCACCCGGCGTCCGGCACCTCGGCCTGTTCGTGGCCGTCGCCGAAGTGCTGCTGCTGGCCATGGCCGGTCTCGTGGTCTACGTGCCGATCGGCCCGCTGGTACCCGCGCTCAACTCGTACTGGTTCGTCATCCACATCACCGCCGTGAGCCTGGCCTCCGGCCTGTTCCTGCTCGGCGCGGTCCCGGCGGTCATGTTCCTCATCCGGGACGGCTACGAGCAGGGCAAGCGGCGGTTCCCGTACTCGCTGGGCCGCCGCGTCCCGGCCGCCGCGCCGCTGGAGCGGATGACCTTCCGGCTGCACACGTTCGCCTTCCCGATCTGGACCTTCGGCGTGATGGCCGGCGCGGTGTGGGCGGAGGCGGCCTGGGGCCGGTACTGGGGCTGGGATCCCAAGGAGACCTGGGCGTTCATCTCCTGGGTGGTGTACGCCGGTTACCTGCACGCCCGCGCCACCCCGAGCGTGAAGCGCTCGCTGGCCACCTGGATCGCCGTGCTGGGCTTCGTCACCATGCTGATCAACCTGTTCGGGGTGAACCTGTTCATCAGCGGCCTGCACTCGTACGCCGGGGTGAAGTAGCGGCAATCGGCCTGGCGAACACCGGTTCGGTGGACATGAAGATGGCCACCCGAGTCGGGCTTCCCCGGCGCACCGCATAGAGCTGGATACCAAAGGCGTAGGCGGTACCGACCACGCCGAGGTAGGCGATCGGCAGCCAGGTCGAGGTGCCAATGGACGTGAGCTGGCCGAAGACGGTCGGCCCTACCCGCCCCGTTTGAGAGCCCTTATCGCGCCTCGATGCCGGTCAGGCCGCCCACCCTCCAAGGCTCGGCGGCCGGGCCGCCGGGGTTACCTGTGAGAACGGACGGGTTATCGGCGGGGGGTACCGGCGACGAACGCCGACCAGACGGCCGGGGCGAAGGTCAGTACCGGGCCGGATCTGTCCTTGCTGTCCCGCACCAGCACCCGACCGGGCAGGTTGTCCGCCACCTCGACGCAGTTGCCCTGGTTGGTCCCGCAGATCCGCCGTTAGTTGCACACACCCGATCATCCTGATCGGACCGGTTCATCGGCGAGACTGGCGGGCTTGGGGGCGGCGCTGTACGTGTGGGCTGGGGTGGCGGTGCCCGGATGTCGGGTTGGTGCCGCCGCCGGCGGAGTTGCGGTCGCTGGGGGAGGTGGGTGTGGCTTCGGGTGCCGGGCCGACACTGGCGGCGCCGGCCGGGGTGCTCGGCCGGCCGGGCGTGTGTCGGGGCAACGTTGGATGTTGGGTGTGGTTCGGTCGGGTGTGGGCGGTGCGGGGGCGGGTGGCGCGATGATGGAGCGGGACGAGCGGCCGGTGCGTGTACCTGTCAGTCTTGATGCTTGGCGGTGGCCGGTGCGGATCGGTGACCTGGTGTGTGGGGAGTGCGACGTCACGCTGCGGATCCATCAGTTCACGGCGATGTCTGAGCTTGCTGCGGCGGTCGAGAGGCATGCGCTGGTGTGCGTGATGTCCTGAAACGACGGAGGCCGCTGGTGTTGCGGTGTGATGCGTTTCGGTTGGGGGTGACTCGACAGCGGTGTTCCTGGAGTGGACAATCGCTGGGCGCGTGTCGGATCGTTGCCTCGGAGAGGTGATCTTGCGGAGCAAAGTGAATGAAATCCGAGTAGTTGATCTATGGCGCCGCAGGTCAAGAAGTGTGCTCCCCGCGCATGCGGGGGTGATCCCTTCCAGGTCATACCCGCGGAGGTGACGCCCTTGTGCTCCCCGCGCATGCGGGGGTGATCCCTGCAACCTCGGTCACGTCAATCTCGGCGCCTTGTGCTCCCCGCGCATGCGGGGGTGATCCCTGTAGGAAACTGAAGGGCCGAAGTCAACAGGAGTGCTCCCCGCGCATGCGGGGGTGATCCCTGCCGGAGAAACATCTCCGGCCGCAACCGTAAGTGCTCCCCGCGCATGCGGGGGTGATCCCCCGGAGGCGACCCGCGCGGATATGTAACAGCCGTGCTCCCCGCGCATGCGGGGGTGATCCGTCCGGACATCCCGGCCTTCCAGCCCACTCTTGGTGCTCCCCGCGCATGCGGGGGTGATCCGTCGACCAAGACCGTCTTGCCATCCTTGGTCACGTGCTCCCCGCGCATGCGGGGGTGATCCTCAAACGACATCCGCGACTCCCTTCTCTTGGAGGTGCTCCCCGCGCATGCGGGGGTGATCCCTGGCGAAGGTCAGAAACATAACCGGAGAGCATGTGCTCCCCGCGCATGCGGGGGTGATCCCTCCTCCGCCCGGTAGGCGGCGGCCCGCCGGTCGTGCTCCCCGCGCATGCGGGGGTGATCCCGGGTGGCTCAAGTCTCCGGAGCCGGCCACACCGTGCTCCCCGCGCATGCGGGGGTGATCCGCGGGCCATCACCCCGGTCGCCGGCTTGCGGCGGTGCTCCCCGCGCATGCGGGGGTGATCCTCCCGGGACGTCTGACCACACGACGAAGCCCCGGTGCTCCCCGCGCATGCGGGGGTGATCCATGCGGTCTGTCCCCTCAGCCGCCGGCTGACGTGTGCTCCCCGCGCATGCGGGGGTGATCCGTGCCAAGACGGCAAAACCACAGGTCAGGGGCCGTGCTCCCCGCGCATGCGGGGGTGATCCTGTCCTGGTAGCTCTTGCCGGACGCGGCGGGTTGTGCTCCCCGCGCATGCGGGGGTGATCCCTACGGGCCGCACCCGTCGCTAGCCTGACTAGAGTGCTCCCCGCGCATGCGGGGGTGATCCCGAGACAGCCGGAAACGCGCCGCGGGTCCCCCTGTGCTCCCCGCGCATGCGGGGGTGATCCCGAGACAGCCGGAAACGCGCCGCGGGTCCCCCTGTGCTCCCCGCGCATGCGGGGGTGATCCCGCGCCGCCGCCGGGGATCGCCCCGAGTGCTGTGTGCTCCCCGCGCATGCGGGGGTGATCCCCGGGGGGCCACCGCGCGCCTGCGGCGACTGTCGTGCTCCCCGCGCATGCGGGGGTGATCCGGAACCGATCAGAGTGATCAGGTTGTCGAACAGGTGCTCCCCGCGCATGCGGGGGTGATCCGTAGCGAGGTTGAGCGACCACCGCACCCGCTCCGTGCTCCCCGCGCATGCGGGGGTGATCCGGGCGGCAGGCCCTTCAGCCACAGGCAGGTCGTGTGCTCCCCGCGCATGCGGGGGTGATCCGCCGTAGAGCGCGCTCGATCGGTTGCGCGGGTTGTGCTCCCCGCGCATGCGGGGGTGATCCTTTCCGAGCGACCCACCTCCGCCACAACCCGAAGTGCTCCCCGCGCATGCGGGGGTGATCCCTGTCACAACATCAATATCAACAGGGCTTTGACGTGCTCCCCGCGCATGCGGGGGTGATCCGTCCTCGAAGGTGGCGCCCAGGTTGTATTTGCTCTGCGGGCGCAGACCGGATGCATCCACGCCGTGACCGCCGCCGGAGAGGGGTGGGTGGGGCCGCCGCTTCGGCGACAGCCCCACCCGGTTGCGGAGTTGGGAGGGTTACAGGGCGAAGCAGTCGGGACGGATCGCCGCGTCGCGCAGTGCGGCCCGGACGATCGTGTACGTCGTACCGTCCAGCACCAGGCCGAGGTGGCCGACCACCCGCAGCGGGCAGTAGCCCTGGACCAGGATGTTCGTGGCGCCGCCGCTGAGCGTGGCGTTCGGGGTCGGCCGGACCAACTCGTCCTGCGCGGTCCGGATGGTGGTGTAGCGCACGTCGCCCGGGGCGTCGTCGCCGCTGTTGAGCGCGGCCAGGAAGGACGATCCGATGGTCATCTGCTGGCAGGCGATGATGCCGATGCAGCTACCCAGGCCGATAAACGCCACGATGTTCGCCACGTAGGTGCCGTACTGCGGGGTGCCGAGGCTGACGTACCGGCCGACGCTGCCGGTCCCGCCCAGGTTGCGCAGGTAGTAGCGGGACACCAGGCCACCCTCGGAGTGCGCGACGAGGTCGACCCGGGCCGCGCCGGTGCTGGCTCGCACCTGCTCGACGTACCCCTTGAAGGCGGTCGCGGAGTCGGCGATGTCGCCGAAGCCGAGCCCGGGAAGCTGGTAGATGAACACCCGGTACCCGTCGGCGCGCAACCGGGCGGCCAGCGGCTCGTACGCGCTGGCCACGCCGGAGAGCCCGGCCACGACGATCACGGGGTTCGCGGCGGCGGTCGCGCCGGCTGTGCTGGTGGTGCCGGCGGTCGCGCCGGCTGTTTTGGCGGTACCGGCGGTCGCGCCGGCGGCGGCCGGCGTCGCGAGCACGGCGGCGGTGGTGGTGGCGATGACGGTGACCAGGATCTTTCGGAGCAGCATGGCTGCACCTCCTGCTGGAGGTCCCGGGGGTCCGGGAGGTGGTGGGGGGCTCCGGTCGACCGTGCAAACAGCATGCCCTTAACGATCCAGAAACGTCAATGAAAAAGTTACTGCTCGGTAGAACGGTCAGCCACCGAGCCAGCCCGGCACGTCCAACCGGTGCAGGTTGGCGGCGGCGACCACCCGCAGGTCGTCCTCCAGCGCGGCCAGCCGATCGGGTCCGACGGTGTCGACCCACCGGGCGCGCAGCTCGTCGAAGACGGCGGCGGAGCGTCGCAGGCCGTCCCGACCGCGCTCGGTCATCCTGATGATCTTGCGGCGGGCGTCGGTGGGGTCGTCGGCGCGTTCCAGGTAGCCGATCGCGACCAGCCGGTCCACCGTCTTGCCGGCCGCCTGCTTGCTGATGCCGAGGTGGTTGCCGAGTTCGGTTGCGGTGGTGCCGGCCGGGCCGACGGCCTGGAGCACGAAGCCGTGCAGTGGTCGCAGTTCCGGGTGGCCCCGCGGGCCAACTCAGCGTGCAGGTCGTCGATCAGGGTGCGGAAGCCGGCCAGCAGGAGCAGGGGCAGCAGGAAGCCGGGCCGCTCCGGTTCAGGTCCGGGCATCGGCGTTGCCAGATTTGTCAACCACGTTTACTATCTCGTCAACCACGTTGACGATCGTACGGGAGCGTGCGGATCGTGCGGCGCCCGGCCGGCCCGGCGCCGCGCCACGACCCGAGGAGCGGAACCATGCCCGACGTCTTTCCCACGCACACCATCGACACCGCCCCGCTGCAATCCCGACCGCTGCTGGAGCGGGTGCGCCGCGGCTTCGGCTACCTCCCGGCCGCCGTCGGGCTGATGGCGGAGTCGCCACACCTGCTCGACGGCTTCCTGACCGCCAACCGGACCTTCGAGGCGAGCGCCCTCGACCCGGTGCAACGGGAGGTCGTCGTGCTGACCGTGGCCACCCGGAACGACTGCCACCTCTGCCTGGCCCTGCACACCGCGGCGCTGCACCGGCTCGGCGCCCCGGCCGAGCTGATCGCCGCCCTGCGCGCCGGGACACCGCCGCCCGATCCGCGGCTGGCGGCGTTGCACCGGTTCACGCTGGCCGTCCTCGACCACCGGGGCCGGGTGCCGGACGCGGACCTGGCGGACTTCTTCGGCGCCGGGTACGCGGCCCGGCACGCCCTGGATGTGGTGCTGGGCATCGGGACGTACACGATGTCCACCTTCGCGAACCGGCTGCTGGGCGCGCCCATCGACGAGCCGCTACGGCCGTACGCCTGACCCCGGCCCGCACCGGCCCGCACCGGCGCGTACCGAGGGGCCGTTCCGGCCGCCGGAACGGCGGTGCGGGAGACTGGACGGCATGGCGCCCCACGGCTTCCCGTACCCCGACCTCAAGGACTTCCTCGCCGCCCTGGAGCGGGCCGGCGAGTTGCGCCGGGTCGGCGTGCCGGTCGACCCGACGCTGGAGATCAGCGAGGTGGTCACCCGCACGGTCCGGGCCGGCGGGCCGGCCCTGCTGTTCGAGCGGCCCACCCGCGGTGAGATGCCGGTCGCGATCAACCTGTACGGGACCGAGAAGCGCACCGCGATGGCGCTCGGGGTGGACTCGTTGGACGAGATCGGCGACCGGATCGGCGCGCTGGTCAAACCCGAGCTGCCGGTCGGCTGGTCGGGCATCCGGGAAGGGCTGGGCAAGGTGCTCCAGCTACGGTCGGTGCCGCCGCGCAAGGTGAAGACCGCGCCCTGTCAGCAGGTGGTGTACCGGGGCGCCGAGGTGGACCTGAACCGGCTGCCCGGCCTCCAGGTCTGGCCCGGGGACGGCGGGGTGTTCCACAACTTCGGGCTGACCCACACGAAGCATCCGGAGACCGGCAAGCGGAACCTGGGCCTCTACCGGCTCCAGCAGCACTCGCCGAACACCCTCGGCATGCACTGGCAGATCCACAAGGACTCCACCGCCCATCACGCGGTGGCCGAGCGGCTCGGCCAGCGGCTGCCGGTGGCGGTGGCGATCGGCTGCGACCCGGTGCTGAACTACGCCGCCACCGCCCCGCTGCCCGGTGACATCGACGAATACCTGTTCGCCGGCTTCCTCCGCGGCGAGCGGGTGGAGATGGTGGACTGCCTGAGCGTGCCGCTCCAGGTGCCGGCGCAGGCACAGGTGGTGCTGGAGGGCTACCTGGAGCCGGGGGAGCGGCTGCCCGAGGGCCCGTTCGGCGACCACACCGGGTTCTACACCCCGGTCGAGCCGTTCCCGGTGCTGCACGTGGAGACGATGACCATGCAGCGGGAGCCGGTCTACCACTCGATCGTCACCTCGCAGCCGCCGCAGGAGGACCACGGCCTCGGCAAGGCCACCGAGCGGATCTTCCTGCCGCTGCTGCGGCTGCTGATTCCGGACATCGTCGACTACGACCTGCCGGCCGCCGGGGTCTTCCACAACTGTGTGATCGTCTCGATCCACAAGCGCTACCCGAAGCACGCGCAGAAGGTGATGAACGCCATCTGGGGTGCCCACCTGCTGTCGCTGAGCAAGCTGATCGTGGTCGTGGACGACGACTGCGACGTGCACGACTACGCGCAGGTGGCGTTCCGGGCGTTCGGCAACGTCGACTACGCGCACGACCTGCTGCTCACGCAGGGTCCGGTGGACCACCTGGACCACGCGTCGTACCAGCAGTTCTGGGGCGGCAAGGCGGGCGTGGACGCGACCCGCAAGCTGCCCACCGAGGGCTACACCCGGGGCTGGCCGGAGCAGATGCGGATGTCGCCGGAGGTCACCGCCCTGGTGGACAAGCGCTGGAAGGAGTACGGCATCTCATGACGGCGCTGGCGGAGCGGCCCGGTCGGGTCCGGTCCTTCCTCAAGCTGGTCGCGATCGAGCACTCGGTGTTCGCGCTGCCCTTCGCGTACTTGTCCGCGCTGACCGCGATGCGGGCGACCGGTGGCCGGATCCGCTGGGTGGACCTGCTGCTGATCACGGTGGCGATGGTCGGGGCGCGGACGTTCGCGATGGCCGCCAACCGGATCATCGACCGCCGGGTCGACGCGCGGAACCCGCGTACCGCCGGCCGGGAGCTGGTGACCGGGGCGGTGAGCGTCCGGACGGCCTGGACCGGCGCGGTCGTCGCGCTGGTGGTGTTCCTCGGCGCGGCGGCGCTGCTCAACCCGCTCTGCCTGGCGCTCGCGCCGCTGGCCGCGGTGCCGCTGGTGGTGTATCCGTACGGCAAGCGGTTCACCGACTTTCCGCACGCCATCCTCGGGATCGCCCAGGCGGTCGGCCCGGTCGGCGCCTGGCTGGCGGTGACCGGGACGTTCGCCGGCTCCGGCCCGGCCTGGCTGCTGGGCGCGGCGGTGGGGCTGTGGATCGGCGGCTTCGACCTGATCTACGCGTGCCAGGACGCCGAGGTCGACCGGCGGATCGGGGTGCGCAGCGTGCCGGCCCGGTACGGCGTGCGGGCCGCCCTGCACGCGTCCACGGTGGCGCACATCGTGACGTTCCTGCTGTTTGTCTGGTTCGGGCAGCTGGTCGGCTTCGGCTGGCCGTGGTGGCTCGGCCTGCTGCTCACCGCGGTGGCCTTCGGGTACCAGCACGTGGTGGTGAGCCCGACCGACCTGTCGAAGGTGAACCGGGCGTTCTTCACCGCGAACGGCTTCGTGGGCATCGCGCTGTTCGTCTTCGCCCTGCTCGACCTGGTCTTCCGGCTGGACCTGCGGGCGTGAAACCGGTGGCCGACGGCCGCCGCGGCGGGCAGGCTTGACGGGTCATGCGCAGGCCGTGGGTGGTTGGGGTCTCCGGCGCATCCGGTACGCCGTACGCGGCGGCCGTGCTGCGCGGGTTGCTGGACGCCGGCAGCCCGGTGGATCTGGTGATCTCCCGGGCCGCCCGGTTGACCCTGCTGGACGAGACCGGCCGACCGTTCCGGGACGCGCACTGGAAGGACGACCTGGCCGGCTGGCTCGGCCGAGACCTGGCCGGCGCCGACCTGGCGTACTGGCCGGCCGGTGACCTGGCCGCGGCGCCGAGCAGCGGCTCGTACCCGGTGTGCGGCATGGTGGTCGTGCCGGCCAGCACGGCGGCCTGCGCCGGCATCGCCATCGGGCTGTCGAAGGACCTGCTGCAACGCGCCGCGGAGGTCAACCTCAAGGAGCGGCGGCCGCTGGTCGTGGTGCCCCGGGAGACGCCGGTGACGCGCAGCCACCTGGAGCACCTGATCGCGCTGCACGACGCCGGTGCCGTGGTGTTGCCGGCCAGCCCCGGTTTCTACGGTGCCGGTGCGGATGCCTCGGCCGGACAGCTCGTGGACTTCGTCGCGGGCAAGGTGCTCGACGCCCTCGGCGTCCCGCACACGCTGTTCCGGCGCTGGACCGGCGATCTGGGCGCGGCCCGGGACCGGGCCGACCGCCCGGAGTGACCCGGAGTGCGCGGCTCGGGATCGGGACCGGGACCGGATGCCCGGAGTGACCCGGAGAGCGCGGCCCGGGACCGGACCGACCACCCGGAACGACCCGGGCGCCCGGCAGCGGTGGAGCCGGCTACCCGGATCTCCCTCGCTGCCGGCCCCGGCGCCGGTCAGTAGAGCCCGGCGTTGGTGGGGCCGGGACTCCCGGCGGCGGCCGGACCCGCGTTGCGGGGCCGGTCCGTGCCCACCTCATCGACCTCATCGAGCATGCCCTCGCCCTCCAGCAGGGCCCGGACCTCCGACTCGCGGAAGCGCCGGTGCCCGCCCGGAGTTCGGATGCTGCCGATCCGTCCGGCGGCGGCCCAACGGGTGACGGTTTTCGGGTCCACCCGGAACAACGCGGCCACCTCACCAGGCGTCAACAGACGATCTCCAGTATCCACAGCCCCCTCCTCGCGCCTCGCGTCCGACGAGCCCCCCGGCTGCTAGGACTGTCCCCCAGACGGGTGCTTACCTCAGGTCGGTTAGGGACGTACGGCAATTCAAGCATCGTCGGTGTGGCGTGTCCCCGAAACGCGAAAACGTACTCGTTGAGAAGATGAGAAATCTTTTTTGCGGGGTTTTCTGCCTTTTTATGCTACGCTCGCGCGACCGCTCCGGCCGCCGCCGGATCCCGCCACGTAGGGTCTACATCCCATGGACGCCATCGATCGGTCCCTGGTCGACCTGCTGCGCGGAAACGCCCGGCTTTCCTACGCCGAACTCGCCCGCCAGGTCGGGCTCTCCGCGCCCGCCGTACACGAGCGGGTCGGCAAGCTGGAGGCCGCCGGGGTGATCCGGGCCTACCGGGCGGACATCGATCCCGAGGCGATCGGCCTCGGCGTCACCGCCCTGATCGGTATCGTGCAGGACTCCGGCGGCGACACCGACGACGTCCTGGCCGCGTTCCGCGAGATGCCCGAGATCGAATCCTGCTACTTCATGGCCGGCGTCGAGTCGTTCCTGCTCAAGGCCCGGGTCGGCACCATCGCCGAGCTGGAACGGCTGATCAACCAGCTGAACCGCACGCCAGGGGTGGCCTCCACCCGTACCGGCATCGCGCTGTCCACCAAGTGGGAGAACCGCCCACAGCCGCTGATTCCGCCGGCCGAGTGACCCCGCCGGACTGACGCCTCCGGACTGACCCCCGCCTGCTGTTACCGTGCCCGGATGACGCACGTGGACCGGTGTAACGAGGCGGACCGGGCCTGGGTGACGGCGGCCATCGCGACCGTCGACGCGGACGCCAACCGGTCCGCGGACACCCACCTGCTGCCGTTCCCGCTGCCCCCCGAGTGGGGCATCGACCTCTATCTCAAGGACGAGTCGGTGCATCCCACCGGTTCGCTCAAGCACCGGCTCGCCCGCTCGCTGTTCCTGTACGGGCTCTGCAACGGCTGGATCGGGCCGCAGACCACCATCGTCGAGGCGTCCTCCGGCTCCACCGCCGTGTCCGAGGCGTACTTCGCCCGGATGCTCGGTCTGCCGTTCATCGCGGTGATGCCGGCCTCCACCTCGCCCGAGAAGATCAGCCTGATCGAGTTCCAGGGCGGCCGGTGTCACCTGGTGGACGATCCGGCCAAGGTGGTCATCGAGGCCCGCTGGTTGGCCGAGGACCGCGGCGGTCACTTCATGGACCAGTTCACGTACGCGGAACGGGCGACCGACTGGCGGGGCAACAACAACATCGCCGAGTCGATCTACCACCAGATGACGCTGGAACGCTTCCCGGTGCCGGCCTGGATCGTGGTCGGCGCGGGCACCGGCGGGACCAGCGCCACCATCGGCAGGTACGTCCGGTACCGCCGGCTGGCCACCAAGATCTGCGTGGTGGACCCGGAACAGTCGGCCTTCTACCCGGCCTGGGCGACCGCCGACTGGTCGGTCAGCACCGGCCGCGGATCGCGGATCGAGGGGATCGGCCGGCCCCGCGTCGAGGCGTCGTTCGTGCCGTCCGTCGTCGACCGGATGACGCAGGTGCCGGACGCCGCCTCGCTGGCCGCCATGCGGGCCGCGTCCCGGGTCCTCGGCCGGCTCATCGGCGGCTCCACCGGAACCAACCTGTGGGGTGCGTTCGCGCTGATCGCCGAGATGCGGGCGGCCGGCCGGACGGGGTCACTGGTCACCCTGCTCTGCGACGGTGGCGAGCGGTACGCCGATTCGTACTACTCCGACGAATGGGTGGCCCGGCAGGGCATGGACCTGGCGCCGCACCTCAGCGCCGTCGAGAAATTCCTGGCCACCGGCGCCTGGGACGGGTGACGGAGCGCCGGGTGCCGGTCGTCCGGTGACCCACCCGGCCGCTCGGCCGGCCCGGCACCCGGCCGCTCGGCCGGCCCGGCGCCCGGCACCCGGCCGGCCCCGCATTCCGCGCGCGGCCGGCCCCGCGCCCGTCCGGTCACTCGGCCAGCCGGGCCAGGCCCGGATAGTTGCGCACGTAGCCGTGCTCGTCCAGCTCCAGATCCGCCGTGAAGGTGCCGCTGGCGTACCGCACCCGGCCCGCACCGAGCGCCGTGTAGACCTGCTCGGTCGGCACCACCAGCAGGCTCGGCACCAGCACCCAGGCCACGGTCAGCCGGTGGCTGGTGCCCGGTTCGGCGTCGAGCATCCCCAGCCGGCGCACCGGCAGGGTGTTGAACAACGGCGCGGCGCCCAGGTCGACGTCGAGCGCCTCGGCGAGCCGGTCCGGATCGTCGGTACCGGGCAGGCCAGCCGCCGGACGACCGGCCCGGGCCAGCGCCGCGTCCAGGTCGCCGGTCTCGCCCGTGGTGATCCGCCACCGGCCGCCGGCCCGGTCCAGCCGTACGCTGCGCAGCCAGCCGGCGCCCTCCGCGGACACCTCCAGGCTCACCGTCGCCCAGTTCTCATCGGTACGCAGCTCGTACCGGCAGGTGTGGTCGACCGGCCGCACAGCCTGCGCGACCCCGCGGGCGGTCAGGCCGCCGCGGTCGTCGAGCAGGCTGTGGTCGCTACCGGTGGTGTCCGTGCGGGTCCAGAACAACGAGATCGGCATGGTGGCCATGATCGGACGGTACCGGCCCGAGGGCCGGTACGCCGCCCGTCGTCGTCCCGGGTCGCGGCCCGGTCAGCGGGTACGGCTGGGCCGCCGGCCGTCGAACCGACCCTCGGGGCGTCCCTGATCGCCCCGGTCGGCGTACGTGCGGCCGCCGGAACGCGAGTCACCGCGGTCGGCGGCGTACGCGCGGCCACCGGACCGGAAACCGCCCCGCTCCCCGCCGCGGTGCTCCCCGGCACGGTGCTCGGCGCGCGGCCAGCCGCCGGTCCGGTCGGTCCGCTCGCCGTACCGGCGGTCGCCGCGCTGGCGGTCCTCGCCGTACCGGCGTTCTCCGCGCGGCCGGTCCGCGGAGGCCCCGGCCCGGTCGTCGGCCCGCCGTGGCCGGTCGCCGAACCGCGCCTGCCGGTCCCCGGCGGATCCCTGCCGGTCGCCGTACCGGCGCTCGCCGGACCGGTCGCTCCGGTCGCCGTTCCACCGCTGGTCGCGGGGCCGGTCGGCGCGGCGCGGCGCGGGCGGTTCGTCGACCACCGGCACGCCGCTGGGCTTCCGCGCCCCGGTCAGCTCGGCCAGCGCGGGGTCGCCGAGGCGGATCCGCGACTCGGCCGGGTGCACGCCGGCCTTCTCCAGCATCGCCAGGGTGGACCGGCGCTGCTTCGGCAGGACCAGGGTGGCCACCGCCCCGGACTCACCGGCGCGGGCGGTCCGACCGGCCCGGTGCAGGTAGTCCTTGGAGTCCTTGGGGGATCGATGTGCACCACCAGCGAGACGCCGTCCACGTGGATGCCGCGGGCCGCCACGTCGGTGGCGACCAGGACGTCCATCCGGCCCTCGCGGAACTCGGCCAGGGTGCGGGTGCGGACCCGCTGGGTCTTCCCGCCGTGCAGGGCGCCGGCCCGGACGCCGACGTCGGCAAGCTGCCCCACCAGCCGGTCGACGCCCATCTGGGTACGCGCGAACATCATGGTCCGGCCACGGCGGGCGGCGATGGAGGCGGCCACGGCGAACTTGTCCGCCGGCGGGATCAGCAGCAGGTGATGATCCATCGTGGACACGGCCGCGGTCGGCGGGGCGGTGGAGTGCGTGACCGGATCGGTCATGAACCGCTGGACCAGCGCGTCCACGTCCCCGTCGAGGGTGGCCGAGAAGAGCAGCCGCTGCGCGTCCGCCGGGGTCTTGGCCAGCAGCTCGGTCACCTCGGGCAGGAAGCCCATGTCGGCCATCTGGTCGGCCTCGTCGAGGACGGTGACCTCGATGTCGTCGAGGTGGCAGGCGCCGCGCTGAATCAGGTCGCCCAGCCGGCCCGGGGTGGCCACCACGATGTCCACGCCGCGGCGCAGCGCGTCGATCTGCCGGTCGTACGGAACGCCGCCCACGGTGGTCTTGAGGAAGACCCCGAGGGCCTTGCCCAGCGGCAGGAGCGCGTCGTTGACCTGCATGGCCAGCTCGCGGGTCGGCACCAGGACCAGCGCCCGGGGTGCCGGGGCCGGGGCCGCTCGCCGGAGGCCATCCGGGCCAGGACGGGAAGACCGAACGCCAGCGTCTTGCCCGAACCGGTCTGGCCGCGGCCGAGCACGTCGCGTCCGGCGATCGCGTCCGGCACGGTGGCGGCCTGGATCGGGAACGGGGTGGTGATGCCCTCCTGGGCGAGCGCCCGGACGAGCGGCCGGGGGAGGCCCAGTTCGGCGAATCCGGTGGCGGCCCGGGGGCCTTGGCCGGGGCGGCGTCCGCGGACGGGTCGGTGACGGCGGAGTCGTCCGGCGCGGCGGGCAGGTCGGCCGGGGTGTCGAGGACGGACGGGAACGTGCTGGGGTCAGCAAAGGACGTCAAGAGGAACCTCTCAGGCGGGGCGCATCTTCGCGATGGCCCGCCGCGGCCAGTCGGTCGCCGCTGATTCGCCAGCAAGATCGCCCAGGGGCGCGTCGGTCGCGCCAGGTCAGTGATCCCGACAAGTGTACGGCGTCGACCCGGCCGGAGCAGGGCTGGCCGGGTGCCAGTGGGCAGGGTCACCCGGTCAGCCGCGCCCGGGGCTCCTCCGGCGCCGGCTTCCGGGCGGTGGTCGGGCCGGCTGTCAGCGGTCGGCTGGTCGGCGGGCGGCGGTCGGCGGGCGGCGGGCGGCGGGCGGCGGGCGGCGGGCGTCAGTTTCCCAGCGCCCCGCCGAAGATGCTGCGGAACGCGTCCGCCAACACGGCCGCGACGAGCAGGCCGACGAGCACCACGACGCCCAACCCGACGGCCAGCACGATCACCACCTTGGCGGTGCCGTTGTCGCGCTGGGCGGGGGCGTCCGACCAGCCCTGGGCGAGGATGTGCCCGGTGAGCGAGCCGGAGTTCTCCACCGAGGGCGGCAGGACCGGGACGGTCCGCTGTCCCAGATCGCTCTGTTCGTACCCGCCGTACCCGCCGTACCCGCCGCCGGGCCGGGACCAGCCGTGCTGGCCGGCTGGGGGCGTGGGCACCACCTGCGTCGCGCCGCCGTCGAAACCCCCGGCCGGGCCGGGCCGGCCGCCGACCTTCCCGACGGGCCGCTGCCGGATCACCTGGGTCTGGTCGGCGTCCGCGGAGGCGCTGGTGGCTCGCGGCACGCTGGCACGGATCACCTGGGTCTGGTCGGTGTCGGTCGGGTTGCTGGTGGTGCGGGCGGTGCCGGTCCGGATCACCTGGGTCTGGTCGGTGTCGGTCGGGTTGCTGGTGGTGCGGGCGGTGCCGGTCCGGATCACCTGGGTCTGGTCGGTGTCGGTCGGGTTGCTGGTGGTGCGCGCCGTGCCGGTCCGGATCACCTGGGTCTGGTCGGTGTCGGTCGGGTTGCTGGTGGTGCGGGCGGTGCCGATCCGGACCACCTGGGTCTCCTCGGCGCCGGTGGGAATCCCGGCGGCGGCCGGCCGGCCCGCTCCGCCGGTCGCGGCCGGAGGCGGCGTCGTCATGCCGGCCCGGCCCATCGCGGGCGGTGGCGGGAACGGCGGTGCGGGCATCGGGCCGGGCGGGGCGGGGGCCGGCGGAGCCGGCGGGAACGGCTGCGGGGTAGGTGGTACCGGACCCGGTGGCACCGGCCCGGGTGGCCCGGGTGGCGTGGGCGCCGGCGGGATCGGATCGGGCAGCGGTCCGGGTGGCGTCGGACCCGGTGGCGTGGGCGCCGGACCGGGTGGCGTCGGCACGGGGGCCGGCTCGGGCACCGGCTCGGGCACGGGGGCCGGCTCGGGCACCGGCACGGGCGTCGGGGCTGGCTCGGGTCCGGGCTCCGGCGGCTCGGACGGCCGGGCCGGGTCCGGCGGCGCCGGTTCCGTGGCGGACGCCGGTTCGATCGGCGTGGCGGGCGCCTCGACCGTCGGCCCGGCCGGCTCGACCGTTGGCCCGGCCGGCTCGACCGTTGGCCCGGCCGGCTCCACCGTCAGCTCGGCCGGCGGCGCGTCGGTGGCGGCGGCCCGCGTGGCGGCCAGGTCGTCCTCCACCGGTCGACGCTGCGCCGGAACCCGGGGTCGCTCACCGGTCGGGGAGCCGTCGGCTGCCGGCGTACCGGTCGTCGGCCCGGCGGGGTGGGCCGGGACGGACGCCTTGGCCCGGACCGCCACGGCCGCGCGGCCCTGGACGGGCTGGCCGGTGCCGGGACCGGTCGGGCCATCGGATCGGGCGGTCGCCGCCGGGCGGGACGGGGACGCGTCCACCGGCCGCCCGTCGCGCTCCGCGCCGGTGTCCGGGCGCGACCGTTGCTCGCGGTCCGCGACCGCGGCCGTGCCCGGCGGAACCTGATCTTCGTCCATTGCTGCCTCCCGCGCCCGCACCCGGACCGGCGGCACGCCGGACCCGGGTCCCCTTGTTCACCGTGCCACACCGGGCATCCGCCCGCATCCGCCGCCGGGAGCTGGCGGCGGTCCAGCTTTCGGGCGTCGGGTCCGCCGAAACAGTACCGGCGACCGTCCGACGGTTCTGGTCAGCTCCCGGACGGGCTGGCCGTGACGCTGGCCGAGCCGCTCGGTGCGGCGCTGCTCGGCCGGGCCGACTCGGTGCTGGGGGCGGGGGTGGGCGACGGCTGCGGGGAACCCGAGCCGCCGCTGGGCGACGGTTCGCCCGGCGCCGACTCGTTCGGCGAGGGCGTGGTGGTGGGCGAGTCGCTGGGGCTGGGCGAGCCGCTGGGCGACGGTGAACCGGTCGGCGACGGTGAACCGGTGGGCGACGGCGAGCCGCTGGGCGACGGTGAACCGGTGGGCGACGGCGAAGCGGTCGGGCTCGGCGTCGGCTGGCCGGTCGGGCTCGGCGTCGGGCTCGGCGACGGCGTGCTCGCCGGCGGGGTCGGGTTGGTCTCGGGACCGGGGACGGCCCCGAAGACCCGCGTCGCGGCGTAGAACCGGGACCACCAGACGGTGGAGATCTTGACGACGTCTCCGCTGTTGGGCGCGTGCACCATCTTGCCGTTGCCGATGTACATGGCCACGTGGTGCACGGTGCGCCAGTCGCGGTTGTCCGAGGCGAAGAAGATCAGGTCACCCGGGAGCATCGAGGACCGGTCGACGCTGTGGTTACGGGTGGCGAAGTACTGGTCCCGGGAGACCCGCGGCAGCGTGTACTCGACGGACCGGTACGCCGCCCACATCAGGCCGGAACAGTCGAACTTGTCCGGCCCCTCGGCCGCCCAGAGGTACGGGTCGCCGAGCTGGGCCAGCGCGTAGCGCACCGCCCCCAGCGCCCGCGGGTCGGCGGCCATCCCCTCGGCCGTCCCGTCGGTGTACGCCGCACCGAGCTGCTGCTCGGCCGCCTCCTGGGCGCGTTCGATCGCCGCGGCCTGTTCCGCGTTCTGCTTGGTGAGGTCGACAAGCGCCGCCTCGCGCTGCTGGTACGTCGCCTGGGCGGCATCGAACGCGGCGGTGGCACCGCCGGCCCGGGTGTCCGCGTCGGCGTACGCCGCCTGGGCCGCCTCCAGGGCCTTGCGGGCCCGGATGACGCCGCCCTCGGTGCCGGTGAGGTTGGACTTGGAGCGGTGTCCCTCCTGGAGCTGGCTGAGCGAGCCGAGGCTGTGCAGGTCGGAGCCGAACGCTCCGGGCGGCAGCGCGGCGGCCTCCTTGAGGGCGTCGCCCGCGGCCCGCTCGGCGGCGGTCCCGGCCTGGTTGACGGCGGCGGTGGCGGCGGTCAACTGGGCCTGCGCCGCGGTCCGGGTGGCCGCGGTGGTGTCCCTGTCCTGCTGCAACTGGAGCAGTTGGTCGCCGAGGGCGGCCACCTCGTTCTGCAGGCTGAGCAACTGGGCGGCCAGCGGGCCGGTCAGCACGGCGGAGTTGTTCGTGGGGCTGCTGGGCGTGCCGGTCGGCACCGAGCCGGGCAGCGTCAGCGAGCCGCTGTACTGCGGCCGGCTGCCGATGTCCGGGACGGCCGGCGGCAGCGCCGGGTCCGCGTACGCCGGTGCGGCAAAGGCGACGGCGGCGGCCATGCCCAGCACCGCGGACCACAGGGCCGGCCGGAGCACCGGGGAGATGATCTCGCGTAACCGAACCTGTCGATGCCGTCCGATCCTGGTCATCCCACTCCCCGATTGTCCGCCGCACCGTTCGCGACGTGTCTGCCGGTGTTGCCGCGGCGCCGCGCGCCGCGTCCGGACCGATCCTCCGATCCGTACTTTGTCTTACCTGAATATGTCGCCGATGTCACCGGGCCGTCGGGTAACGACATACTGAGAATGTTCCGTCTTGATCCCGACCGGCCGGGGACGCCGGTCCCGGCCCGCGTACGCTCGGTGCCGGATCGTCGCAGGTGAAGGGGTGCAGGATGGACGCCGGGCGCAGGCACGAGGTCGAGCAGAAGGTGTACGCCGGGCAGCGGCTTGACCGCACGGACGGGATCGACCTGTACGGCTGCGCGGACCTGGTCTGGCTCGGCCGGCTCGCCCACCACCGGCGGGCCGACCCGGAGCGGACCGGGTTCCGGCTGGATCCGCGCTTCGCCGCCGGGGGGATTGCGGAGTTCGGCCCGCTGGCCGGGCGCAGCTACGGCCGGGATCTCGACCCCGGCGCCTGGGTCGATGAGCTGCTGAGGCTGCGGGACCGGCAGGACGCCTCCGGCGGCTGCGTTACCTTTGTGCCGGTACGCGCCGGCAGTGGCGAGGAGGAACGGCCGGCGCCGGTGTCGGCGCTGCGGCTGCTGGCCGTGTCCCGGCTCGTGCTGGACAACGTGCCGCACCTCGGGGTGCTGCTGCCGGCCGAGGGGCCGTCGCTGGCCCAGTTGGCGCTCAACTTCGGCGTCGACGAGCTGCTGGCCGGGCCGGACGCCAGCACCGACGGCGACGCGCACGCCGAGCCTGGCGCCGGTGCGGACGCGGGTGCGGGTGCGGGTGCGGAGCTTCGGGACGATCTGGTCACGCTGATCGGCGAGGCGGGCTTCCGGCCGGTGGAACTCGACGGCGAGCACCGGGTGGTGCGCGAGTACGACGCCCCGCCGACGTTGGCGCAGCGGCGGTCGGAACCGCAGCGTGTCTGGTCGTAGCGTCGTGTCCGCACGCGTCGTCGCCGCGTGTGCCGCCGCCGTACGTGCTTCCGCCGCACGTGCCGGCCGGCCGCGGGCGGGACGTGCCGGCGTCCTGCGTACCCTCGGTGGGTCATGAGCGAGCGAATCGAAGGCGCCGGTTTCCCGGAGCGTGACGGCGACGGCCGCATCACCCGGCTGTCCCACCTGCTCGGGATCGGCCTGGCCGGCGTGGTGGTCGGGGTGCTCGCGCTGGTGGTCTTCGACTGGGGGTTCGCGACGATCGGCGCGGGCCGGTTCGGGCACGCGAACGGGTGGCTGGCGGCGGTGCTGCCGGCCTGGCTGTACCTGGACGACTTCCGGGCCTGGGACCGCGGCGTGGCCCGGGTGGTGGCGGCGCTGTTCGCCGCCGCGCTGGGGATCCTCGCCGGCCTGCTGGCCGCGGCCGCGGTCGCCGGGCTGCCCGCGCTCTGGTCCGGCGGTCTCGCCGCGGCGGTGTTCGCGATCGTGTACGCGCTGATCTGGTTTGTCGGCGTCCGGTGGCTGCGCCGCCGGACGGGCTGAGGAGAAGGTGACGAGGATGTCCCCCGCGGTGAAGTACACCCTGGGTCGGATCGGGCTGTTCGTGGTGGTGCTGGCGGCGCTGCTGCCGGTGCACCTGAACGTGTTCATCAAGCTGATGCTCGCGCTGGCCTTCTCCGCCGCCCTTTCCTTCTTCTTCCTGCGTTCCTGGCGGGACTCGATGGCCCAGCAGTTGTCCGACGCCGCGCAGCGGCGGCAGAGCGAGAAGGACCGGCTGCGCGCCGCGCTCGCGGGCGAGGACGACGAGGACGAGGAGCCCGCGCCGGCGGAGGGCGGGCCGGGCACCGTTGACCGGCCCGCTGCTCCGGACGCCGAGGGCCGGGGCGGCGGCTGAGCCGCCGCCCCGCCACGGCCTACCAGTTGGTCGAGCCCGCCACCCGTGGCCAGGGCTTCCACCACGGCTTGATCAGGTACGCGATGCCGCCCGAGCCGCCCGCCACCGAGCCGTCCGCGCGGTACCGCTTGGTGCGCAGCCAGATCTGCTCGAACTGGGCGCGGGAGTAGACGTTCCGGACCACCTCGTCCGAGGATGAGGCGGGGTCGTTCACCACCACGTCGCCGGTCTCGGTGAAGCCGACCACCACGAACAGGTGCCCGGCGGTGCCGTAGTTCGCCCCGTCCAACTCGCTGGACAGGAACGACTGGCTGGTCACCACCGGGATGCCGGCGGCGATGAACCGCTCCACCTCGTCCAGCGAGTGCAGCCGGGTCACCCGGGCGTCCAGGCCGGGGTACGAGGCGGCGTACGCGGTGTTGAACGGCCAGTTGCCGGCGCCCTCGTACTGGTAGTCGTAGGTGCCCCGGGCCGCGTGGTCCACGCTCGGGTCGGCGTAGTCCGGATCCACCCAGGCGAGGTCCTCGGCGGAGGGCTGCCGGCCCCAGTACTCCACCACCATCTCCGTGGAGGTGGGCGAGCACCACGCCTCGCCGCCGCCGTCGTACTCGGGGTATTCGCCCTTGTGGATGTTCTGCGAGTAGCGCGGCACGGACAGTTCCCGGCCCCACGCGATGTGGCCGGCGCTGGCCGGCACGGTGAACCGGTCCGGCACGTTCGAGGTCATGGCGCCGAGCATCCAGACCCGGGGGGACCGCCACTGGCCGGGCGCGCGGTAGAGGGTCAACCGCATCTGGTACGCCGACAGCAGCACCCCGGCCGACGCGTCGTCGATCGAGAAGGTGTCGGTCCAGATCGTCGAGTACGGGTCGCCCTGCCCGTCGACGCTGGTCCGGCGGATGTCGCCGTCGCCGGAGGCCCAGCGTCCCATGACGTACCACGGGGTCTGCTCGCCGGTGTTGTAGGTGCCCTGCATCTCCACCTGGATCCAGGTGCCCGCCGGGGTTTCGGCGTTCCAGGAGGCGACGAGTTCGGTGGCGTCGAAGCCGATCCGCCGGACCGGTGCGGTCCAGGTGGCGTACTCCCAGCTCCGGGTGGTCCCGGTGTGCGGATCGGGGTAGTCGGTCGTCCCCGCCGGGCGCAGCAGGGTGATGCCGGTGCGCACGCCGGGGATGGCGACGGTGCCCTGGTGGCTGCCGCCGCGCCAGTCGGAATAGCTGGTCCAGTCCTGGTACGTGATCTGTTCATCGTGCTCGACCGCAGCGCCACCCGCCAGTGCGGGGGTGGCGCTGCTGATCAAGGCGAGGCTGACAAAACCGGCGACAGTGGCCGCACGCAGGCATCGGGCCATTGGCACACGCTCCGCGGGTCGCAGGGTCGGGGGATGTTCCGGTCACTATCCCGCTCGGAGAGAACTTTCGCCAGATCTAAGCTGATGGAAAATTCTTGCCAAGCCACCGCGGGGCGGGCGGTCGATCTTCCGCGATTCCGGCGCTGCCCGCGGACAAAGGCCGCGGGTCGCCCGGAAACGCGAAGATCAACATGGTCGTGGGCAGGTGCGCTACCGTCTTAGCGATCGGACCGCAGCGAAGCCGGTGGGAAACCGGCGCTGTCCCGCAACTGTGATGCCCCTCCGCGCTGCGCGCTGGACGGGACGAGCCAGGTCGCCTGCGGAACGGTCGCGAACCAGCGCTCTCGAGGAAGGGCGCCTCGCGGACGGGACGACTGGCACCTGTCGGCGAAGCACCGGCTCCTCGACCGACAGGAGGAACCATGCTCAGACGTACCCCCGCACTCGTCGCGGTGCTCGCGGCCGCGACGCTGGCCGTGACCGGCTGCGGCGGCGGAAATGACACCCCGGCGGCGCCCGCCAGCGCCTCCGACGCCGCCTACCCGGTGAGCGTCGGCACGGTGACCCTGACCGAACAGCCGACGAAGATCGTGTCGCTCTCGCCCACCGCCACCGAGATGCTCTTCGCCATCGGGGCCGGCTCGCAGGTCGCCGCCGTCGACGACCAGTCGAACTACCCGCCCGAGGCGCCCAAGACCGACCTGTCCGGATACCAGCCGAACGCCGAGGCGATCGCCGGCAGCAGCCCCGACCTGGTGGTGCTGGCGAACGACACCAACAAGATCGTCGACCAGCTCACCAAGCTGAAGGTGCCGGTCTACGTGGCGCCCGCGGCCAAGACGCTCGACGACACGTACCAGCAGATCTCCGACCTCGGCCGGCTCACCGGACACGCCGACCAGGCCACCGCGCTGAACGGCCAGATGAAGAACGACATCGACAAGCTGATCACCGACCTGCCCCGACCGGCCGGCAAGAAGCTGCGCTACTACTACGAACTGGACCCGAACTACTACACCGTCACCGACCAGACCTTCGTCGGCGCGCTCTTCGGCGAACTGGGCCTGACCAGCATCGCCAACTCCGCCGACAAGGACGGATCGGCCGGCGGATACCCCCAGCTTTCGCCCGAGGTCGTGATCGACGCCGGGCCGGACTTCGTGTTCCTGGCCGACGTCAACTGCTGCCAGCAGACCCCGGAGAAGGTCAGCGAGCGGGCCGGCTGGGGCGGGATCCCCGCCGTCACCCAGCACCGGGTCGTCGCGCTGGACGACGACATCGCCTCGCGCTGGGGTCCGCGTACCGTCGACCTGGTCCGGACGGTCGCCGACGCGGTCGCCGCGGCGTCGAACTGACCGGGCCGGTTCCGACGTGGCCGACCTGAGCACCTCCGGGGCGTACCCAACCGAGCGGGGCGGCCCGGCGGCGCAGCCGGCCCAGCGCGCCGAGCCGGTCGAGCGGGCCGACCCGCCGGTTGACCCGCCGGCCGGCCAGCCGGCGGACGCCGCCGTGTCCGAGCCGCGGCCGGTCCAGCCGGCCCGGCTGCGGGCCTGGACCGTGCTGATCGGCATCGCCGCGGTGCTCGTGGCGCTGGTCGCCGGGCTGGCGCTCGGGCCGGTCCGGCTGCCGCCGCTCGGCGTGGCCCGGGAACTGCTCGACCTGCTTCCCGGGGTACGCCTGAACAGCGGGCTCAGCGTCCAGCAGGCCGCCATCGTCACCGAACTGCGGCTGCCCCGGGTGGTGCTCGGGCTGCTGGTCGGGGCGATGCTCGCGCTGGCGGGCGGGACGTACCAGGGGGTGTACCGCAACCCGCTGGCCGACCCGTACCTGCTCGGCGTCGCCGCCGGGGCGGGCCTGGCGGTGACCGCGGTGGTCGCCTTCCGGTCCACCTCGGGGGACGTGACGGTCGGCCTGCCGCTCACCGTGCCGGTCGCCGCCTTCGTCGGCGCGCTGGGCGCCGTGCTGCTGACCTACCTGGTCGGTACGTCGGGGGGCCGGGGCCGGTCACCGGCCACGCTGATCCTGGCCGGCGTCGCGGTCTCGGCGTTCCTCACGGCCGGGCAGACCTACCTGTTGCAGCGGCACGCCGAGACCATCCGGGAGGTCTACTCCTGGCTCGGCGGCCGGCTCAGCACCGCCGGCTGGCACGACGTGCTGCTGATGCTGCCGTACACGGTGCTCACCATGGCCGTCGTGCTGTTGCACCGGCGCGAGCTGGACATCCTCTCGGTGGGCGACGAGGAGGCGCTCGGGCTCGGACTGCACCCGCAGCGGTCCCGGTACGTGCTGGTCGCCGCGGCCTCGCTCGGGACCGCCGCCGCGGTCTCCGTCTCGGGCCTGATCGGCTTCGTGGGGATCGTCGTGCCGCACGCCGTCCGGCTGATCTTCGGGGCGAGCTACCGGGTGATCCTGCCGCTGTCGATGCTGTTCGGCGCGGCCTTCCTGGCGCTCACCGACGTGGCCGCCCGGACCCTCGCGGCCCCGACCGAGATCCCGATCAGCGTGCTCACGGCCCTGGTCGGAGCCCCGTTCTTCATCGTCGTGCTACGCACCAGCCGCGGAGTCACCGGATGATCGCGCCCGACCCGGAGCCCGCCCGCGGAGGGATCCAACCTGACCGCCCGGAGCGGGCGGGCTCCCGCCCCGCCACACCGCGCCCGCGGCCGGCCGGGTCGGCGGCGGCGATCGAGGTGGTGGACCTGCGGGTCAGCCTGGACCGCGTCCCCATCCTGTCCGGAGTGGACCTGCGGGTCGCGGCCGGGGAGTGGGTCACGGTGATCGGGCCGAACGGCGCCGGCAAGTCGACCCTGCTGCGCGCCGTCGGCGGCCTGCTGCCATCGACCGGCTCCATCTCGCTGCTGGGTACGCCGAGCGCGACGCTGCGCCGCCGGACCCGCGCCCGGATCATGGCCGTCGTGCCGCAGAACCCGGTGGTGCCGCCCGGGATGGCCGTGTTCGACTACGTCCTGCTGGGCCGTACCCCGTACATCCCGCCGCTGGGCCGCGAGTCGGCGGCCGACGTGGCGGTGGTGCGCGACGTACTGGACCGGTTGGACCTGGCGCGTTTCGCGCACCGGGCGCTGGCCACCCTCTCCGGCGGGGAACGCCAGCGGGTCTTCCTGGCCCGCGCCCTGGCGCAGGGTGCCACGCTGCTGCTGCTGGACGAGCCGACCAGCGCGCTGGACATCGGCCACCAGCAGGAGGTGCTGGAGCTGGTCGACCGGTTGCGCCGGGAGAACGGGCTCACCGTGCTGGCCACCATGCACGACCTCTCGGTGGCCGGCGAGTACGCCGACCGGCTGGTCCTGCTCGCCGGCGGCCGGGTGGCCGCCCAGGGACTTCCGGCGGAGGTGCTGACCGAGGAGCTGCTGACCCGGCACTACAGGGCGCGGGTGCGGATCGTTCCGGGCGAGCACGGCCCGCTGGTGGTCCCCGTCCGCCGCTGACCCCGAGCACGAGTGGATCGTGGATCCCTACTGCCCGCCAGGGGGCAGTGGACATCCACGATCGACGTCGTCGGCCGGGCCGTCAGCGCAGCGGCGCCGGCAGCGGGTCGGTGTGCAGCACGGTCAGCCGGGACACCGCGCGGGTGAGCACCACGTACAGCCGGTGCAGCCCGCGCGGCTCGGCGGCCACGATCTCGGCCGGCTCCACGACCACGACGTGGTCGTACTCCAGGCCCTTCACCATGCCGGCCGGCACCACCGTGACCCGTTCGGGCGCCTCCACCTCGTCGACGGTGGAGGTGGCGACGCCCGCGTCGTGCAGCAGCCGGCGCAGTTCCTCGCCCCGGTCGTCCACGGCGATGACCCCGACCGAGCCCTCGTGCGCCAGCGCCGCCCGCACCTCGGCCACCGTCGCGGCCACCAGGTCGGGCGTGGCCCGGACCGCCAGGGCACCGTCCCGGCGCAGCGACCGGGCCTCCGGTACGTCCACGGCGAGCGCCGGCAGCAGCCGGTTCGCGAACGCCACCACGGCGGCCGGCACCCGGAAGCCGACGGTCAGCGGTACGACAGTGGTGGCCGGCTTCCCGAGGTGGGCCAGGAGGCTCGGCCAGTCCGTCGCCGCCCACGGCGCGGTGCCCTGGGCCAGGTCCCCGAGCAGGGTGATCGAGGCGTGTTCGCTGCGCCGGGCGATGGCCCGGCACTGCATCGGGGAGAGGTCCTGCGCCTCGTCGACCACCACGTGCCCGAAGCTGGGCAGCCGCTCGATCAGCCCGGCCGCCTCGTCGATGAGCACCGCGTCCGCCGCCGACCAGCGGGTCGCCTTCGCCGTACGGGCAGGCCGCCGCCAGCGCAGCCGGTCCCGCTCGTCGTCGTCCAGCAGCCCGTCCGCCGCCGCCGCGAGGGCCGCCGGGTCCGCCAGTAGTTCGAAGACCAGGCCCTCCGGGGTGACCGCCGGCCAGACCGCGTCGAGGAATCCGGTGACCGGCTGGGACCGGCCCATCCGGCGCAGCCAGGCGTCGCTCGGTGACTCGGCGCGGCGGGCCTCGGCCTGGCGTTGCAGCAGGCTCACCACGCGGGCGCGGACCCGCTCGCGGCCGACGCCGTACGGCAGTCCCTCCCGGCGCGCCTCGTCGACGACCCGGCGCAGTACCTCCGGACCGAGCCGCCACCGGTACGACCCGTCGGAGACCGTGATCGGCTCCTCCGGCCTGCGGATCCGGCCGTGCAGGGCGCGCCGGAGCAGGTCGGCCATCCGTGCGTCGTGCTTCACGGCGGCCACCGCCGGGTCGTCCCCGCCGCGGATCGGCACCCGGGCGACCAGGTCCTCGACGCACGCCTGCGCCACCTCGACCTCGCCGAGCGCCGGCAGCACCCCGGCGATGTACGCGAGGAAGGCCCGGTTGGGTCCCACGACGAGTACGCCGGAGCGGCGCAGCCGTTCCCGGTGCTGGTAGAGCAGGAAGGCGGCCCGGTGCAGGCCGACCGCGGTCTTCCCGGTGCCCGGTGCGCCCTGCACGCAGACCGAGACGTCCAGGTCGGCCCGGACCAGTTCGTCCTGCTCGGGCTGGATGGTGGCGACGATGTCGCGCATCGGCCCGACGCGGGGGCGTTCGATCTCGGCGGTCAGGATCCGGCTGGCGGTGCCGAGTTCCTCGCCGCGGTCCAGGTGTTCGTCCTCGAACGAGGTGATCTCGCCGTACTGGAAGCCGAACCGCCGGCGGACGGCGACGCCCTGCGGGTCCTTCACGCTGGCCCGGTAGAACGACCGGGAGATCGGCGCCCGCCAGTCCAGCACCAGGGGTTCGCCGAGGTCGTCGGTGACGTGCCGGCGCCCGATGTGGTAGCTGTGCCCGGCATGCTCGGCATCGGCGGCGCCGAAGTCCAACCGGCCGAAGAAGAGCGGCGTGTCCGGCTGGTCGGCCAGTTCGACCACCCGGCGGGCCATGTGCCGACCCAACTGCTCCGCGGTGTACGCGTCGCCGGCCACCTTGTCGCCGGTCGCGTACAACTCCTCGGCGCGCTGGCGCATCCGGCGCAACGCGGCGCGGGAGACGCCCATGTGCTCGCGTTCCGCGGTCAGTTCGGTGTCCAGGTCGGCTGCGGGCACGATGACTCCTGTCGTGGTGATCAGAGCCTGCTCGCTCGCGTTTCCGGGGCGGATTGCCGGCACCCGGCGCGGGGACGTCCGCTACGGTGCCTGCTCACCGCGGCCGTCAAGCGGCCAACCAGATTACCCGCAGGGTGTCCGGCGCTCCACCGAATTACGGCCCGCTCCGGCGTACACGCCCGGCCGTCGCCCTGGTCCGGCCGCCCTGGGGTCCCAGCATCTGCTCCATCACCGTGACCGCCGAGCCTGAAAGCACCAGCAGCAGCCGTTGGTTCCGGATGTGGTTCTCCCACACCGCCGACACCGTGTCGGCGAAGTCCGTGTGCCCGCCGGTGAGCCGGGGCGCTTCGTCCAGAACCACCAGCATGGGTTCGGTGCGGGCCAGCCCGGCTACGAATCGGAGCGCGGCTTCCCAGCTCGGTGGTATGTCCTGAGAATTACCTGCCGGGTGGGGCGAGGTCGTCGAGCAGCAGCGGAAGCAGGCGCTCCTCCATCACGGCCCGGCCCGTGTCGAGCATCGCCGACCGCAGCGCCGGATCCCACGGCGTCGGAGCCGGGCTGCCGGCCAGCGCGACGCCGGCACCATCGGCCAGCGCGCCACCGGCACCGCCACCGGCCGCGTGGTCGGCGTAGTCGGCGGCGGACATCCGCCACGGCACGGCGGTCGGGTAGCGGGCCAGCGCCGCGGCGGTCACCCGTACCCCGGTCCAGTCGAAGTCGTTGCGCCACCGGATCACCGCGCCGGGCGGCGCCGCCCGCAGCAGCGCGTGCACGGCGGCCGACGGTACGCCCTCGGTGCAGATCAGCGGCCGGGAGCCGCGGGCCGCGGCGGCGCGCAGCACGGCCGGGTTCTCGCAGACGAAGATCTCGGTGCGGTCGAGGATGAGCGGCGCGAGCCGGGTCTGGTGCAGGGTGACCCGGAACGGCACGCCGGCCGCGGCGGCACCGGTCAGCCAGCCGCCGAGCAGCCCGCCGGTGGCCGGCAGGTTGAGCACCAGCGCCTGGCTGGCCAGGTCGTCGGGGACCAGCCCGGCCAGTTCCCACAGCGCCCGTTCCCGCTCGGCGCCGCTCGGGGTGGGGACCGCGTGCCAGGCCGCGAGGGCGCGCAGGACCAGACCCCGCAGCGGGCCGTCGGCAAGCGCCTTCGTGTCGCCGAGCAGCCGTTCGGCGAAGGCCGGCAGCGGTTCGTCGGCGGCCGGCAGGGCGTCCAGGACCGCGACGACCCGACCGAAGTCGAGGCCGGTGCGCACCACCCGGGTCAGCGTGCCGTCCCGGCGCAGGCCGTCGAGCCAGTCGGCGTACCAGGCGGCGTCGCTGTGCCGGGAGGCGGCGGCGCGGGACAGCACCGCGTCCCGGTCGACGGCCGCCCGGCGGCGCTCCGCCGGTCGGTCCCGGATCGCGCCGAGCAGGTCCGCGAGACCCAGTCCGTACGCCGCCCGCAGGTGCTCGTCGAGGTCGGCCAGCCGTACGGTCAGCCGGGTGGTCCCGGCCGGCCGGTGCACGCCGGTGATGCCGATCACCGTCAGCCGTTCGGCCTCGGACGGTGCGGCAAGCGAGACCGTCCCGGCCAGGCTGCCGCCGGTGCGCTCCAGGCTGCGCCGCGCGGCGGCCAGCAGCCGCCGCCAGCCGGCGTCGGCGGGCGGGCCGGCTGCCGGCCCAGCTGCCGGCCCAGCTGCCGGCCCGGCCGGCGGCCCGGGTCGGGGATCGCCCGGGTCCGCGGCCCCGGACAGACCCGGATCAGCCATCGAGGCCGGCGCCACTCGGGTCGGCGCCGTCCAACCCGGCGCCGTCCAGGCCAGCGCCGTCCAGGCCGGCGCCGGCCGGGACCCGGTCCGCCGGGACCGGAGCCCGGCGGGTCTCCGGCGAGCCCAGCGACCGGGCCAGCGTGCCGTCGAAGTCGGCGACGTTCATCGCACCGTCCCAGACCAGCAGCACCGCGGAGACGGTGTGGTCGGGCGCCGAATGCGACAGGTCGTAGTGGGCCGCGCCGGTCACCGCCGGATGCGTGGCCCACAGGTCGTACCCGGTCATGAACAGGTCGAGATCGAACTGCTTCGCCAGCGACATCAGCTCGCCCCGGCCGGTCTCGTCCACCCCGGCGAACGCCTCGTCCAGACCCAGCAGCCGGGGCGCGTCCGGGCGGGCCGAGTCGAACAGCGCGTTGGCCGCGGCGAACAGCGGCAGGTGCAGCGAGACGGACTGCTCCCCGCCGGAGAGCTGGCTGTGCCGCGCCCGGGTCAGCGGCTCCGCCGTACCGCCCGGCCGGTGCAGCGTGAACGCGAACACCCGCCACTGCCGGTAGTCGAGCACCTCGGCGAGCAGTTCCCGGTACGGCTTCTCCGGCGCCACCGACCGGGCCGCCTTGATCCGGCTCGCGAAGTGCCCCCGCATCCCGGTCAACTGCGCCGGACCGAGCCGGGCGGGATCGCGTTCGAGCAGCTTGCAGACGTCCCGCTGGTCCGGGTCGAGGTCGTCGGAGAGCCGCCACCCGACGCCGACGGTCAGCCCGGAGGACATCCGGCGCCGGCGCATCTGCGCGTCCATGCCGGCGACCAGGTCACGCGCCTCGATGGTGCGGCGGTGGATCTGCCCGGCGAGCTGGCCGAGCAGGGCGTCCTCGAAGACCCGCTGCTCGGCGTCGGTGAGCAACTGCTCCTGGTCCCGGCGTTCGGCGGCGATCCGCTGCGCGAACCGGGCGACCGGCGTGGGGCCCTGCTCGTCCACCACCCGGACCACGATGACCCCGTCGTCGGTGTCCCACTCCGGCCGATGATCGAGGCCGGTGGCCGGCAGTTGGGCCTGGAGTTCCGCGAGCGCCGTGGTGAGCCGGGTGGCGCTCTGCTTGAGCGACGTCTCGGTCGGGCTCAACTCCCGGGTGGCGCCCAGCACCGCCTCGTGCAGCGCGACGACGGCCGGATCGAGCTCGTCGCCCGGCGACTCCAGCTCCGGCCAGCGCAACCGGGTCGGGCAGCGGATCAGGCCCAGCAGGTCCGGCTGCGCGTACGGCCGCAGCCGGAGGGCGTCCTGGCGGGCCTCCCGCAGCGCGTCCGCCACGGCCCGCTCACCGAGTTCCACCCGGGCCAGCGCGGCGGCGCCCTCCCTTGCCGCGTCGGTGTACCGGTCGCGGGCCGCCGCCAGCCCGGCCTCGGCCGCGGTGATCTCGGCGTCGGTCCGGGCGACGTCGGCGAGGACCTGCTCGGTCTCGGCGCCGATGGCGCCGCGCAGGGTCCGCAGCTCCTCGGCCTTCTCCGCGTGCCGCCGGGTGGCCTCCCGGGCGGCGGCCTCGGCGGTGTCCAGCCGCTGCGCCGCCTCGGCGAGCCGGTCGGCGGCCGCGGCGGCAACCTCGGCGGCGGTGTCCGCGGCCGAGTGCGCGGCCTCGATGCGTACGCCGACCCGCTCGAACCGGTCGACGGCCTCGGCGGTCGGATCGAGCCGGTCCACGGGCAGTGCCCGGTCGGCCACCAGCCGGCGCAGCGCGGCGTCGGCGCTCGCCCGCTCCGCCACCGCGGCGTCCAGCCGGCCGGCCGCGGCGATCGCCGCCTCCTGCCGCACCCGCAGCGCCGCGGCGGCCCGGTCGTGCTCGCGCCGCGCCTGCTGGATCTCGGTCAACGCCGGCAACGCCCCGGCGGCCTGCTCCGCCTCGGCCAGCACGGCCAGCACCGCCGCCCGCTCGTCGGCGATCCGGGCCAGCCCGGCGTCCGCCTCGGCGAGCCGGCGGTCGAACCCGGCCACCCGTTCCGCCCGGCGGACGGCCCGGGCGGTGGCGCCGATGTACTCGCAGCGGTCCTTGCCGAGCCGTCCGGTGCCGACCCCGAGCGTCCAGCGTCCCGTCCGGTCGACCCCGGAGCCGGCCGAAAGATCGTCGAGCGCGATCGACGCCAGCACGGCCCGGACCCGATCGGCCGGCACCGCCGACCGCTCCTCGGGAACCAGCACGTCGGCCAGGGACGCGCCCGCGACCGGATCGGTCGTCCGCAGGTAGCCGTCCTGCTCGCCGGCGGCCACCGCGGCGGCCGTCTCGGCCTCGCCCGGGTACAGCCAGGCGTCGAGCAGGCCGGCGGCGTGCAGCGCCGCCTCGATGGCGGCGGCCTCCCGCTCCGGCACCGCGTCGGCGAACCGGACCAGGCGCCACAGCGGGCCGCCTGCCCGGCCGTCCCGGGACGCCGGCCGGGTCGGTGCGGGGGCCGGGTCGTCGTCCCGTTCGGCGGCCACCCGGTCGCGTTCGGCCGCGAGTTCCGCCCGCCGCGCGGCGTCCGCGTCGTACCGGGCGGCGAGGGCGGCCGCGGTGTCCCGGCGCGCGGTCAACGGCGCGGCGACCGCCTCGGCGTACGCCTCGCGCAGCGACGGCGCGTCGACGGCCGCGGCGAGTTCCTCGACCAGCCCGGGACGGTCCAGCCCGGCCAGCAGCGACGCGTACCGCCGGCCCCAGTCCCGGACCGCGGCGGCGGCCCGCTCCCGGGCGACCTGTACCACCGTGCCGGCCTGTTCCTCGGCGGCGGTGGCCTCCTCGACCTGCGTCCGCGCCGTCCGGTCGGCCCCGGCGGCGCTCTCGTGGTCGCGCTGCGCCTGCGTGAGCCGGTCCGCGCCGGCCCGGACCGCCCGCAGGTCGTCCCGGCGGGCCGTCGACCGGGCGACGATCCGGGCGGCCAGCCCGTCGGCGGCGGCGTCCGCGCCGCTCCAGGGGACACCACCGGTACGCGCGTCCGCCGCGATCTCCTCGGCCAACCGCGCGAGCTGCCCACGGGCGTCCCGGGCGGACTGCTCGGCACGCTCGGACTCGGCGCGGCGGCGCTCCAGCACGGACCGCTCGGCGGCCACCGCCGTACCGGACCGCTCCGCCGCCTCGGCGAGGTCATGGACGTGCCGCTCCAGGTCGGCGAGCTGCTCATGCGACCGGTAGGCCGCCGATCCCTTCAGCCGGTCCAGATGCGCCCGCAGCCGTCCGGGTTCGGACTCCGCGGCCCGCAGCTGCGCCTCGGCCCGTTCGGTCGCTCCGGCCGCCTCGGCGGCCCGCTCCCGGGCCGCCGCGAGTTCCCCGCTCCGGCCGTTCACCGCGGTACGCCGGGCGCTCAGCGCGTCGGCCGCCGCACGGGCATGGGTCCGCAGGTAGGTGGCGTAGACGTTGAGAAAGGCCGTGCTGGCGCCGTCCGCCGCGACCAGGCCCTCCAGGGTACGGGCGACCGCCTCCATGTCGTCGAACGAGCGGGCAGCCTCCACCACGAGATGGTCGTCCAGCGGCCGCAGCCCGCGCTGGAGCGTGCGGGACAGTTCGGCCGGGTTCAGGTCCTTCGCCAACTGCGGCTTGCGCAGCGTCAGCACCAGGTCGAGCAGTTGCTCGTACCGGGCCGGACCCAGGCCGAACAGCCGGGCGTCGACCAGCTGCCGGTACTCCTCCGCGGAGTCCCGCACCGCGTCCGGACCCAGCGCCGCGGCCAGGTCCTTACGCACGAGCGGCCGGTCGTCGGCGTCCAGCAGGGACAGCTCCACCCCGACCCGACCCTCGGCCACGAAGTGCCATCGGGTGACCCGGTCGTTGTGCCGGTGCGCGCGCAGGCCGATCCCGATCGTCACGTACGAGGATCCGTCGCCGAACTCCAGCCACACGTACCCGTGCGCGCTCTCCTGCCCCCGGTAGAGCAGGTTGGACTTCATCGTGCGGTCCTCGCCGGCGAACGGATTGAGCCGGCGCGGCTCGATCCGGCCGTCCAGCACGAACGGGAAGAGCACCTCCAGCGCCTTGGTCTTGCCGGAGCCGTTGGGCCCGCGAAGCACCAGCCAGCCGTCGACGAAGAGGAACTCCTCGTCCCGGTAGTCCCACAGGTTCACGATGCCGGCACGGGTCGGTCGGAAGCGGGCCATGGTTGTCCTCAGTAGGGGTCGGAGTCGTCCGGCGCGGATCGGACGGGTCAGAACAGGGTGCGCTGGCGCACCGTGGCGACGGTGCTGCGGTAGCGGCCCACCAGCGGTCGTACCAGCACACCGCCCGGCACCGGGGTGACCGCGCCGAACCGGGCGAGCAGGGCTACCGCCTCCGCCGCCAGCCGGTTCGGGTCGGCGTGCCAGGTCGCGCCGAAGGCGGACCCGTACCGTTGGAGAATCCCGGACACGGCCTCCCGCAGGAAGCTGTCGGTCACGAACGGATACCGGGCCGGCTCCGCGGTGCCGTTCCCGGCGTCGGTGCGGTTCCCGGCTTCGGTGCGGTTCCCGGCGTCGGTGCCGTTCCCGGTGCTGGCGCCGTTCCCGTTCCCGTTGCTGGTACCGTTCCCGGTGCTGGCGCCGTTGCCGGCGGGTCCGCCGGCTTGACTCGGGTCCGCGTCCGTGTCCGGTTCCCGCGGCTCGAACCGGTCGTCCAGCACCACCCGGCTCGCCGTCGGCAGGCCGGCGTCGATCTCGGCGACCAGCCGGTCGTGACGTTCGGTGCGCGCCGGTGCGGGCAGCCGCTTGACCCGCCGCCCGTCCGGGTCCAGCGCCCGGTCGGCCATCTCGACCGCCAGCAGCACGGCGGCCTGCGCCACCGAGCCGGCGCCGGGGAACCGCTCGGCCGACCAGCCGACCGTGTCCACCAGCAGCACCCCCTCGGCCCGCCGCTCGACCCGCAGGCCGGTCAACCGGTACAGGTCCGCCGGCAGCGCCGTACCGCGCAGATGGTTCGCCACCTCCGGCGCAACGTCCGAGTAGTAGAGCACCGGTTGTTCGGCGATGGCCCGCCGGGCGGCCTGGGCCGCGGCCCGCCGCTCGGCGTTCCCGCTGCTGTTGGCGTCACGCCGGAGCAATTCCGCCACGCCGCCGACGTGCTGGAGCACCCGCGGCGGGTGGAACAGGGCGAGCAGCGCGTCCCGGGCGATGTCGTAGAGCGCCTCACCCGAACCGGGATCGCTGGCCCAGGAGGAACTGGAGCCGTCCGCGACCCGGAGCACGCCGCGCTCCTCCAACCAGCCGACGGCGTCCACGAACGCCCGCCGGTCACCGCCGCTGTCCGGGTCCAGGCCCAGCCCGCCGATCCGGTTGGCGTCCGCCGAAACGGCGTCCGCCAGCTCGCTGACCGTGGTCTGGATGCCGGCCCGACCCAGGGCGGCCAGGCAGAGCGACAGGTACGCGTACCGCCGCCGGTCGAAGACCCGGCCGGTCCGGGAGGTGGCCGGGCGGCTCGGATCCAGCTGGTCGGCCGTGCGTACCAGCCGGGCGGCCGAGCCGTGCAGCTCCAGCCGGTAACCGAAGGCCTCGGCCAGGTCCTGCCGTAGCTGCGGGGCGAACCTGCGGACCCGACCCAGTGCCCGTTCGTCGGGCCAGGTGGCCGTGATCAGCGGGTGCCGGAGCACCAGCCGCACCGTCCGCTGGTAGTCGGACAGCTCCAACTCCGGTACGTCGACCGCGAACCTCATGCCGGCACCAGCTCACGACGCTGGGCCACGGTGTGCCGGGCCGGCGCCACGGTGAGCGCGTACCCGTCCAGGTGCAGCCACCCGCCGGCGGTGCGGACCGTGGTGAACCGGCCGGGGGCGGGCGACAGCGTCAGTCGTACCCCGAAGGCGGCCGCCACCAGCGGGGTGTCCGGCCGTCCGGGGGCGCGGGCCGCCAGCGCCACGTCCAGCAGCCGGCGGAGCACCGCGACCTGGGCGTCGTCCAGCGGCTCGGCCGGATCCGTGCCGGCGTCGGGGCTGAACTCCGCGCCGCTCTGGTCGGTACCGTCCTGGTCGGTGCCGGCCCGCGGCGCGCCGTCCGGGCCGATTGCGGCCGGCCCGGCCTCGGCCAGTCGGGCCGCGGCCTCGACGTGGCGGCGCTCCTCGGCGAGCTGGTGTTCCCGCAGCCGGTGCCGTTCCGAGGCGGACCGGTCGATCCGCGCCGGCCGCCCGTTACCCTGACCCGGCGTGCGGCCGAACTGGACCAGGGTGCGCGACAGCTCCACGGCCGGCGCGTCCCACCAGGACAGTCGAGTGGGTATCGCCTCCGGGTCGGGGTGGGCGACGCCGGCGTGCCGCGGCGCACCCAGCCCGAACACGGCGTCGAAGAGCGCGTGTGCCGCGTCGACCGAGCCGGCGGCGGTGAACCAGGCCGCCAGGTGCCGGAGCTGGGATTCCCGGCTCACGCCACCGCGCCGGGCCTCGGTGATCCGCCGCAGCAGCGCCAGCACGTCGCCGATCGCCGCCGTCGTGGCCCCGGCCAGCCGGTCGGCCTCGCTCGGCAGGTCGGCGCTCGGCGGCGCCAGCCACGACCGGAGGCCGGACCAGCGCCGTCGCCAGTCGTCAAGCCGTTCGACAGGGGTTCCGAAGACCCGCTCGTCGGCCTCGGCGGCGGCCTCCACCAACCGGTCCAGCCCGGTCGTCTCCACCTCGCGGACGGCTTCGCGCAGCCGCGGGGTGTACCGCTGCAACTCGTCGTAGAAGTCGCGCAGGTGGGACAGCAGGGCATCCTTGTGGGCGAGGAAGACCTCGGGGCGTACGTCGTGGGTGCGGCCCAGGTCGCCGAGCATGTGGTAGAAGCGGGCCGCCCGCTCGGCGATGTCCGCGAGCGCCCGGTCGAGCCGGCTGAGCTTGCGGTACACCTCCTCGGCGTCCCCGGCGGCGTTCGCGACGGCCAGCGCCTGGAGGTCGGCGAGCAGATCCGCGAAGACGAGTCGGGAAAGCGTGCTGTCGTTCAGGCTGGCGGACAGCACGCTCTCCACCGCACGGTGCGCCCGGTAGCCGGCCTCGGTGAACTGGTACACCGAGTGGCGGTTGCGGTACTCGGCGAGGCTGGTGGCGCGGGCGCCGTCCTGGCCGCGGTCGAGCACTCCCCAGTCGACCAGGGCGTCGAGCAGGCGGGGTAGTTCCAGGCCGGCGGGATCGGGGCAGTCCGGCTGGGTCTCCGCCAGGCCGGCGAGGGCGGCGGCCACCTCCGAGGTGTGCAGCACCAGGTGGTAGCTGTTGCGGGCCGACTCGATCGCCCGCAACAGCCACAGGTAGCCGATCCGGTTGTCGGCCGTGAGGTAGCTGAAGAGGCGTAGTCGATCGTCCAGGGCGAAGTCGTCGAGGCCGAACGATTGGACGCGGGGTTGGGGCACGAGCCGTCCTCCTTCGGCCCCACACCCTAGCGCCCAGCCTCAGCGCCGCCGGGCAACCCCCGCGGCCCGTCGCACCCGTACGTCGCGGAATCCGGGGCCAATTCCATGTCTTCCATGTCCCGGTGTTCGCCATCTGGAGGCGCTGGTGGATGCCGAATCTTGTGGTCGAAAGCGTCGTACGTCCGTTCTACGGTGAGGATCGTGATCGATGCGGCGGAGCGGGTGGTCGGGGCGGCGCGGGAGTGCGCTGCCCGGCCCGTCTGGTCGGCGTCCAACGCTGCGTTGATCGCGGCCCTGGAGGCCGTGCACCGGGCCGAGCGGCTGCTCACGGTGGCGAAACTGGCCGCCGTCCGCGAGATCGACGGTCGGGATCTGGGCCGGGCTCAGGGTGCCACGTCGACCGCCGGCTGGTTGCGCGACCGGCTTCGGATCTCGCCAACGACCGCTCGCCAGTTGGTGGCGGACGCGGCGTGGATGGACGCCGACGATGCGACAGACCATGCCGTGCGACCGGATCCGCCGGCCGACCCCGGCAGCGGTACGCCGGGGTGTGGTGTGGATGCGGCGGGGTGTGGTTCGACGGCCGCGGGGTGTGGTGCGGACGCCGCCGGCCCGGCGCTACGGGCGGCGCTGACCAGCGGCGACATAAGCCTGACGCAGGCCCGGATCATTGCCGGGGCGGTGACCGCCGCCCGCGCCGAGGCCGGTCCGCCGGTGGCGGACAAGGCCCTGCACGCCCTGCTGGGGCATGCCCGGGACCTTGCGCCAGCGGCGCTGCGGGTCTGCGCCGAGCGGATCCTCTGGCACGTGGCGCCCGAGGCCGCCGAAGAGGCCGACCGGCGCGCCCTGCGCCGGCAGGAGTCCCGGGCCGAGCAACGGCGCGATCTCACCCTGTCGATCGCCGCCGAGGGATGGCTGCGGCTGCGCGGTGTCCTCGACGCCGAGACCGGGGCGTTGCTGACCGCCGCGCTCGATCCGCTCGTCCGGCCGAACGGCCCCGGCGACGACCGCGGCCCCGGCCAGCGGCGGCACGATGCGCTGGCCGAGGTGCTCCACCTCGCCCTGCGCACCGGCGAACTGCCGGACAACGGCGGCGAACCTCCGCAACTGGTGATCACCACGAGTTTCGACGCGTTGACCGCGCGTCTCGGCTCCGGCACCGCGCATCGCTCCGGCACCACCGAGGGAGTCGACGCTCACGGCGCCGGCGCCTCCCAGGGAGTCGACGCTCACGGTTCCGGCACCACGCATGGCTCCGGCACCGCCGAGGGAGTCGACGCTCGTGGTTCCGGCACCACCCAGGGAGTCGACGCTCACGGTTCCGGTACTCATGGCCCCGGCGTCGCTCTCGGCGCCGGCCCCGGGTTCGGCGTCGGCACCCTTGATACCGGCCTGCGCTTGGGGCCGGATGCGCTGCGCCGGCTGGCCTGCGACGCGGCGATCCTGCCGGCCGTGCTCGGCGGCCGCGGTCAGGTGCTGGACGTGGGCCGGCAGCGGCGGCTCTTCACCGGCCCACTGCGCCGCGCCCTCGTGCTGCGGGATCGCGGTTGCGCCTTTCCGAACTGCGACCGGCCGCCGCGCTGGTGCGCCGGTCATCACATCCGGCCCTGGACGGACGGCGGCGGGACCAGTCTGCACAATGCCGTACTGCTGTGCGGATACCACCACCGGGTCATCCATCGCGGCGAATGGATCGTCCGGCTGGCCCGGGACGGCCACCCCGAGTTCATCCCGCCGTACTGGCTGGATCCCGACCGTACGCCCCGGCGTAACCGTTACCACCTGCGCTGCTGAACCGGCCCGGGCACCAGACAGCCGCCCGAGCGATTTCCGCCCGACCCGACCGCGCCCCGGACCATGCGTGCGCCGACCGCGATCCCACCCCGCCCAGACCCCGACCGCGAAACCGACCGCGGCCCCACCGCGCCCAGACCCCGACTCCACCGTGCCTGCGCCGACCGCGCCCGCGACCCGGACCGGGCCTGCCCGCCGACCACGTCGCGACCCCGACACCGACCGCGCCAGGGCCGGGGACAAGGCCCTGGCCGGGTGTGAGCCGCCGCCCAACCCGGCGGCCCGCCGGGCAGCAGTCCAGATGGCGGGATACGGTCGGTTCGTGACCGAGCTGCGCCGACCCCGGGTGGGGCACATCCAGTTTCTCAACTGCCTGCCGATCTACTGGGGGCTGGTGCGGTCCGGCGCGTTGCTGGACGTGGACCTGTACAAGGACACACCCGATCACCTGAACGACCGTCTCGTGGCCGGCGGGCTGGACATCGGCCCGATCTCGCTGCTGGAGTACCTGCGGCACGCCGATGAGCTGCTCCTGCTGCCGGACCTCGCGGTGGGCAGCGACGGGCCGGTGCTGTCGGTCAACATCGTGTCCACCCGGCCGCCGGCCGAGCTGGACGGCGCCAGGGTCGCCCTCGGCTCCACCTCGCGGACCGGCGTGCTGCTCGCCCAGATGCTGCTCGGGGAGCGGTACGGCGCTCGACCCGAGTATTTCCGCTGCCCGCCCGAGCTGAGCCAGATGCTGCTGGAGGCGGACGCCGGCGTGCTGATCGGCGACGTGGCGCTGCGCGCCCTGTACGAGGCCCCCGCCCGTGGCCTGACCGTCACCGACCTGGGGCAGGCGTGGCGGGACTGGACCGGGCTGCCGATGGTGTTCGCGGTCTGGGCGGTACGTCGGGATTTTGCCGCCGCACACCCGGGCCAGGTCAAGGAGGTGCACGAGGCGTTCCTGCGCTCCCGGGACCTGTGCCTCGCGGCCCTGGACGAGGTGGCGACCGCGGCGGCCCGCTGGGAGCCGTTCGACGCGGCCACCCTGGCCAACTACTTCCGTGCCCTCGATTTTTCCCTCGGCGGCCGGCAGGTGGACGGACTGCGGGAGTTCGCCCGGCGAGCCGCGGCGCTCGGCGCGGCCCCGGCGCTGCCGGCCGACGGCCCGGCCTTCTTCCAGGTCTGACCGCGGGCCGCGGGCCGATGGCCCGGCCGGCTTCCGGGGCCGAAACGCCAGCTTCCAGGTCTGACCGCCGCCGGCGTCCGGTCCGAACGCCCGGCCGGCGGCCCGGCCTTCGTCCAGGTCTGACCGCCGCCGGCGTCCGGGTCCGAACGCCCGGCCGGCGGCCCGGCCGTCGTCCAGGTCTGGGTCGGCGGCCGAGGGCGCGGCCGTGGCTCGAGTCCGACCGGTACGCCTGCTCCGCCCCGGTACGCCTACTTCGCGGCGGCGATCAGTTGCCGGCCGACGTTCTCGCAGATTTTGGCGCCGTACGAGTAGTCGAGGTTGATCGGGTAGCGGGCCATCACGCCCACGGTCCAGCCGTCGCCGATGGCCAGGCAGCTCACGTGGTACTCCTGGGTGGCCTGGCGGTCGACCCAGCCGTTCTTGATGGCGATGTCTTTCTGGTCGCTGGCCGGGAACGCCTTGCGGACCCCGAAGTCACCGGTGCCGCGGACGTGGCGCATCTCGTTCAGCAGGTAGTCCGTCCACTTGGGGCCGGCGGCCCGGCCGTCCGCGATGCAGGCGCCCAGCCGGGTGATGTCCCGCGGTGAGAGCCGGGTGTTGCTCCACAGGTTCTTGTAGCCGCTGCTGTCGGTGAGCTTGCAGATGTCGATCAGCCGGTCGATCGCCGGGGCTCCGCCGATCGCCAGCCAGAGGCTCTGCGCTGCCTCGTTGTCGCTGTCCCGGATCATGGTGCTGACCTGGGCCATCCGGGCGCTGCTGGGCGTCACGCCCTTCTCGGCCGAGCGGCGCAGGTAGTCCGCGGCGATCCACGATTTGATCATCGACGCGGTGGTGTTCGTCTCGCCGAGGTTCTTCGAACCGTAGATCTTTCCGGTCCGGGTGTCCTGCATCGCCCAGGACCACCAGCCGGTTGCGTTGATCTTGATGTCGGCCGGCGCGATGGGCAGCGGCGGAAGCTCGGGCGACGGGCTGGGGGAGGGCCGGTCGGATCGGCTCGCCGGCGCATCGGCGGCGGAGTCGGTACGGGCGGCGTGCCCCCACTGCGCCACCGATTTTGTGGCGAACGGCGAACCCGGAATGAACCGCAGCCCGGCCAGGACCGCGGCCAGCAACACCACCGAGAAGAGGACGAGACGCAGCGGTGTCCGATCACCGGGGCGTCGCCGGCTGCCGCGGTACTCGCCCATCAGGCCTTGGCCAGCGGTGTCGGAACCTGAAGCGCGGCACCCGGCTCAGGGGTCACCAACTGGCTGGTGACGCTGGCGCACACGCTGGCGCCGTACTGGAGACTGATCTTGCCGGAGTACCGCATCATCACCGCGAGCGACCACTTGTCGGTCACGGCGAGGCAGTTGAGGTGCCACTGGTAGTCGGCGAAGAGCATCGTCCAGCCGTTCTTGATGTGCACCGGGCCCTCGCTGGTGATCGACTTGGGCAGGCCGTCGACAATTCCCCAGTGCCCGCCACCGGTCTGCTCGTGCTGGTCCTTGGCGGCGGTGGTGCCGCGCACGTGTGCCATCTCGTTCAGCACCCACTCGGTCCACTTGGGGCCGGCGGCCTTACCGCTCGCGATGCAGTCTCCCATGCGTACGGCGTCCCGTGGCGACATCTGCGTGTATGCCCACTTGTGCCGGCTGGACGATTCCGCCTTGGTGTCCGTCAGGCCGCAGATGCTGATCAGGCGCTGGATCACCGGCAGGCGCCCGCCCGCGTTGTAGAGATTCTCCGCCGCGATGTTGTCGCTGTCCCGGATGGCCGTGCTGGCCTTCTTGAGCATCGACGCCGGCGGCTCCTTGTCGCCGAGTCGGCGCAGGTAGTCCGAGACCAGCCAAGCCTTGATCATCGACTCGGTGGAGTTGGTCGAGCTGATGTTGCTCGATCCGGAGATCTCGCCGCTGTCCCGGTCCATGATCGCCCAGGCGAGGAAGGAGCCCTTGTAGCCCGTCACCGAGACCGGCTGGTAGGCCAGGCTGGCCGGCTCCGGCGCGGTGGGTGTCGGGGGCTTCGGTGCCGATCCGGCCAGGCGGAGGCCGAGTGGGCCGTCGCCGCCGCTGAATCGGGCGTACGCCGCCGGCACGAGCATCACGCCACCGAGAAGGATGGCCACGATGGCGAGCACCATGATCACGCGAGGGCGCATGAGTGGTGAGACTCCGAAGGTAGGGCCCAGGGGGACTGGACGGGTTCCGCCGGTTCCACGGCCACCGGACGGTCGGGGGTGACCGAGCCGGAAGCGTTGGCGCGCACGGCGTTGTGGCGTGGGACCGCCGCAATTCTAGGCGTTCTCGCGCGCAACGCCAGAGTCCGACACCGCTGGGTTGCCGGCATCTCGCACAAATGCGGAGGAAGCAGCCCGTAAGTCGGCAGTCTTCCTGACTTTATGTGACCGACGTCTCCACGGTGAATGATCTTTCTGACATATCGGATCGACTTGGTCACCAAGCGTGTTCTTCGCGCCATTTGTGTGACACGGGTCTAGCGATATGGTCGACTAGCTGTAACACTTGGTGGGTGTACGGCAACGACTTCTCCCAGCCCGAAGAGGCGCCCACCGGGGCGCTTCTCGATCAGGTAGAGGCGGCCGAGGCCGAGCTACGCGACGCGGCCGCCCGGGCGCGTGCGGGCGCCTCCGGCACGGCCGGCGCGGCGCCGGAAGAATATTTCGACTCTGTTATCGCGGCCGACCAGAAGATCGAACCGCGGGACTGGATGCCCGAGCGGTACCGCAGGACGTTGGTCCGGCAGATCGCCCAGCACGCGCACTCCGAGATCATCGGGATGCAGCCGGAGGGTAACTGGATCACCCGGGCGCCGTCGCTGAAGCGCAAGGCCATCCTGCTGGCGAAGGTCCAGGACGAGGCCGGGCACGGCCTCTACCTCTACGCCGCCGCCGAGACCCTGGGCGTGGACCGGGACGAACTGGTCGATCTCCTGCTGTCCGGGCGGCAGAAGTACAGCTCCATCTTCAACTACCCCACGCTCTCCTGGGCCGACGTGGGCGCGATCGGCTGGCTGGTGGACGGCGCGGCGATCGTCAACCAGGTGCCGCTCTGCCGCTGCTCGTACGGCCCGTACGCGCGGGCCATGATCCGGGTCTGCAAGGAGGAGTCGTTCCACCAGCGGCAGGGCTACGAGATCCTGCACACGTTGGCGCACGGCACGCCGGAGCAGCGGACGATGGCCCAGGACGCGGTGGACCGCTGGTGGTACCCGTCGCTGGCCATGTTCGGGCCGCCCGACACCGACTCGACGCACTCCGCCCAGTCGATGGAGTGGAAGATCAAGCGCTTCTCCAACGACGATCTGCGCCAGCGGTTCGTGGACATGTGCGTGCAGCAGGCCGAGGTGCTGGGGCTGCGCATCCCCGATCCGGCGCTGCGCTGGAACGCCGAGCGCCAGGCGTACGACTACACGCAGCCGGACTACGACGAGCTGATGCGGGTGATCTCCGGCGACGGGCCGTGCAACCGGCAGCGCATGGACCACCGCCGCCGGGCGCACGCCGAGGGCGCCTGGGTACGCGAGGCCGCGGTGGTCCATGCGGCCAAGCGTGCGGAGCGGGCGGAACAGGCGGCGGCGCGGAAGGACCCGGTAGCGGCATGACCGAACGGAACGGGGACGAACAGCCCGGCGCGGCCGGCACGGACGGACGGCCCGGCGCAGTTGGCACGGACGAACAGCCCGGCGCAGCCGGCACCGACCAGCGGCCCGCCGGAGTCGCCGCGGCCGGAAAGCCCCGCGGAGCGGGCAGCGGCGAGCAGGCACGCGCGGGCCGGACCGGCTGGCCGCTCTGGGAGGTGTTCGTACGCGCGCGGCGCGGGCTCTCGCACAGCCACGTCGGCAGCCTGCACGCGCCGGACGCGGAACTTGCCCTGCGTAACGCCCGCGACCTGTACACCCGCCGGCAGGAGGGGGTGTCGATCTGGGTGGTCCCGGCCGCCGCCATCACCGCCTCCAGCCCGGATGAGAAGGACGCCTTCTTCGACCCCGCGGCCGACAAGGTCTACCGGCACCCGACCTTTTACGAGGTGCCGGACGGGGTGGCGCACCTGTGAGCGCCAGCAACCCGCCGCCGGCCAGCACCACCGACCGGGTGGCCACCGGTTCCACCGCCGCGGCGACCGCCGGCGGCGCCAACCCGGCGACCGGCGGCACCAACCCTGCGGCCACCAACCCGGCGACCGCCGGCGGCGCCAACCCTGTGGCCACCAACCCGGCGACCGCCGGCGGCCGGCCGAGCGTCGACCCTGCGGCCACCAACCCGGCGACCGGCGGCACCAACGCCGCGGCCGGCGGCGGCCGGCCGAGCGTCGACTACCTGCTCGGGCTCGGCGACGACGCGCTGGTGATGGCTCAGCGGCTGGCCGAGTGGGCCGCCCGGGCGCCCGAGATGGAAGAGGACATCGCGCTGTCCAACATCGCGTTGGACCAGCTCGGCGCCGCCCGCCTGCTGCTGTCGTACGCCGCGGAGATCGAGGGCGCGGGCCGGGACGAGGACGCGTTGGCGTTCCTGCGCGGCGACCGCGAGTTCCGCAACTGCCTGCTGGTCGAGCTGCCCAACGGCGACTTCGGGCACACCATGGCCAAACTGCTGTTCCTGTCGGCGTACCAGCTTCCGCTCTATGCCGCCCTGAGCAACTGCCCGGACGCGCGGTTGGCCGCGATCGGCGCGAAGGCCCGCAAGGAGTCGGCGTACCACCTGGACCACAGCCGCACCTGGACGGTCCGGCTCGGCGACGGCACGGTCGAGTCGCACCGCAGGATGCAGGCCGCCGTCGACGCCGTGTGGCCGTACGCGGCGGAACTGTTCGCCGCGGACCCGGCGGCACCGGTCGACCCGGCGACGCTGCGGGCCGAGTTCGACGCCACGGTGGCCGCGGTGCTGGCCGAGGCCACGCTGACCCGTCCGGACAGCGGCTGGGTCCCGACCGGCGGGCGGCAGGGCGTGCACACCGAGCACCTGTCCTACCTACTGGCCGAGATGCAGGTGGTGCACCGGGCCCACCCGGGGGCGCGATGGTGACCGCGCCGACCGTGGACCAGGCCCGGGCCGCGGTCGCCGCGGTGGTGGATCCGGAGATCCGGGCCGTCACCATCGAGGAACTGGGGATCCTGCGGGACGTCACGGTCCGCGACGGGCGGGTGGTGGTGAGCATCACGCCGACCTACACGGGCTGTCCCGCCATGGACGTCATCCGGGGCGACATCCGGACCGCGCTGGCCGCCGCCGGCTGCCCGGACGCCGAGGTACGCACGGTCTACGCGCCCGCGTGGAGCACCGACTGGATCACCGAGGCGGGCCGGACCAAGCTGGCCTCCGCCGGTATCGCACCCCCGGATCCGGTACGCCGGGCCGGGCCGGTACCGCTGACCCTGACCGCCCGCTGCCCGCGCTGCGGCTCGCCGGACACCGAGCAGCTCAGCCGGTTCGGATCCACCGCCTGCAAGTCGCTGTGGCGTTGCCGCGCCTGCCGCGAACCCTTCGACCATCTGAAGGCGCTGTGACAGTCACCATCACCCGACCGGTTCGCCGCCGGCCGGTCTTCCACCCGTTGCCGGTCGCCTCGGTGGACCGGCTCACCGACGACGCCGTGGCGATCACCTTCGCCGTACCGGAGGAGTTGCGGGAGACCTTCGCGTTCCGCGCGGGGCAGCATCTCACCGTGCGCCTGGTCGACGACGACAACGGCACCGAGGCGCGCCGGTCGTACTCGATCTGCTCGACGCCCGCGGAGCTGGCCGCCTCCGGGCGGCTGCGGATCGGGGTCAAGGAGATCCCGGGCGGAGTCTTCTCCGGGTACGCCTGTGCGGCGCTGCGTGCGGGCGACGCGGTCGACGTGCTGGCGCCGCTCGGGCACTTCGTCAGCGCGTTCGACCCCGGGCGGACCCGGCACTACGGCGCGGTCGCCGCCGGATCCGGGATCACCCCGGTGCTCTCGCTGGTGGCCACGGCGCTGGCCGTCGAGCCGGAGAGCCGGTTCACCCTGGTCTACGGCAACCGGTACGCCCGCAGCGTGATGTTCGCCGAGGAACTGGCCGACCTGAAGGACCGGTACCCGGCCCGGCTGCACCTGGTGCACGTGCTGTCCCGGGAGCCGGGCGACTCGCCGCTGCTGTCCGGCCGGGTGGACGCCGAACGGCTCGGCCGGCTGCTGGACACGGTCGTACCGGCGCAGGAGATCGACGAGTGGTTCCTGTGCGGCCCGTACGGCCTGGTGACCGACGCCCGGACGGTGCTGGCCGGACGGGGGTGCCCGACCCGGCCGTACACACCGAGCTGTTCCACGTCGACGAGCCGCCCCCGCCGCCGCGCCGGGCCGAGGACACCGCCGCCGGCAGCGAGGTCACGATCATCCTGGACGGCCGCGCGTCCGGGTTCCGGATGACCCGGGACGAGCGGGTGCTGGACGCCGCGCTCAAGGTGCGCGCGGAACTGCCGTACGCCTGCAAGGGCGGGGTCTGCTCGACCTGCCGGGCGCGGGTCGTCGACGGCGAGGTCACGATGGCCCGCAACTACGCGCTGGAGCCGGACGAGGTGGCCGCCGGGTACGTGTTGACCTGCCAGTCCAGCCCGACCACCGACACCCTCACGGTCGACTACGACGCATGACGCCCGGCGGATGTCAGCCTGGCCGCCGTCCCCGGCGGTGCGGATCACCTCCGCCGGCACAACCTGGGATGGCGGGAGGGCCGCGACGTAGGCTCGGGGGTGACGGTGAGCCGGGAAATCGACGACATCCTGCGGCGTGGCGCGGACGGCGGGCGGATCACGCCCGAGGAGGCGTTGCTGCTCTACACCGACGCGCCCTTCCACGCGTTGGGTGAGGCGGCCGACGCGGTACGCCGGCGGCGCTATCCGGACGGCATCGTCACGTACATCATCGACCGCAACATCAACTACACGAACGTCTGCGTGACTGCCTGCCGGTTCTGCGCCTTCTACCGGGCGCCCAAGCACCGCGAGGGCTGGACGCACCCGACCGACGAGATCCTGCGGCGCTGCGCCGAGGCGGTGGATCTCGGCGCGACCCAGGTGATGCTCCAGGGCGGCCACCACCCGGACTACGGGGTCGAGTACTACGAGGAGCTGTTCTCCTCGGTCAAGCGGGCGTACCCGCAGCTCGTGATCCACTCGATCGGCCCGAGCGAGATCCTGCACATGGCGAAGGTCTCCGGGGTGTCGCTGGAAGAGGCGATCACCCGGATCAAGGCCGCCGGCCTGGACTCGATCGCCGGCGCCGGCGCCGAGATGCTGCCGCAGCGGCCGCGTCACGCCATCGCGCCGCTCAAGGAGTCAGGCGAGCGGTGGTGCGAGGTGATGGCGCTCGCGCACCGGCTCGGGGTCGAGTCGACCGCGACGATGATGATGGGCACCGGCGAGACCAACGCCGAGCGGATCGAGCACCTGCGCATGATCCGGGACGTGCAGGACCGGGCCGACCAGGGCGGGTACGGCGGGTTCCGCTCGTTCATCCCGTGGACCTACCAGCCGGAGAACAACCATCTCAAGGGCCGTACCCAGGCGACCACGCTGGAGTACCTGCGGCTGGTGGCGGTGTCCCGACTCTTCTTCCCGACGATCCCGCACCTTCAGGCGTCGTGGTTGACCACCGGCAAGGAGGCGGGGCAGCTCGCGCTGCACATGGGCGTGGACGACCTGGGCTCGATCATGCTGGAGGAGAACGTCATCTCCTCGGCCGGCGCCCGCCACCGGTCCAACCTGCACCAACTGATCGACATGATCCGGTCGGCCGGCAGGATTCCGGCCCAGCGGGACACCCTCTACCGTCACCTGCGGGTGCACTGGACCCCTGCCGACGACCCCACCGACGACCGCGTCGTGTCGCACTTCTCCTCGATCGCGCTGCCCGGCGGTGGGGTGGGTCGCCGGCTCCCGCTGGTCGAGGCGAGCTGACCCCGTCCGACACGAATCGGAAACAGTCCCGGCGCGGGGGCTGTTCGGGCGGCTCCCCGGCGGATAACGTGCGCGGCGCGCGTACCTGTTCTGGCAGGTCGAGACGGTGCTGGCCGCACCGGCGCCGGTCGTACGCGTCCGCTATCGGCCCTCGGGGCCGTCCACATAGAGCCGCTGGGCGGGATGGGTGACCATCCCGCCCTCGGTGCGTCCGGGGCACCCCGCGCAGCAGCGGCTCGGCCGCCGTCGCCACCCGTCGTCGCCACCCGTCGTTGCGCCCGTCGGGGCTGGCCAGGATGATCGCCCTTCGATACGGTGCGTTGCGCTCTTCCGCATCCCACCCCGATTATCGAGGGATCGATGACATTCCGTAGCCTTTCCCGCCCGGTACGACTGGGCGCCGCGGCCCTGCTCGCCGCGGGCGGGCTTCTGGCGCTCGGCGCCCCCGCCTACGCGGCCGACAAGGCCGATCTCGCGATCGTCCCGTCCAGCTTCCAGCTCGCCAGGAGCGGCACGGAGGCGGCGCGCAAGCCGTTCAAGTTCACCGTGGTCAACCAGGGGCCGGCGGCCGCGACCGAGGTCACTGTCGCCATCGACTACGCGGGACTGGACGATGCTCTCGTCGCCTGGTCACCGCCCACCGGCTGTGCCCACAGCGGCGCGGTGTACACCTGCCGGCTCGGCCTGCTCTCCACCGACGGCGCGGACGACGTCCCGGCCGGTGCCCGGGCCGAGTTCGGCCTGCCGATCTGGAGCATCGGCAAGAAGGGCGACGCGGGTTCGCTCACCGTCACGGTCGCCTCGGCGACCCCGGACCCGGTCAAGCGCAACAACGAGGCCGAGGTGCCGGTCACGGTCGTCAAGGCCGGGTACGACCTGACCACCTGGGCCAGCGACGTGCACGTCCCGGTCACGGCGGGCGCCGGTACGCCGGGCGCCGCGACGCCGCTGGACTGGTTCGTCCACAACGCCGGCAGCAAGCAGGCCGTGGGCCTGACGTACATCCTGAACCTGCCGGCCGGCGCGCACTTCGCCAGCGTGCCGCCGGAGTGCGTGCAGCAGGCCACGACCCTGGACGTCTACTACTGCACGGTGCCGGATCTGGTGCTGCGCCCGCAGGACGTCTACACCGCCCCCGTCACCGTGACGGTCGACCCCGGCAGCACCGCCAGGCTGCCGGACCCGGGGCAGGTCGCGGCGGAGGCGTCGGGCACCGACGCGCCCGACGCGCGGCGGCTGTCCGGCCAGCGGTACGGCAAGCAGGCGACCGCGGCGCAACTCGCCGACGTCGACGACGGTGACAACATCGCCAACTTCGACATCTTCGCGGAGTTGGTGACCGCGACGCCGTCGCCGGAACCGTCGGGCGAGGTGACCCCGACGCCGTCCGGCAGCGCGGCGCCGGTCAGCCCCGCGCCCTCGGGCGCTCCGGAGGCACCCGGCACCGGCGGTGGCCTGCCGGTCACCGGCGCCCAGGTCGGGCTGATCGGTGGGGTGGGCGCCGCAGTGCTCGCCCTCGGCGGGCTGCTGTTCGTGCTCTCCCGGCGCCGGAAGGTGGTCCTGGTCACGCCGGAGGACGAGCGCTCCGGCGAGTGACCCCGGTCACCCGGGCGACCTGCGCCTCGGGGCGGTCTTCGACCGGCGGCCCGGCGCAACGGTCCGGCCCGGCGCCACGGTCCGGTCCGGCTCGGCGGTCCGGTCCGGCTCGGCGGGCTCCGGGCGGCCCGGCGCCACGGTCCGGTCCGGTGCGGCGGGCTCCGCGCGGTCCGGCGCCACGGTCCGGTCCGGCTCGGCGCGGCGGGCTCCGGGCGGCCCGCGTGATCCGATCTGATCCCGGTCCGGACCAGGGTGGCCAGCCATCCCGGTCCGGACACTGGCAGAGTGGTTCACCGTGAAGCACGCATCGACCGGGCAGCGGGCCGGCCTGGACAAGCAGCCGCACGAGATCGCCGCCATGTTCGACGGCGTCGCCTCGCGGTACGACCTGACCAACACCGTCATGACGGCGGGACGGGATCGGGCCTGGCGGCGGGCCACCCGGGCGGCGCTGGACCTGCGCCCCGGCGAGCTGGTGCTGGACGTCGGGGCCGGCACCGGGGTGTCGACCGAGGAACTGGCCCGGTCCGGGGCGTACGCCGTGGGCGCCGACCTGTCCCTCGGGATGCTGGCGGCGGGAAAGCGCGACCGGCCGGACGTACCGCTGCTGGCCGGCGACGCGCTGCGGCTGCCGTTCCCGGATGCCACCTTCGACGCGGTGACCATCTCGTTCGCGTTGCGCAACGTGGCGGACACCACTGCGGCGTTGCGGGAGTTCGCCCGGGTGACCCGACCGGGCGGCCGGCTGGTCATCTGTGAGTTGAGCCACCCGGTCAACCGGGCGTTCCGGGTGGCGTACCTGTCGTACCTGATGCGCTGGCTGCCGGCCGCGGCCCGGGTGGTGTCGAGCAACCCGGACGCGTACGTCTACCTGATGGAGTCGATCCGGGCGTGGCCCGACCAGGCCGGCCTCGCGGCGCTGGTCCGCGCCGCCGGCTGGGGGAACGTGGCCTGGCGGAACCTGACCGGCGGCCTCGCGGCCCTGCACCGGGCGGTCCGCGACTGAGCCCACCGCCGGGCGTCGCCCATCCGTGAGTCAGTCGCCCATTCGTGAGTCATACGTCAGGTACCTCAACGGTCCCGCTTGAGGTACCTGACGTATGACTCACGGCTGCCGCGGCCCGGTCGGCTCGCCCGGCGGGGATGAGACGGGTGGGGTGCGTGAGGAGTTTTGGGGGTTTTAGGCGATTTCTTCGCGTAACCTCGACCTCATGACGGAGTCGGATCGGCGCGGCGAGCCGTTGGCCGGAGCGGGTGGGAGCGCCCACAACGGCGCCGCCGCTGGCAACAGTGCCGCCCACAACGGCGCCGCCGCCGGCAACAGTGCCGCCCACAACGGCGCGGCCGGCGGCAACAGTGCCGCCCACAACGGCGCCGCCGCCGGCAACAGCGCGGCCGGCAACAGTGCCGCCCACAACAGCGCGGCCGGCGGCAACGACGCCGCCGACCTGGCCGACCAGCTGCGCGAGTTGGCCGGATCGGATCCGGCCGCCGTGCAGCAGGTGGTGGCCGAGGTGCTCGCCGCGTTGGACCGGGCGAGCGGTGGCGCGCTGCGGGACCAGTTGCCCGGCGCGCTGGACCGTCAGCCGGGAGCCGGCGATCCGGCGACGGACCGCCCGGAAGGGCCGGCGGAGTCGGACTGACGGCCCGGACCTGCGGCTGCGGGCCGTTGGTTAGGTTCACCTAAGCTGGCGGCCCGTCAATGCCGGTCCTAGACTCCCTTCCGAGCACGCTTGTGAAGCATTTCACGAGCAGGGAAGGGGGCGCGGATGACCGTCGAAAACGACGCCGACGTGATCGTCGTTGGCGCCGGTCCGGGCGGCTCGACCACCGCATACCACCTGGCCCGGCACGGGCTCCGGGTGCTGATGCTGGAAAAGACCGAGTTTCCCCGCGAGAAGGTCTGCGGCGACGGGCTGACGCCGCGGGCGGTCAAGCAGCTCATCAGCCTCGGCATCGACACCTCCGCCGAGGCCGGCTGGCTGCACAACCGCGGCCTGCGGGTGATCGGCGGCGGCGTACGGCTGGAACTCGACTGGCCCGACCTGGCCAGCTTCCCCAACTACGGCCTGGTCCGGCCGCGTCTCGACTTCGATGACCTGCTGGCCCGCCAGGCGGTGAAGGCCGGCGCGGAACTGCGTACCGGGATGAACGTGATCGGCCCGGTGCTCGACGACGCGGGCCGCACCGTCGGGGTCACCGCCGAACACGGGCCGGACAAGGCGCCGGTGAGCTTCCACGCGCCGCTGGTGGTGGCCGCCGACGGCGTCTCCGGGCGGTTCCCGCTGGCGCTCGGCCTGACCAAGCGGGAGGACCGGCCGATCGGCGTGGCCGTGCGGCGCTACTACCGGTCGCCGGCGCGGCAGCACGACGACTACCTGGAATCCTGGCTGGAACTGCGCAGCCGGGACAGCGGGGACAAGCTGCTGCCGGGCTACGGCTGGATCTTCGGGATGGGTGACGGCCGGGTGAACGTGGGCCTCGGCCTGCTGAACTCCTCGTCGGCCTTCGGCCGCACCAACTACCGGCGGCTGCTGACCGACTGGCTGGCCAGCACCCCGCCGGAGTGGGGGATGTCCGACGAGGCGAACGCCGAGGGACCGATCCTGGGCGCCGCGCTGCCGATGGGCTTCAACCGGGTGCCGCACTACACTCGCGGGGTCCTGCTGGTCGGCGACTCGGGCGGGATGGTGAACCCCTTCAACGGCGAGGGGATCGCGTACGCCATGGAGTCCGGCGAGCTGGCCGCCGAGGTGATCGTGCAGGCGCTGGCCAGGCCGGCGGGCGCCGAGCGGGAACGGGCACTGCACGGCTACCCGGCCGCGCTGTCCAGCCGGTACGGCGGCTACTACCGGCTCGGTGGCCTCTTCGTGAAGCTCATCGGGCGGCCGGAGATCATGCGCATCGCGACCCGGCACGGCATGCCGCACCCGACGCTGATGCGATTCGTGCTCAAGCTGATGGCCAACCTGACCGATCCCCGCGACGGGGACGCGATGGACCGGATCATCAACGCGATGACCAAGGTGGCACCCGCCGTGTGAGGGTGGCGACCCGGGACGGGTCGGACCCCCGGGTGCGGGTCGCCCGCGTGGCTGTGCCTAGTGTGACAATCATCAACCGCCGAAGGCAGGGGAAGGACGAGCAGGAGAAACGATGTCGCTCTCGCCTTACGTACCGATCATCGGGCTGTTCGCCGTGGCCGCGGCGTTTGCGCTGTTCTCCGTGGCCGCCGCTCGGTTCGCCGGACCCCGCCGCTACAACCGCGCAAAGCTCGACGCCTATGAGTGTGGCATCGAGCCGAGCCCGGAGCCGATCGGCGGCGGCCGATTTCCGATCAAGTTCTACCTGACGGCGATGCTTTTCATCGTCTTCGATATCGAGATCATCTTCCTCTACCCCTGGGCGGTCTCCTTCGACCTGCTGGGCGCCTTCGGGTTCGTGGAGATGGTGCTGTTCATCGTCGCGGTCTTCGTCGCGTACGCCTACGTGTGGCGCCGCGGCGGCCTGGACTGGGACTGAGGAGGCGGCAAGACATGGGCATCGAGGAGAAACTCCCGGCCGGCATCCTGCTCACCAGCGTGGAGAAGCTGGTCAACTGGTCCCGCAAGTCGTCGGTGTGGGGGGCGACCTTCGGGCTGGCCTGCTGCGCCATCGAGATGATGGCCGCGGGCGGCCCGCACTACGACATGGGCCGCTGGGGCATGGAGGTCTTCCGCGCCTCGCCCCGGCAGGCGGACCTGATGATCGTGGCTGGCCGGGTCAGTCAGAAGATGGCGCCGGTGCTGCGGCAGATCTACGACCAGATGGCCGAGCCCCGCTGGGTGCTGTCGATGGGCGTCTGCGCCAGCAGCGGCGGCATGTTCAACAACTACGCGATCGTGCAGGGCGTGGACCACGTCGTACCGGTGGACATGTACCTGCCCGGGTGCCCGCCGCGGCCGGAGATGCTGATCGACGCGGTCCTCAAGCTGCGGGAAAAGATCATGTACGAGCCGCTCGGCCCGGGCGGTCGCAAGATGCTGGCGGCCCGCACCGAGCGTGGCGACGTGCCGGTGGTCCCGTACGGCTCGATGCCGTCCTCCTACCGCAGCGACAAGGCTCGGCGGGCCGAGTGGACCCAGGCGGTCCGGGAGGGCCGCGAGGAGCAGTTGCGGATCGAGAACTGGATGAAGGCGCAGAACCACCTGCACCAGCACGAGGGGACCGTGAACCGATGACCGCGCCCAGCGAGAAGCCCGGTGCCGGAGTGCCGGCCACCTCGCCGCCGATCGGCGCGAACACCGGCGCCCCCGCCGACTACCCGCCGGCCAGCCCGGCCCAGCGGGGTCTGTTCGGCGTGCACGGCTCGGGTGACACCTCCGGCTTCGGTGGCCTGGTCCGGCCGCACGTCGACGTCGACGGCAGCCAACGCCCGTACGGCGGGTACTTCGACGAGGTGACCGACGCGCTGGAGGAGGCGTACCCGGCCTTCGCCGACGCGATCGAGAAGGTCGTGGTGGACCGCGGCGAGCTGACCCTGCACATCCAGCCGGGACGGATCGCCGAGGTGTGCCAGGTGATGCGGGACGACGCGGCGCTGCGGTTCGAACTGTGCTCCTCGGTGTCCGGCGCGGACTACCTGGGCGTGGACGAGCGGCGACTGCACGTGGTCTACCAGCTCACCTCGATGACGTACCGCCGGCGGGTCCGGCTGGAGGCCGCGGTGTCCGCCGAGGACCCGCACCTGCCCAGCGTGACGGCCGTCTACCCGACCGCCGACTGGCAGGAGCGGGAGACGTACGACATGTTCGGCGTCGTCTTCGACGGCCACCCGAACCTCACCCGGGTCCTCATGCCGGACGACTGGGAGGGCCACCCGCAGCGCAAGGACTACCCGCTGGGCGGCGTGCCCGTGGAGTACAAGGGCGCCGAGATCCCGCCGCCGGACGCCCGAAGGAGCTACCAGTGACTTCCACCCCTGGCTACGCGACCGAACGGGAGACCGCCGAGGGCAGGGTCTTCACCGTGACCGGCGGCGACTGGGACACGGTCGTCGAGGGTACGGACCCGATCGCGCAAGAGCGGATCATCGTGAACATGGGTCCGCAGCACCCGTCCACGCACGGGGTGCTGCGGCTCATCCTCGAACTGGAGGGTGAGACGGTCCGCGAGGCCCGTTCGGTGGTCGGCTACCTGCACACCGGCATCGAGAAGAACCTCGAATACCGCAACTGGGTGCAGGGCAGCACGTTCGTCACCCGGATGGACTACCTGGCCCCGATCTTCAACGAGACGGCGTACAGCCTGGCCGTGGAGAAGCTGCTCGGGATCACCGACGAGATCACCGACCGGGCAAACACCATCCGGGTGCTCATGATGGAGCTGAACCGGCTCTCCTCGCACCTGGTCTGGCTGGCCACCACCGGCATGGAACTCGGGGCCATCTCGATCATGCTGTACGGCTTCCGGGAGCGCGAGTTCATCCTGGACATCTTCGAGACCATCACCGGGCTGCGGATGAACCACGCGTACGTCCGGCCCGGCGGGGTGGCCCAGGACGTGCCGGACGAGGCGATCGTCAAGATCCGCGAGTTCCTGAAGATGATGCCGAAGCGGCTCAAGGAGTACGAGGACCTGCTCTCCGGCCAGCCGATCTGGGTCGAGCGGACCAAGGGCGTCGCGGTGCTGGACGTCACCGGCTGCGTGGCGCTGGGCGTCACCGGGCCGGTGCTGCGCTCCGCCGGCCTGGCCTGGGACCTGCGCAAGACCATGCCGTACTGCGGCTACGAGAACTACGAGTTCGACGTGCCGACGCACCCCGACGGCGACGTCTGGGGCCGCTACCAGGTCCGGCTCGCCGAGATGCGCGAGTCGCTCAAGCTCGTCGAGCAGGCGCTGGACCGGCTCAAGCCGGGTCCGGTGATGGTCGCCGACCGGAAGATCGCCTGGCCGGCGCAGCTCGCGGTCGGGCTGGACGGCATGGGCAACTCGCTGGAGCACGTCGCGAAGATCATGGGTCAGTCCATGGAGTCGCTGATCCACCACTTCAAGCTGGTCACCGAGGGCTTCCGGGTACCGGCCGGGCAGGTGTACGTCGGCATCGAGTCGCCCCGCGGCGAACTGGGCGTGCACGCGGTCTCCGACGGCGGCACCCGGCCCTACCGGGTGCACTACCGCGAGCCGAGCTTCGTCAACCTCCAGGCGATCCCGGCGCTCGCCGAGGGCGGTCTGATCGCCGACGTGATCGCCGGCGGGGCGTCGTTGGACCCCGTCATGGGCGGGTGTGACCGGTGAGCGTCCGGACGCCGAATCGGAAAGTGGAGCGAGGCCGATGACTGACACGCATCAGGACGTGGTGACCGCGACGGTGCTGCGGGACCGGCTCGGCGAGCGCGCCCGGGAGATCGTGGCCCGCTACCCGGCCGACCGGTCCCGGTCCGCGCTGCTGCCACTGCTGCACCTCGTGCAGGCCGAGCAGGGGTACGTCTCCCCGGCCGGGGTGGAGTTCTGCGCCGAGGTGCTCGGGCTGAACAAGGCACAGGTCGGTGCGGTCGCCACCTTCTACACGATGTACAAGCGGCGGCCGACCGGCGACTGGCTGGTCAGCGTCTGCACGAACACGATGTGCAACGTGCTGGGCGGCCAGGAGGTGTACGACACCCTCACCGAACTGCTCGGTGTCGGGCACGACGAGACCACGGCCGACGGCACGATCACGCTGGAGCACGCCGAGTGCCTGGCGGCCTGCGACTACGGGCCCGTGATGACGGTCAACTACGAGTTCTTCGACCGGGTGGACCGGGACACCGCCGTGTCGGTGGTGGAGGAACTGCGCGCCGGCGGCCGGCCGACGCCGACCCGGGGCGCCCGGCTGTGCACGCTGAAGGAGATGGCGGTCCAGCTTGCCGGCTTCGCCGACGAGCGGGACGGTGCGGTCGGCGACGGCCGGGCCGGGGACGCCACCCTGCGCGGGCTGCGGCTGGCCCAGGAGCACGGCATCTCGGTGCCGGACTTCGACCCGGACACCCCGATCCGGTCCAAGCCGGCGCAGGAGAAGCCGGCGGGCGGGAAGAAGGAGCCGGCCGCCGCGCCGCCGCCGCCGACCAAGGTGCCGGCATCGCGGACCGGAACCACCGCCCCCGACGTGAAGGCGCCGGACGACAAGTCGCCGCAGGTGCGTACCGCCGAGACCCGCCAGCCGGATGCCCGCACGGCCGTGCCGGACGCCCCCGGCGTGCAGCCGCCGGTGGACGGCGTACCGCCGGTGCCGGCGGACGCGCAGGCCGCCGAGGCGGCCGGTGCGGGCGCGAACGAGCCCGCCGGCGACGCGAAGCCGGCCGGCGAGGGCACCGACGCCCAGCAGCGGAACCTCGCCGAGGCCGGCGGGACGGCGGCTTCCGGCGACGGCGCCGGCGCGGCGCCGGCCGGCGAGAAGGAGGCCGACAAGTGACCACCCCCCGACGGGAGACGCTGGCCAAGCTGACCCCGGTGCTCACCAAGCGCTGGCTCTCGCCGGACGCCTGGAGCATGGATGTCTACCAGCAGCTCGACGGGTACGCGGCGCTGCGCAAGGCGCTGGCCGCGCACCCGGACGACCTGATCCAGCTGATCAAGGACTCGGGCCTGCGCGGCCGCGGCGGCGCCGGCTTCCCCACCGGCCTCAAGTGGGGCTTCATCCCGCAGGGCGACGACAAGCCGCACTACCTGGTGGTCAACGCCGACGAGGGCGAGCCGGGCACCTGCAAGGACCTGCCGCTGATGACCCACGATCCGCACTCGCTGATCGAGGGCGTGATCATCGCCTCGTACGCCATCCGGGCCAACCGGGCCTACATCTACATCCGGGGCGAGGCCGTGAACGCCGCGCGCCGGCTGCGGAACGCGGTGAACGAGGCGTACGCGGCCGGGTTCCTCGGCCGGGACATCCTCAAGTCCGGCTTCGACCTGGACGTGGTGGTGCACAGCGGCGCCGGAGCGTACATCTGCGGCGAGGAGACCGCGCTGCTGGACTCGCTGGAGGGCTTCCGCGGCCAGCCGCGGCTGCGCCCGCCGTTCCCGGCCACGCACGGCCTCTACGCCTGCCCGACCGTGGTCAACAACGTCGGGACCATCGCCAGCGTGCCGTACATCGTGCTGGGCGGCGCCGACTGGTGGAAGACCATGGGCACGGAGAAGTCGTCCGGCCCGATGATCTACTCGCTCTCCGGCCGGATCGCCAACCCGGGCCAGTACGAGTGCTCGCTCGGCATCACGCTGCGGGAGCTGATCGAGCTGGCCGGCGGGATGCTGCCGGGGCACAACCTGAAGTTCTGGACCCCGGGCGGCTCGTCCACCCCGCTGCTCACGGCGGAGCACCTGGACGTGCCGCTGGACTTCGAGGGGGTGGCGGCGGCCGGGTCCATTCTCGGCACCACGGCCACCCAGATCTTCTCCGACCAGGACTGTCCGGTCTACGCGACGTACCGGTGGCTGGAGTTCTACCACCACGAGTCGTGTGGGAAGTGCACCCCGTGCCGGGAGGGCAACTACTGGATGGTCCGGACCTACCGCCGGATCCTCTCCGGCCAGGGCACCCACGAGGACCTGGACACCCTGCTGGACACCTGCGACAACATCCTCGGGCGGTCGTTCTGCGGCCTGGGCGACGGCGCGACCAGCCCGGTCACCTCGTCGCTGAAGTACTTCAAGCAGGACTACGTCGACTACGTCGAGGGTCGGACCGCTCCGAAGCTGTCGGAGAAGACCCTGGTGGGGGCGCATTAGACATGCGAGCGCGAGGAGAGAGCCGGGGCTTGCGGGCCACGCAGCGCGAGCGAAAGGCCGAGGAATGACCGATCTGGCCAAGAAGACCGACACCGTCACGCTGACCATCGACGGCATCGAGGTCACGGCGCCCAAGGGCGCCCTGCTGATCCGGGTGGCCGAGGAACTCGGGATCGCCATCCCGCGGTTCTGCGACCACCCGCTGCTGGCGCCCGCCGGCGCCTGCCGGCAGTGCCTGGTCGACGTGGAGGGCCAGCGCAAGCCGGTCGCCTCGTGCACCCAGACCGTCGCCGACGGGATGGTGGTCAGGACGCAGCTCACCTCGGAGGTCGCCAAGAAGGCGCAGGCCGGGATCATGGAGCTGCTGCTGGTCAACCACCCGCTCGACTGCCCCATGTGCGACAAGGGCGGCGAGTGCCCGCTGCAGAACCAGGCGATGTCGACCGGGCGCACGGACTCCCGGTTCCACGAGCACAAGCGGGAGTACCCGAAGCCGCTGCCGATCTCCACCCAGGTCCTGCTGGACCGCGAACGGTGCGTGCTGTGCCAGCGGTGCACGCGGTTCTCCGAGGAGATCGCCGGGGACAAGTTCATCGACCTGATGGGCCGCTCCAGCGCCGAGGAAATCAACATCTACCGGGACGAGGCGTACGGGGTCGAGGACCCGGACACCGCCGAGGTGGTCCCGTTCAACTCCTACTTCTCCGGCAACACCGTGCAGATCTGCCCGGTGGGGGCGCTGACCGGCGCCCAGTACCGGTTCCGGGCACGCCCGTTCGACCTGGTCTCCACCCCGAGCGTCTGCGAGCACTGCTCGGCCGGCTGCGCCCAGCGCACCGACTGGCGGCGCGGCAAGGTGCTGCGGCGGCTGGCCGGCGACGACCCGGCGGTGAACGAGGAGTGGAACTGCGACAAGGGCCGGTGGGGCTTCCGCTACGCCACCGCCGGGGAACGGCTCAACACGCCGCTGGTCCGCGACGGGCAGACCGGTGAGCTGCGCGAGGCGTCCTGGAGCGAGGCGCTGGCCGTCGCCGCCGAGGGGCTGCGGGCCGCCCGGGACGCCGACCAGGGGGTCGGGGTGCTCACCGGCGGCCGGCTCACCGTGGAGGACGCGTACGCGTACGCCAAGTTCGCCCGGGTCGCGCTCGGCACCAACGACATCGACTTCCGGGCCCGTCCCACGGGCGTCGGCGGCGAGGAGGCCGAGTTCCTGGCCGCCGCGGTGGCCGGCCGGACCGAGGTGACCTACGCCGACCTGGAGAAGGCCCCGGCGGTCGTCCTGGTCGGGCTGGAGCCCGAGGAGGAGTGCCCGATCCTCTTCCTCCGGCTGCGCAAGGCGCACCAGAAGAAGGGCCTGAAGGTCTTCGCGATCGCCCCGTACGCGAGCCGGGGCCTGGAGAAGCTTGGCGCGAAGGTGGCCCGGGTGGTCCCGGGTCAGGAGGCGGCGGTGCTGGCCGAGCACCCGACGGTCGCCGAGGCGCTGGGCGAGCAGGGCGCGGTCCTGCTGGTGGGCGAGCGGCTGGCCGACGTACCGGGCGGGCTGTCCGCCGCGGCGGCGCTGGCCGGGCGTACCGGGGCCAGGCTGGCCTGGGTGCCGCGGCGCGCGGGTGACCGCGGCGCCGTGGACGCGGGCTGCCTGCCCAACCTGCTGCCCGGTGGACGGCTGGTGGCCGACCCGGCCGCCCGCGCCGAGCTGGGCCAGTCCTGGGACGTGGAGCCCGGGGTGATTCCCAGCCGGGCCGGTCGGGGCACCGACGAGATCGTCGCGGCGGCCGCCGCCGGTGACCTCGGCGCCCTGGTGGTGGCCGGGGTCGACCCGGCCGACCTGGCCGACCCGCGGGCCGCCGAGCAGGCGCTGGACGCGGTGCCGTTCCTGGTGAGCCTGGAGCTGCGGGGCGGTCCGGTGACCCGGCGGGCCGACGTGGTGCTGCCGGTCGCCCCGGTGGTGGAGAAGGCCGGCAGCTTCCTGGACTGGGAGGGCCGGCTGCGCACCTTCGAGGCCGTGCTGAACACCCCGGCGATGACCGATGGCCGGGTGCTGGACGCGCTGGCCGCGCAGTTGGGGGTCCAGCTCGGGACCGGGAGCGTCAACGAGATCCGGCGCGAGCTGGGCGCGCTGCCGACCACCCGGGCCGACCGGGCGGCGGCGCCGACCGTGGCGCCGGGCGAGGCGGCCCGGCCGGGTACGGGCGAGGCCGTGCTGGCCACCTGGCACCAGCTCATCGACTCCGGCACCCTCACCGAGGGCGACTCCTACCTGAACGGCACCGCCCGCCCGCCGGTGGTCCGGCTGAGCAGGCCCACCGCCGAGGCGATCGGCGCGGCCGAGGGCGAGCCGGTCACGGTCGGCACCGACCGGGGCGCCATCACGCTGCCGGTGGCGCTGACCGAGATGCCGGACGGCGTGGTCTGGCTGCCCACCAACTCGCCCGGTTCGAGCGTCCGGCGCGCCCTCGGCGTACCGTCCGGCGCGCTCGTCCGGGTCACCGCCGGGGACCGCTCCGGCGGGGCGGCCGGCGCGGCCGCGGCCGACGCGGCCCACCGCCCGGGCCCGTTGCTCAATACCGGGAGTGCGCAATGACGATGTACCTCGCGCAGGATCCGACGCTCCAGGACTTCGGCCACGACACCTGGTGGCTGGTCCTGGCCAAGGTCCTGCTGGCGTTCGTCTTCGCCGTGCTGGCCACGCTGCTCGGGGTCTGGTTCGAGCGGCGGGTCGTCGGCTTCATGCAGGTGCGTCCCGGCCCCAACCAGGTCGGACCGTTCGGCCTGCTGCAGACCCTGGCCGACGGCCTGAAGATGGCCTTCAAGGAGGACATCCTCCCGACCAAGGCCGACAAGGTGGTCTACTTCTTCGCCCCGACCATCTCGGTGATCTGCTCGGTGACCGCGCTGTCGGTGGTGCCGTTCGGCCCGATCGTCAGCGTCTTCGGCCACCACACTCCGCTACAGGTCACCGACGTGCAGGTGGCGGTGCTGGTGCTGCTGGCGTGCTCGTCGATGGGCATCTACGGCATCGTGCTCGGCGGCTGGGCGTCCGGCTCCACCTACCCGCTGCTGGGCGGCCTGCGCTCCAGCGCGCAGATGATCTCGTACGAGGTCGCGATGGGGCTGTCCATCGTGGCCGTCTTCATGACCGCCGGCACGATGTCGACGAGCGGGATCGTCGCCGCGCAGGCCGACGGCACCCGGTTCACGCTGTTCGGCCAGAGCCTGCCGGCCCCCGGCTGGTACGCGCTGCTCCTGCTGCCCAGCTTCGTCATCTTCTTCATCGCCACCGTCGGTGAGACCAACCGGGCGCCGTTCGACCTGCCCGAGGCGGAGTCGGAGCTGGTGGCCGGCTTCATGACGGAGTACAGCTCGCTGAAGTTCGCGCTGTTCATGCTCTCCGAGTACGTCTCGATGGTGACCATGTCGGCGGTGACCGTCACGCTGTTCCTCGGCGGTTGGCGGGCGCCGTGGCCGATCAGCCTCTGGTCCGGCGCGAACTCCGGCTGGTGGCCGCTGCTGTGGTTCCTCGGCAAGGTCGTCCTGCTGGTCTTCGTGTTCGTCTGGCTGCGCGGTACGCTGCCGCGGCTGCGGTACGACCAGTTCATGCGGCTCGGCTGGAAGGTGCTGCTGCCGATCAACCTGGTCTGGATCCTGGCCCTGGCCGGCATCAAGGTGACCAGCGGCTGGGAGCGCGGCGACCGGCTGATCGCGATCGGCATCCCGGTGGCGGCGGTGCTGCTGGCCATCTTCTTCTGGCCCACCCGCAAGCCGGAGCCGGAGCGGTCCCTGGAGGAGCAGGTCCAGGCCCGCCCGGAGGGCAGCTTCCCGCTGCCGCCGATGGACCTGCAGGTGCCGCCGAGCCCGCGTACCCGGCGGGCCGTCGCGCAGCGGCAACCCGCCAACGTCGGCGCCGACGAGAAGGAGGTGTGACATGGGTGCGATCACGGGCACGTTCAAGGGCTTCGGCGTCACGTTCTCGCACATGTTCCGCAAGCAGGTGACGACGGACTACCCGTTCAAGCCGCCGGTGTCCGCCCCCCGCTACCACGGGCGGCACATCCTCAACCGGCACCCCGACGGGCTGGAGAAGTGCATCGGGTGCGAGCTGTGCGCCTGGGCCTGCCCGGCCGACGCGATCTACGTCGAGGGTGGCGACAACACCGAGGAGAAGCGCTTCTCGCCCGGTGAGCGGTACGCCAGCATCTACCAGATCAACTACGCCCGGTGCATCTTCTGCGGGCTGTGCATCGAGGCCTGCCCGACCCGTTCGCTCACCATGAGCAACGAGTACGAGCTGGCCCGGGACAACCGGCAGGACCTGATCTTCACGAAGGAGCAGCTGCTCGCGCCGCTGCTGCCCGGGATGGAACAGCCGCCGCACCCGATGCGGCTCGGCGACAGCGAGAAGGACTACTACGTCGGCGCGCTCGACAACCCCGGCACCTCGGCCGGGGCCGAGCACTCGGCGATGGGACCCGGCCGCTACCCGCTGGACGAGCACCCGGGCGTGAAGTTCCCGGGCGCCGAGCAGGCGGCGCAGCGGGCCGGGCGGCGCCGCCAGGGCACCGAGGACACCGCCGGCGCGCCCGGCGGCTCGGGTAGCGACGAGGGAGACCCGGCATGACCGCCACGCAGACGGTGCTCGCCGCGGCCGGCGGAGTCTCCGGCGGCGAGCAGGTCACGTTCTGGATCCTGGCCCCGCTCGCGCTGCTCGGCGCGCTCGGCATGGTGATGGCGCGCAACGCCGTGCACTCGGCGCTCTGGCTGGTGCTCACCATGCTCTGCCTGGGCGTGTTCTACGTCCTCCAGGCCGGTCCGTTCATCGGCATGGTGCAGATCATCGTCTACACCGGCGCGATCATGATGCTGTTCCTGTTCGTGCTGATGCTGGTGGGCCGGGACGCGACCGACTCGCTGATCGAGACCCTGCGCGGGCAGCGGGTGGCGGCCGTGGTGCTCGGCGGCGGGTTCGCGGCGCTGGTGGCGACCGGGCTGTACCGGGCACTCGGCCAGGTCGACGCCCGCGGGCTGGCCGCGGCGAACGCCGACGGCAACGTCCAGGGCATCGCCCGGCTGCTGTTCAGCAAGTACCTCTTCGCCTTCGAGGTGACCTCGGCGCTGCTGATCACCGCGGCGGTCGGCGCGATGGTGCTGGCGCACGTGGAACGGCGCCGGGAGGACCGCAAGGACCAGCCCAGCACGATGCGCGCCCGGTTCGCCCCGGGCAACTACCCGGGTCCGAAGCCCGGTCCGGGCATCTTCGCCACCTCCTCCTCGGTCGCCACTCCGGCCCGGCTGCCGGACGGGGCGCTGACCGAGCGGAGCATCCCGGAGATCCTGCCGACCCGTGAGCTGACGGCGGCCGAGCGGTCGCTGAAGGGAACGGACCAGTGAGCACCTTCTTCTCGGTGACGCCCGGGCACTACCTGATCCTGGCGTCCATCCTGTTCACGATCGGGGCGGTGGGCGTACTGGTGCGCCGGAACGCGATCGTGCTGTTCATGTGCATCGAGCTGATGCTCAACGCGGCCAACCTCACGCTTGTCACCTTCAGCCGGATCAACGGCGACCTGAACGGACAGATCATGGCGTTCTTCGTCATGGTGGTGGCGGCCGCCGAGGTCGTGGTCGGGCTCGCGATCATCATGTCGATCTTCCGTAGTCGGCGGTCCGCCAGCGTCGACGACGCGAACCTGCTCAAGTACTAGAGGGGCCTGACGTGGATGGAATCCTGACGTACGCCCAGGCCGAACCGGCCGGCGCCGTCTCGTTCGCTCCGGCGACCGGCCTGCTGAGCACCGTCTGGCTGCTGGTGGCGATTCCGCTGGCCAGCGCGGCGGTCCTGCTGCTGCTCGGCCGCCGGGCCGACCGGTGGGGGCACTGGCTCGGCGTGGCCAGCGTCGGCGCCGCCTTCATCCTCGGCCTGACGTACTTCTTCCAGCTGCGCGGGCTGGAGAACCGCTCGGTCGAACGCAGCCTCTGGGAACTCATCTCGGTGGGCAGCTTCAAGGTCGACTTCGGCCTGCTGTTCGACCCGCTGGCGGCGGTCTTCGTGCTGCTGATCACCGGGGTGGGCTTCCTGATCCACCTGTACGCGGTGGGATACATGGAGCACGACGCCGGGCGGCGCCGGTTCTTCGGCTACTTCAACCTGTTCGTGGCCGCGATGCTGCTGCTGGTGCTCGGCAACAACTACGTGCTGCTGTACGTCGGATGGGAGGGCGTCGGCCTGGCGTCGTACCTGCTGATCTCGTTCTGGTACGACCGGCCGTCCGCGGCCACCGCCGGCAAGAAGGCGTTCCTGATGAACCGGGTCGGCGACGCCGGCCTGGCCATCGCGATCTTCATCATGTTCGCGCAGCTCGGGACCACCTCGTACAGCGGGGTGTTCAACGGGATCGGCCAGCTCGGCGCCGGCGTGGTGCTGGCGATGGGCCTGCTGTTGCTGCTCGGCGCCACCGGCAAGTCCGGCCAGTTCCCGCTCCAGGCGTGGTTGCCGGACGCGATGGAGGGCCCGACCCCGGTGTCCGCGCTGATCCACGCCGCCACCATGGTCACCGCGGGCGTCTACCTGATCGCCCGCTCGCACCCGATCTTCTCGGCCAACGCCACGCTCGCGCTCGTGGTGGTCTCCGTCGGGGCGCTCACGCTGCTGATCGGCTCGATCATCGGCTGCGCCAAGGACGACATCAAGCGGGTGCTGGCCTGGTCGACGGTGAGCCAGATCGGCTACATGTTCCTCGGCGTCGGGCTCGGCGGTGCGGCGTACGCGCTGGCCATCGTGCACCTGCTGGCGCACGGCTTCTTCAAGGCCAACATGTTCCTGGGCGCCGGTTCGGTGATGCACGGGATGAAGGACCAGGTGGACATCCGCCGGTTCGGCGCGCTGTCCCGGTACATGAAGATCACCTGGTTGACCTTCATGATGGGCTGGCTGGCGATCATCGGCATGTTCCCGTTCTCCGGCTTCTTCTCCAAGGAGCCGATCATCGCGGCCGCCTTCGAGCGGGAGGGCTGGACGGCCTGGCTGTTCGGCGGCGCGGCCCTGCTCGGCGCCGGGCTCACCGCGTTCTACATGACCCGGCTGTTCGTGCTGACCTTCCACGGCCCGCGGCGGTGGACCGAGGAGATCGAGCATCCGCACGAGTCGCCGCCGATCATGACGATCCCGCTGATCCTGTTGGCCATCGGATCGATCGGGGCGGGCTTCCTGCTGGCCACCTCGGTACCGGACTGGCTGACCGCCACGCTCGGTCCGCAGCCGGAGGCGGGCGAGCCGGTCCTCGCGCACTGGCTGATCACCACGCTCTCGCTGGTGCTCACGGTGCTCGGTGCCGGACTGGCCTGGCTGCTGTTCCGCGCCGGTACGGCCACCCAGGAACAGCCGGCGGGGGTGCTGGTGCAGGCGGCCCGCCGCAACCTCTACACCGACGCCGTCAACGAGGCGATCTTCGAGAAGCCCGGCATCTTCCTCACCAGGGCCCTGGTCTACCTGGACAACCGCGGCATCGACGGCGTGGTCAACGGGCTGGCGGCGGCGGTGGGTGGCGGCTCCAGCCGGCTCCGGCGGTTGCAGACCGGCTTCGTGCGGTCGTACGCCACGTCCATGCTGGCCGGCGCGGTCCTGGTGGTGGCGGCATTCCTGGCGATCCAGGCCGGGTGGTTGGCATGAGCGCGATGAGCGCGGTGAGCGCGGCTTCCGGGCGAATCGCGGGTTCTGCGCGAATCAGCGACGAGAAGAGGTAAGGCCGAATCATGTCCGACTTTCCCTACCTCTCGGTGCTCACCGTCGCGCCGCTGGTCGGCGCGCTGGTGGTGGCGTTCCTGCCGCGCACCCGGCCGGACCTGGCCAAGCAGGTCGCCTTCGGGTGGTCGTTGGCCGTCCTGGTGCTGGCCATCTTCACCTGGATCGCCTTCTCCGCCGACGGCGACCGGCTGCAACTGCGTGAGTCGTACACGTGGATCCCCCGCTGGGGCGTGAACTTCACCTTCGCCACCGACGGCATCGCGCTGGTCATGCTGATGCTGATCGCGGTGCTGGTCCCGCTGGTCATCCTGGCCAGCTGGCACGACGCCGAGGGATCCAAGCGCAGCGTCCCGGTCTACTTCGCACTGCTGCTCGCGCTGGAGTGCACGATGATCGGCGTCTTCGCGGCCGCCGACGTGTTCCTGTTCTACGTGTTCTTCGAGGTCATGCTCGTACCGATGTACTTCCTGATCGGCAGCTACGGCGGCCACCAGCGGCAGTACGCGGCGGTGAAGTTCTTTCTCTACTCGCTGGTCGGCGGCCTGTTCATGCTGGCGGCCGTGATCGGCCTCTGGGTCGTCGGCGGGCACACGTTCGACTGGCAGACGCTGCTGAGCGCCGACATCAACACCAACACGGCACGCTGGCTGTTCCTCGGCTTCTTCGTCGCCTTCGCGATCAAGGCACCGTTCTTCCCGTTCCACACCTGGCTGCCGGACGCCGGTGGCGCCGCCCCGGCGGGTGCGGCCGCGCTGCTGGTCGGCGTGCTCGACAAGGTCGGCACGTTCGGCATCCTGCGCTACTGCCTCCCGCTGTTCCCCGAGGCGTCGCGCTGGTTCGCGCCGTGGGCGCTGGCGCTGGCGGTCATCGGCATCATCTACGCGGCGCTGCTCGCGATCGGCCAGAACGACCTCAAGCGGCTGGTGTCGTACACCTCGATCGCGCACTTCGGCTTCATCGGGGTCGGCATCTTCGCCTTCACCACCCAGGCCGGCACCGGCGCGGTGCTCTACATGCTGAACCACGGCCTCGCCACCGGCCTGCTGTTCCTGGTGGTCGGCATGCTGGTGGCGCGCCGCGGCTCGGCCATGGTCCGCGACTTCGGCGGCGCCGGCCGGCTGGTGCCGCTGCTGGCCGGCGTGCTGTTCTTCGCCGGTCTGGCCTCGCTGGCGATGCCCGGCACCGCGCCGTTCATCTCCGAGTTCCTGGTGCTGCTGGGGACCTTCACGGTGAACAAGCTGGTGGCCGTGATCGCCACCGCCGGCATCATCCTGGCGGCGGCGTACGTGCTGTGGATGGTGCAGCGGACCACGCAGGGCACCCTGAACCCGGCCCTGACCGAGTCGGCGGACATGCGGCGCGACCTGACCCTCCGGGAGAAGGTCGTCGTGGCGCCGCTGATCGCCCTGCTCCTGCTGCTCGGCTTCTATCCGAAGCCGGTCACCGACGTCATCAACCCCGCCGTCCAGGCCACGATGCAGGACGTCGGCAGGACCGACCCGGCACCGACGGTCGGCAACGTACAGGAGGCCAGCCGGTGAGCGATGTGAAGTTCCCCGCGATCAACTACTCGGCGCTCGCGCCGATCCTGATCCTCTTCGGCGTGGCCTGCCTGGGCATCCTGGTCGAGGCGTTCGTGCCGCGCCGGCTGCGCCATCCGGTGCAGCTCACCCTCGGCCTGCTCGGCCTGCTCGCCGCCGGCGCCATGGTGCTGCGCAACGTGCACGCCCGCACGATCACCGTCGGCGACGCGGTGGCGGTCGACGGGCCGACGCTGTTCCTCCAGGGCTCCATCCTGGCGCTCGGTCTGCTCGCGCTGCTGCTGATCGGCGAGCGCTCGGTGGAGCGCGGCGGTGCGTTCGTCCCGCACGCGGCGGTGGTCATCGACTCGGCCGCGGACCGGCGGCAGAGCGGCGGCGGCGCGACCGAGGTCTACCCGCTGACCATGTTCGCCACGGCCGGCATGCTGCTGTTCGTCGCCGCGAACGACCTGCTGACGATGTTCATCGCCCTGGAGGTCTTCTCGCTGCCGCTCTACCTGCTCTGCGCGCTGGCCCGACGCCGGCGGCTGCTGAGCCAGGAGGCGGCGATGAAGTACTTCCTGCTCGGGGCGTACGCCTCGGCGTTCTTCCTGTTCGGCATCGCGCTGGTGTACGGCTTCACGGTCGGCGTCAGCAACGGCCGGTCCGGGCAGGGCGGCGTGGACTTCGCCACCATCCACGCGGCCGTGCGGGACTCCTCGGCCAGCCCGGTGCTGCTGTTCGCCGGCATCGCGATGGTCTCGATCGGGCTGTTGTTCAAGGCCGCCGCGGCGCCGTTCCACGTCTGGACCCCGGACGTCTACCAGGGCGCGCCCACCCCGGTCACCGGCTTCATGGCGGCCTGCACCAAGGTGGCGGCCTTCGGCGGCCTGCTCCGGGTGCTGTACGTCGGGTTCGCGGGCGCGGCCTGGGACTTCACTCCCGTGCTGGGCGCGATCGCCGTGCTCACCATGCTGGTCGGCGCGGTGCTCGCGGTGACGCAGACCGACATCAAGCGGCTGCTGGCCTACTCGTCGGTCGCGAACGCGGGCTACCTGCTGGTCGGGGTGCTGGCGCTGTCCAAGGACGGGCTGTCCAGCACGATGTTCTACCTCGTGGCGTACGGCTTCACGGTGCTGGCGGCGTTCGGCGTGGTGACCCTGGTGCGGGACGACGACGGCGAGGCCACCCACCTGTCCCGGTGGGCCGGGCTGGGCCGCCGCTCGCCGCTGTACGCCGGGCTGTTCACCTTCCTCCTGCTGGCGTTCGCCGGCATCCCGCTGACCAGCGGCTTCACCAGCAAGTTCGCGGTCTTCGGGGCGGCGTTGGACGGTGGGCAGACCTGGCTGGTCATCGCCGGCGTGCTGACCAGCATGCTGCTGGCCTTCCCGTACCTGCGGGTGGTCGTGATGATGTGGCTGTCCGAGCCGGGTGAGAGCACCCCGGTCGTGACGCTGCCGGGCTGGGCGACCGGTGCGGCCGTCACCATCGGTGTGCTGGCCACCCTGGTCCTGGGCGTGGCACCGGCCCCGCTGCTGGACCTCGCCAACGGTGCGGCGGAATTCGTACGATGATCGACTCCGACCGGGTGGGCGGTGTCCACCGCCCACCGGATCGGGTCCCCGGCATGCGGGAGGCGCCCGTCACCTGCGCGGCGCCCCCACCTGGCGAGGTCGGCAGGGTGTGGCATGGTTGAAGACGTGGTGAGACCGGGGGAGCAACGCGCAGCCGGGGCCGGCGGGCAGCCGGCGGGGCCGGCCGCGCCGTTCGAGGGGGTCGGCATCGACCTCGTCGATCCGGCGGTCGAAGCCTCGCTGCGTTCGATGCTGGCGGCCGTGGAGGAACGGCTCCGCAACACCGTGCTCAGCGCGGATCCGATGGTGACCGAGGCGGCTCGGCACCTGGTCGAGGCGGGCGGCAAGCGGTTCCGGCCGATGCTTGTCGGGTTGAGCGCCCAGTTCGGCGTGCCGGACCGGCCCGAGGTGGTCACCGCCGCCGCTGTGATGGAGCTCACCCACCTGGCCACGCTCTACCACGACGACGTGATGGACGAGGCGCCGGTGCGCCGCGGCGCCCAGAGCGCGAACTCCCGGTGGACGAACTCGGTGGCGATCCTGGTGGGCGACTACCTGTTCGCCCGGGCCGCCGACCTCTCCGCCGAGTTGGGGCCGGAGGCGGTCCGGTTGCAGGCCCGCACCTTCGCCCGGCTCGTGCACGGGCAGATCGCCGAGACCGTCGGCCCGCGGGACGGCGAGGACCGGGTGGCCCACTACCTCGGGGTGATCAGCGAGAAGACCGGCTCGTTGATCGCCACGTCCGCGCGCTTCGGCGGGCTGTACGGCGGCGCCGACCGGCACCTCGTGGAGGCGCTGGGCGGGTACGGCGAGACGATCGGGATGGCCTTCCAGCTCTCGGATGACCTGCTGGACATCGCCTCCGAGTCGATGCAGTCGGGCAAGACGCCCGGTACCGATCTGCGGGAGGGCGTGCCCACCCTGCCGGTCCTCTACGCGCTCGCCTCGGAGGACCGGGACGCCGCCTCGGTGCGGCTGCGCGAGATCCTGGCGGCCGGCCCGGTGACCGACGACGCGCTGCACGCCGAGGCCCTGATGCTGCTGCGCGAGTCGCCGGCGCTGAAGCGGGCCAGGGAGACGGTCCGCAGCTACGCCGAGGACGCCCGGGAGCGTCTCGAACCGCTGCCCGCGGGTGGGCCGCGGCGGGCCCTGGAGTCGCTCTGCGACTTCATCGCCGACCGCACCGGCTGACCCCCGCCGACCGGCCGCTGAGCCGGCCACCGCGCCGCTGGGCGCCCCGCCGGCCACCTTCTTCGCCCGTCGTCCTCCTTACCCCGTGCCGTCCACCGTGGGTCGCGCCGCTGGGCGCCGGGCCGACCACCGGCCGGCTACCGGGCGTGTGCCACCCTCGGCCGGGCCGCAGCGGCCTGTGCCGCCCGGACGCGCAGCAGGAGACGCCGGCCGGACAGCATGAGCCCGGCCGCCACCAGCATGCTCACCGCCGCCACCGCCCACATGGTCGGGTAGCCCAGGTGGCCGGCGACCGCACCCAGTCCGAGCGGGCCGACGCAGCCGCCCGCGTACACCCCGGTCTGGGTGATCGAGGTGGCCGCGGCCGGCGCCTGCGGATGGAGCCGGACCACCGCGAAGTTGAGCAGGCCGGGCCAGGCCCAGCCGAGGCCGAAGCCGAGTGTGATTCCGGCCACCATGGACGGGACGCCGGCCACCGCCAGCAGCCCGAGTCCCGCCGCGCCGACCACCAGCATGCCGGCGATCACGGCGACGTGCCCCGAGGCGCGGCGGTCGGCCAGCCAGCCGGAGCCGACCCGGGCCAGGACGCAGACGGCGCTGCCGAAGGTGAGGGTGAGGCCGGCCAGGCCGGGCGAGAGGCCCCGGTCGGCGGCCGAGTCCACCACGAAGGTGCCCAGCGCGTTGGCCGCGCCCGAGGCCAGGGCGCCGGCCAGGCCGAGCACCGCGAGCGCCACGGTGGCCCGGCCGCCGCTGCGCTCGGCCCTGGCGATCCGGCCGCGCCCGTCCGGCGGCACGGCGGGCAGCGCGGTCAGCGCCGCGACGGCGGCCACCACGAAGGCCCAGCGCCAGCCGACGGTGAGCGCCACCGTGGGCACCGCGGCGCCGGCGAGCAGGGTGGAGATGGGGATGGCGGCCTGCTTCACCCCGAACGACAGCCCCTGCCGGCCGGCCGGCACGTGCCGGGCCAGCGACATGTTGCTGGCGAGCTGGCCCAGCGCGTTGGCGCCGGCGCTGATCGCCAGCAGCAGCACCAGCAGCGCGTACGACCGGGCCAGCAGCCCGATCGCGAGCAGGGCGCCGGCCGCGAGCAGGATGCCGGACCGGGCCACCACGGCCGGGCCGTACCGCTCCACGAGCGTGCCGGACGGCACCGAGGCCAGCGCGCTGACGCCGAAGTAGACCGAAACGGCCAGTCCCAGGCCGGCGGGGGAGAACCGCAGCTCGTGGCCCATCTGCACGGCGAGCCCGCCGACCAGGAAGACCGGTACGACGCAGGCGACCGTGGTGGCGACGGCGCCGGCGGCCACCCGGACGGGCTGGACGGGCCGGCCGGACGCGCTGCGGGGGGAGCGGCGGTCGGCGGTGGTCATCGTGATCGACTCTACGCTTTCTCGCTCTGATGAACCCTTCGTATCTGTCGCGGTACTGACCGTCGCGATAAGATCTGGCATCCTCGATCCCATCCGGGCATTTCGCAGACGCCCGGATTTACATATGGTGTAAGTACCCGTCGGCGGAGGTGGTTGTGCGCGACCCCTTGGCAGAACCTTCGGACCTGATCCGCAGCGTGTCGCGGGCGCTGCGGGTGCTGGAGGCGGTTGGCCGGGCCCCCAAAGGGCTGACCGTGAAACAGATCGCGCGGCGGTGCGAGCTGACCGTGGCCACCACCTATCACCTGGTCCGCACACTCGCGTACGAGGGGTACGTCATCCGGCGCGAGGATGGTACGTACATCGTCGGGCTTGAGGTGGCGGACCGGTACCGCGAACTGGTGACCGCGTTCCGCGGGCCGCCGCCGGTCGGCGAGGCGCTGCGCCGGGCCGCCGTGGAGACCGGCTACAGCCATTTTCTCGGCCGGTTCGTGGGCGGCCAGGTGGCGATCAGCGCGGTCGCCGAGGGGCCGCGCTCGCCGTACCTGGAGGACCTGGTGCCCGGGTTCGACGAGGGCGCCCACGCGACCGCGCTCGGCAAGGCGCTGCTGGCCACCCTCACACCCGAACAGCGACTCCGCTACCTGCGGGAGTTCGGCATGCGCCCGTTCACCCCGGCCACCCTCACCGGCGCCGAGGCGTTCGAGGCGGACATCGCGGCCGGCGACCGCCGGGGGATGCAGGTGGAGATGGGCCAGTTCCGGCAGGGCGTCGCCTGCGCCGCGGTACTGGTCACCCCGGAGAAGGAGATGGAACGCCGGGTGGTGCTCGCCTGCGCGCTGCCGGCCGCCGAGATGATGACCTCGGCGCGCATCGTCCGGGCGAAGCTGATCGCGGTGGCCCGCTCGGTCGCCGACGGGCTGGCCACCGAGGCGTGACCGGCCGCGATCCCGCCGGGCGACCGGCCCCGGGCTGAACCTTTCCGCTGCTGACCGCGTACGAGAGAACGGATACGGGGCGCGGTACGAGCGGAGGGAGTGCCGGTCATCAGCGATCTCGACGCCCAACTGCTGCGGGCGCTGCACGACGAACACGCCGACGCGCTCTTCGCGCACGCGCTGCGGCTGGTGGGCGGCGACCGGCAGCGGGCCGAGGACCTGGTCCAGGAGACCCTGCTGCGCGCCTGGCGGCACCCCGAGGCGCTCGACCCCGGCCGCGGGTCGGTCCGGGCGTGGCTGTTCACGACCGCACGCAACCTCGCCATCGACGCCTGGCGGCGGCGCAGCTCCCGGGTCGGCGAGGTGGTCACGGACAACCTGCCGGAACCGCCGCAGGGCCCGGACGAGGCGGACCGGGCGGTCGAGGCGTGGACCGTGGCCGAGGCGCTGGGCCGGCTCAGCCCGACCCACCGGGAGGTCCTGGTCGAGTGCTTCTACCTGGGCCGGTCCGTCGCCGAGGCCGCCGCCCGGCTCGGCGTGCCGCCCGGCACGGTCAAGTCGCGTACCCACTACGCGTTGCGTTCGCTGCGGCTGGTGCTGGCGGAGATGGGGGTGACCCGGTGACGAGCTGCGAGTTCATCTACGACGACGGCGCGTACGTGCTGGGTGCCCTCGCCCCGGCGGAGCGGGCCGCGTACGAGCGGCACCTCGCCGGCTGTGCCGAGTGCCGCGAGGCGGTGGCGGAGATCGCCGTGCTGCCCGGCCTGCTCGGCCGGCTCGACCCGGCCGGCCTGGAGAGCATCGCCGGGCCGCCGGAGCCGCAGTCGCGGCTGCCCGGCCTGATCGCGGCGGCCCGCGCGGACCGGCGCCGCAGCCGCCGCCGGACCCGGATGCGGTACGCCGGTGCGGTGCTCGCCGCCGCCGGGCTGGCCCTCGTGTTCGGGCTGGGCGTCACCCGGCTGGCCGGGGACGCCGCGCGGCCGGCGCCGAGCGCCTCGACCGTGCCGCTGGCGGCGATGCGGCCGGTACGCGGGGCCGGGCCGGTGACCGCCGAGGTGGCCGTCACCAGCACCGCCTGGGGAAGCCGGGTGACGATGCACTGCCGCTACCCGGCGACCGGCGACTACCCGGAGACGCGTACCTTCCGGCTGGTCGCGATCGGCGCGGACGGCGCCCGGGAGCAGGTGAGTTCGTGGCTGGCGGCGCCCGGCGACGACGTCACGCTCACCGGCGCCACCCGGCTGTCCGGCCCGGAGCTGACCCGGCTGGAACTCCAGCGGCAGGACGGCACCCCGCTGCTCGGCTACGACGTCCGTTGACCGGCCCGCAGCGGGTCGGTCAGGGCGTCGCGGCGGCGGCCTCCGGGGCGGTCCCGGCGAGCGGGACGATCCGGGACCGCCGGCGCGCGGTCCGCAGGCCGTCCACGGTGAAGACGATCAGGGCCAGCCAGACCAGGGCGAAGCCGACCAGCCGGGCCGGTGGCATCGGCTCGTGGAAGACCAGGATGCCGCAGCCGAGCTGGAGGACCGGGGTGAGGTACTGCAACATGCCCAGCCCGGTCAGCGGCAGCCGGTTGGCCGCGCCGGCGAACATCAGCAACGGTACGGCGGTCGCCGCCCCGGCCAGTACGAGCAGCCCGCTGTGCGGCAGCGGACCGTGCCCGAACGTGCCGGTGCCGCGCCACTGCAACCAGCCGAGGTACGCCAGCGCCGGCAGCGCGAGCATGGCGGACTCGGCGAACAGTCCCTCCGCGGCGGGCAGCGCGAGCCGCTTCTTGACCAGCCCGTACCCGGAGAAGGTGAACGCCAGGGTGAGGGCGAGGTACGGCAGCCGGCCGTAGTCCACGGTCAGCACGGCGACGGCCAGCGCGCCCAGCCCGAGCGCGACCCACTGGGCCGGGCGCAGGCGTTCCCGGAACACGGTGACGCCGAGCAGCACCACCACGAGCGGGTTGATGAAGTAGCCGAGGGCGGTCTCGACGACCCGGTCGGAGTTCACGCCGTAGATGTAGGTGCCCCAGTTGACCGCGATGAGGGTGGCGGCCACCGCGATGCCGGCCACCGCCCGGGGCCGCGCGAACAGCCGGCGCAGGAAGCCCCAGTTGCGCAGCGCGGCCAGCACCAGGGCCACGAAGACGACCGACCAGACCACGCGGTGCGCCAGGATCTCCACCGGGCCGGACGGCCGGAGCAGCTTGATGTACAGCGGGTAGAACCCCCACAGCGCGTACGCGGCGAAGCCGTACAGGTACCCGCGCCCCAACTCGGTCATGACGACCACCGTAAGGGGCCAGATTCGGTTCGTTCCTTGCTTGTGGTGGGGGTCACGGCCGGCGGCCGGCAACCGACTCCCGGTTGCTGGCCGCCGGCCGGGCCGATCCGCCGATCCGCCGATCCGATCCGCCCGCCGACGGGCGACCCGGCGGATCGGATCGGCGGACCGGATCGGCGGATCGGCGGCGAGGATCAGTCGCGATCCATGATCAGGCCGAGCACCCAGGTGACCACGCCGACGAAGAGCGCGCCCAGCACGCCCGCCGGCCAGAAGCCCTCGACGTGGAACGGCAGGTCGAGCTGGCCGGCGATCCAACTGGTCAGCAGGAACAGCAGCCCGTTGACCACCAGCGCGATGAGGCCCAGGGTGAGCAGGTAGAGGCCGCAGCCCACGGTCTTGATGATGGGGTGCAGTACGCCGTTCACCACCCCGAAAATGATCGCGACCAACAGCAACGTGGTCACCTTGTCCACATTGGAGTCGGTAGTCAGGTCGATTCCCGGAATCACCAACGTGGCCAGCCAGAAGGCGATCGCGGTGGTCACCAGGCGGACCAGAATTCCCTTCAGAAAACCCATGCCCGGCATGGTGCCATGCAGCCCCCCAGGTCAGAAGGTCCCAACGGGCCCAACCGGCGGACCTGCCCGGATGTGCGTCCACGCGGCTGCCATCCGTGTGCGGCCGGTCGCCCACCGTCGACCGTTGCGGCCTATCGTATTGGCCGGAGTCGTTGGGAGGGTGCGATGCCGGCACGGCAGGACCAACTGCACTCGTACCAGTTCGTGGTCCAGCGGATGGTGGCGGCGCTGGTGGTCCGGGAGACCGACCCCGCGCGCTCGCCGTTCCGCCGGTCGGCCTCGGCGGCCCTGGCCGGCCTGCTGGTCGCGGGGATCGGCCTCGGCGTCGCCGCGCTCTACGGCGTCGCGACCGGCGGCGCCGACCAGTACCGGGACGGCACCGCGGTGATCGTGGAGCGGGAGACCGGCGCGCGGTACGTCTACCGCGGCGAGCGGCTGCACCCGGTGCTCAACTACGCCTCGGCGCTGCTCATCGTCGGGTCCGCCGAACCGCGTACCGTCCTGGTCTCCCGGCGGTCCATCCGGGACGTGCCGCGCGGTACCCCGCTCGGGCTGGCCGGCGCCCCCGACTCGCTGCCCGGAGCCGACCGCCTCACCGGCCAGGGCTGGGCGGTCTGCTCGGCCGCCGCGGACGCGACAGGCGCGGCGCCGGCCTCGGTGGTGCGGGTGGGCCGGCCGCCGCTCGGCCGGCCGCTGGGCGACGCCGGTGTGCTCGCCCGGCATCCGGACGGCAGCCTGCACCTGTTGTGGCACGGTCGCCACCACCTGATCCGCGACCCGGACCTGGTGCTGGCGGCGTTCGCCTGGAGCAGCCGGCGCGCCGTGCCGGTGGCACCGGCCCTGCTGGCCGCGCTGCCGCCCGGGGCGGACCTGGCGCCGGTGCCGCTGAGCGGATCGGGACGGCCGTCCCGGGTGCCGGGTGCGGCGGTGGGCGAGGTCTTCGTGGTGCAGACCCAGGGCGGCGCCCGGCAGTACGCGGTCGCCGCGGCCGACGGGCTCGCCACGATCACCGCGTTGCAGGCGGACCTGCTGCTCACCGCGGGCGGGCAGGCCGAGCCCACCGTGCTGGCGCAGGGCCGGTTCGCCGCCGCGCCGAAGCGGCCCGACCTGGTTCCCCAGGGCGGGATGGCGCCGCCGGCCAGCGCGCCGGACCTGGTCGACACCGGTGGCGCGACGCTCTGCGGCCGGATCGAGCCGGGCTCGGCCGGGCCGCCGGAACTGCGGATCGATGCCGGCGAACCCGGGGCGGCCGACGGCGTGGACGCCGGTCCGCACCCGGCCGGCGAGGTCCGGGCGGATCGGGTGGCGGTGCCCGCCGGCGGCGGCGCGGTGGTCCGGGCCATGCCGGCGCCCGGCGCGTCCGGGGGCGCCGTCTGCGTGGTCACGGACCTCGGCCGCCGGTACGCGGTACCCGACCCGGACGTGCTGGCCATGCTCGGCTACCGGGACGTGCGACCGGTGGAACTGCCGGCGGCCGTGCTGGCGTTGCTGCCGCCGGGTCCGGTGCTGGAGCCGCAGGCGGCCCGGTCGCCCGCTCCCGGTCCCTGACCGGCGGCCGGCTCGGTCACGCTTGCCGGCTCGGTCACGCGTTGCCGGCCTGGTCACGCTTGCCGGCCTGGTCACGCTTGCCGGCCTGGTCACGCTTGCCGGCCTGGTCACGCGTTGCCGGCCGCTGAGCGGTGGTCGGCCGGTCCCGTGGTCGGCAAGTCCCGTGGTCGGCCGGCGGTCGGCCGGTCCGGTTGTCCGGTCCGGTTGTCCACAGGGTCGGCGGCGTTGTCCACAGGCGGCACCCGGGGGGCTACCGGCCGTACTCACGACCGGATACCGTCAGCCACGGGAAATCGACCGATGACGTTGGGTGAGCCCGGCCGGCGGTGCCGGCGTGGGAATCCGGGCGCGGAAGCGGGGTGGGCGCATGTCCCAGACACGGGCCGAGGCCGAGGTGCTGCGGCAGACCGCGGCGAGGTTCGAGCGGGCCGACGAGGCGTTGCAGGCCATGCTGAGCGGCCTGCTGACCGAGCTGGCGGGGTTGCGGCAGAGCTGGCGGGGTGCGGGCGGCCGCTCCTTCGAGCAGGTCCAGCAGCAGTGGTCGCGGGACCAGGCCGCGATCCAGCGGGCGTTGCGGGAGACCGCCGGCGCCATCCGGACCGCCGGCCAGCAGTACGACAGCACCGACGGCGCGGTGGCCAGCCGGGTGTCCCGGGCCGGCCGCGGCATCCAGCTACCGCTGTGACGAGGCAGAGGAGGCGCGGCTCATGCACGACGACCAGTTGATCGTCAGCTTTCCGGCGCTGCAACAGGCGAGCGCCGACATCCAGCGGGCGGTGAACACCCTGGACGCCCAACTGGCGCAGTTGGAGCGGGACGCCGCGCCGCTCGTGGCCACCTGGGAGGGGCCGGCCCAGGCGGCGTACGAGCAGCGGCAGACCCGGTGGCGCACCGCCGCGCAGGACCTGCGGCAGATGCTGGGCGAGATCAAGGTGGCCGTGGACGAGTCGGCGGCCGACTACCTGAGCACCGAGAAGCGCAACGCCAGCCTGTTCCAGTGACCCGGCGCCGGGCTGACCCGGCTCCCTGCCCCGTTGGCCAGGGCGTTTGAACGCCTGACGGACTTTCGGGCGCCACAAACGCCTCGATCAACGGGACGGGTGGGGCAGACCGGTGGGCACGCGCCCTAGCGGTCCCGGTCGGGCGGGTCCGTGCGGCCCTCCGGCGGCGCCCAGCGGCGCCGCCGGCCGCGCGGCAGGACGGCCGCGGCCGCGACGCTCAGCAGCGCGCCCAGGACGGCGACCGAGGCCACCAGCAGCGCCGCGCGGTGGGCCGCCGCGCGCCGGGCGGAGTGCCGGGCCGCGTCGTGGTCCGGGGCCGGCACGGGTACGTCGGGCCGGGCCGCCGCCGGGGCGCCGGGCCGTTCGGTCATCGCCCGCTCGGGGTCGAGCACGCCCGCGCCGTACCCGGCACCGGCCTCCGGCGCCGGGTCCGTGCCGGCCAGGATGCGCTCGCCCACCTGGACGGCGTTGAGTGTCGGCCGGTACTGCCGGACCAGCGCGGCGGTGGCGCTGACGAACGGTGCGGCGTAGCTGGTCCCGTCGTGCGGGCCGGCGCCGTGCGGGCCGGCGGCGGCCGTCACCTCGGCACCCGGTGCCGCCACGTCGACGTCCGGCCCGACCTGCGAGAACGACGACCTCCGGCCATCCGGTCCGATCGAACCGACCCCGATGACCCCGGGGTAGGCGGCCGGGTACGACCGCGGGTCGCCCTCCTCGTGCAGGTTGCCCACGGCGGCCACCACCACGACGTCGTGCGCGAGCGCGTAGCGCACCGCCTGCCGCACGGCGGGGTCGTCCCGGTACAGCACCACCGACAGGTTCAGGACGTCCGCATGGTGCTGGACCGACCAGCGGATCGCCTGGGCGAACTGGTCCGGGGTGCCGGCCCGGCCGGACGTCCGGCCGTCGACCATCTGCTGTTCGCTCACCCGAACCGGCAGGATCCGGACATCGGGCGCCAGTCCGCGTACGGCCGAGCCGGGACGCGGCGCGGCGGCGACGATGCTCGCCACGGCCGTACCGTGACCCACGCAGTCCCGGCGGCCGTCGCCGCCGGGGTCGAGAAAGTCGGTCCCGGCCAGCACCCGGCCGGCCAACTGCGGGTACGTCGCGTCCACACCGGAGTCGATGACCGCGACCGTCACGCCTCGCCCGGTGGCGAGCGCGGCGAGCCGGTCGGGTGGATAGCGCAGCTGTGTCCAGGGGATCCCGCCGACCGCTCCCGCGCTGGGGGTCGGTGCCAGGGCGGAAGCCGGGGTCGGTGTCAGGGCCGGTGCCGGCGTCGGCGTCGATGTGGTGGCCGCACAGCCGGAGCCGGCCGCGTGGCCCGCGAGCCAGGGGGAACCCGGCGGCCGGTCGGGCGCCGCACCGGCCGGGCAGCCGGCCGCCGCCAGGATCACCGCGGCTGCCGTGACGGTGCGCAGCGAGGGCATCGCACCTCCCGCAACGTGTCGGATTCGGCACGGCATGTTACCGCTACGGGCCTGGTGGCGGTGTCCGAGGACTTAACCGTCCTACAATTATGATCATGCTTCGTCCCTTGTAGGTTGTATGCGAGGCCCGCGGCTTCTTCGATCGAAGGGAGGGTGGCCGTGACCGATTGGGAGCCGGCCACCGAGGCGGAGGACGCCCTGCGGGACGCGCTCCGGGACGAGGATCAGGAGCGGTATTTCCTGGTTCTGTCCCGGTCCGAGCTGTTTCTGCCGGTACTGGCCGGGCAGGAGGCCGGCTGGGGCACCTGGACCGCCGACGGCCGGACCCACGTGTTGGCGTTCACCTCCGCCGCGGCGGCCGCGGCCTGCCTCGGCGAGCATGCCGGTCCGACCCGACGGATCCGGTACGCCGAACTGGCCGGCCGCTGGCCCAGCCAGCAATGGTGGCTGGCGGTCAACCCCGGTCTGCCGATCGAGAGCTACCTGCCGGCCTGGTTCGTGGCGCAGTTGGCCGGCGGCGATGTGCGGCTGTCGGGTCCGGCGGGCGGCTCGACCGGTCCGGCTGACGCCGCCGCCGCGCAGGCCCGCCCGGTCGAGCCGAGCCCGCCGGACCCGCTGGTCCGCCCCCGCTCGCCGGACCCGGCGGTCCAGTCCGGCCTGCCGAACCCGCCGGTCCAGTCCGGTCCGCCGCACCCGCCGCACCCGCCGGACCCGGCGGTCCAGTCCGGTCCGCCATACCCGCCGGACCCGGCGGTCCAGCCGAGCCCGCGGGGCCGGGCGGCGGAGAACAGCAACGGCCAGCACTGGCCGGCGCCGCAGCCGGCCCGACCCGCATCGTCCCGTCCGCCGTCGTCCCGGCCCCCGCAGCCGGCCGGTCAGCGGGACGGATCCTTCGGCCCACCGCCACCGCCCTTCGCGCCACCGCCCTTCGCACCACCACCGTCCGCGCCGCCGCCCCTCGTGCCACCGCCCTTCGCACCACCACCGTCCGCGCCGCCGCCCCTCGTGCCACCGGCCGCATCCGCGGCCGAGCCGGTGCCGGACGGTGCACCGGCGGGCGTGGCCACCGCCGTCGAGCAGGTCGGGTTCGCCGAGCCGTCCTGGCCGGCCGCGCCGGCGGGGCACGAGGGCGGACGCCCGCTGATCATCGATGGCGCCCTGGTCGACGAGTTCCGGCCGGAAACCGGCGGCCGGCCCGATGCGGAACCCGCCGAGCCCGGACCGACCGACCCGCGGCCGGCGAGGGGCGCGGCGCTCGGGGACCCGGAACCGGCCAACGGCGCGGTGCCGACGGCACCGACATCCCAACCGACATCCCAACCGACATCGCAACCGGCACCGATCCCGTCCGCCGACGATCCCGGCCGCGATCCCGCCGGGGCGGCCGGCGGCGACCCGGCCGCCGATCCGGGCGGCCATCACGCCGCTGATCCCGGCGTAGCCGAGCCGCCGGACGAGGAGTTCACCCCCGCCAACGACGTCGAGGAGCGCCTGTACGACGCCGCGGCGCAGGGCAGCACGGACGCCTTCCTGTCCACCCTGCTGCTGGCCCGGGTGCTGCTGCCGGTCGATCCGGCGTCGACCGCTGGCGCGGTACCCGGCGAGCCGGGATTCCGGTGGCGCACCGAGCCGCTGGGTGAGGAGCGCTTCGTGGTCGTCTTCACCTCGCCGGAACGGCTCGCCGAGCATCTGCCGCCGGACACCCCGCTGACCACCGTCTCGTTCGTGCAGCTGATCCGCCGGTGGCCCGACCCGGCGTGGTCGTTCGCGGTCAACCCGGGCACCCCGGTGGGCGCGAAACTGCCCGGCGAGCAGGTGCTGGCGCTGGCGAACTGGGCCGGCGAGGCCGGTCTGGAGGACGAGCCCGGCGCAGCGGCGGGACCGGGGCCGTCGCCACAGGAGCCGGAGCCGGCGGGGCCGGCCGCGCCCGCCCCACCCGTGCTGATGCAGAAGGCCGTGGCACCCAGCCAGCTCGGCTACTACCTGGAGCGCGGCTACGACCGGGTCGCGGGGTTCGTGCAGCGGGCGGCCGAGGTGTCGCACCTGCGCACGCCGGCCGAGTTGTACGCGGCGCTGGGCCTGCACCACCCGGGTTCCCCGTTCGACCGCGACGCCGGGGAGATCTACCTGCTGCGCTGGCCCGCGTACCGGCCGGACCTGTACCGGGTCCCGTTCGGCGGCCAGACCGACGAGGCGATGCGGGCCATACAGGGCTGGATGGTCGAGCGCCCGCCGTTCCGCGGCAACGGGTTCGCCCCCGGCGACGGGCGGAACGTGATCGCGGAGTTCAAGCTGGACAGCGTGCGGCTGCCGCACGGCGCGCAGCTCTGGCGGGTCGCCGCCGACGGCACCGAGCGGCTGGTGGCGACGCTCGACACCGACCTGCTCGGCTGGATCCCGGCGGTGCCGTCGTGATCCGGGACGGCTACCTGGCCCGGTGGCGGGACCGGGAGTACGACGCCAGCCCCGACGGGGAGCGGGTACGCCTCTACCTGAGCGAGCCGGCCGAGGACTTCACCGAGGTCGAGCCCGGTCGGTACGCGCGGGTGGTGCCGGCCGGCGAGGTCACCGAGCTGGTGTACGTCCGTACCGTCTGCTCCTGGCACGGCCAGCCGTTCATCGTGCTCGCCGCGCAGGACGGCTGGCTGCGGCTGGAGTACATCGGAGGTCGCTGGCCGGTGGCGCAGGCGTTGGGCCTGGAAGCCTTCGAGTACGGCGTGTACCAGGGCTGGGCGCGGGCCGCCGAGGTGACCGGGCTACAGGAGCACCGGGTCTGACCCGCGGGAGCCGCCCGGCGTCCGCCCATCCGCCCAACCAGCGTCCGCCCATCCGCCCGGCCAGCGTCCGCCCATCCGCCCGGCCAACGTCAGGCCGTGCGCCGGCCGGCCGGCGTCAGGCCGTCCGCCGACCGTCAGGACTTGGCCCAGCGCAGCACCTCGCCGAGCACCAGATCCGGGACCTCCAGGTGCGGGAAGTGGCCGACCCGGTCCAGCAGGCGCCACTCGTACGGGGCGATGACGTACCGGCCCGAGCCCTGCGCGGTGCGCGGCAGCGAGGCCCCGTCCAGCGCGCCGTGCAACTGGAGGGTGGGCGTGACGATCGGCTCCTGCATGAGCTTGACGAAGCGGTAGCCGTGCAGCCGCAGCGCCGAGCGGAACGCCCAGCGGTAGCCCTCCAGGGCGCAGAACGCGGCCTGCGGGATCCGCATCGCCTCCCGGTAGCGTGCGACGTACCCCGCGAACGAGGGACCGTGCACCCAGTCGGCGCCGCCCCAGCGGGCCAGGATCTCGCCGATCAGCGCGGCGTCGTTGCGGGTCAGCACGTGCTCGTACCGGGGAAGCTGGAACCGGAGCGTCGGGGTGGCGGCCGCGAACTGTCCGCGGGGGTCGGCGAAGATCGCGGTGCGCAGCCGCAGCGGATGCGGTGCGCCGAGGATCACCAGCCGGCGTACGAGGGTGGGGTGGAAGGCGGCGGCGGCCCAGCCGAGCATGCCGCCGGCGCCGGTCCCCACCACGGTGGCCGAGCGTTCGCCCAGCCCCCGGATCAGCCCGGCGACGTCGGCCGCGAGGGTGTACCCGTCGTACCCGCGCGGTGGCTTGTCGCTGGCGCCGTAGCCCCGCAGGTCCGCGGCGACCGCCCGGAACCCGGCATCGGCGACGGCCGGCAGGATCTCGTGCCAGGCCCACCAGAACTCCGGGAAGCCGTGCAGGAAGAGCACCATCGGGCCGGTGCCGGCCTCGACCACGTGGAACCGGCTGCCGTTGGCGCCCACGAAGCGATGGGTCCACGGGCCGTCGGTCAGCACGCAGGACTCGTCCACCGCGTCGAGCCGGACGATTCGCTCGCTCATGCCCGACAGCCTAGGTGCCGGGATCGACGGCGGCCCGGGTCCTACGGGTCGGACCAGGGAAACGTCCGGGTGATCACCGCCGCCGGCTCCGGGTTCAGGTGAGTCGGCGTACGCTGCGCAGCTGCACCGGTCGGCCCGGCCCGCAGTCGACGTCCGCGGGCGCCGGCCCGATCGTGGCCACCACCCGGGTGCCCACGGCCAGCGTTCCGGCGCCGGTGCCGTGCAGGGCGTACTCGACACCGTCGTCGTCGACCAGGCCGTAGCACGGCCCGGAGCCGCCCCGGGTGATCCAGCCGCCGATCGTGTCGGCCGGGATCCGGTCGGTCGGGTCCTTCGGCGGCTTGCCCGCCGGACCCATCGTCGGCGGGACGGGGTTGGACAGCGGCGGCCTGGTCGAGGCGGGGGGACCGGCCGGGGACGTCGGGTCGGACGGGCCGCTCGGTTCCGCCGACGGCCGCGCGCCTTCCGGTCCACCGCTGCTGGACGGCGTACCGCTGCTGGACGGCACGGCACTGCTTCGCGGCACGGCGTCCCCCTTCGGGCCGGCGCAGCCGGCGACGGCCAGGCCCAGGCCCAGCAGCGGCGCCACCGAGCCGGAGATGATGCGGCGGTTGAACGACATGCTGTTCTGACGCTCTGACCAGCCCAGAGGTTCCCACCGCGGCAAAGGGCGACGCCCGGGACCGGCGTGCGGTCCCGGGCGTCGCCTGGTGCGGTGGGTCAGGAAATGCGGATCTTCATCGAGGTGCCGTTCTGCTCAAGAACCTTGATCTTGACTCCGGCCGCCGGCAGCTTGACGCCGTGGTTCGGCAGCGCCGGGTCGAAGTAGTTCTTGGTGTCGTTGAACAACGGCTGTGCGTCCTGACCGCGGATGTACTGCGGCTGGCCGTTGATGTGCAGGGTGAACGAGTCCGCCTTCTTCAGGCTGAACGGAGCGTCGTAGATCTGCACCCGGACCCGCCAGGGGTTGCCCGTGAGGTTGTAGATCGGGCGCGGGTGCGCGTCGATGTACAGGTTGAGGCCCTCACCGGGGTGGTCGCTGACGTTGTTGTCGACCTGCGAGGTGTCCCAGTAGGAGATGAGCAGACCCTGCTGGTACGGGTAGTGGTCGACGTAGTCCGGCCGGCTGTTCATGTAGCTGAAGTAGTACGGACCGGTCTTGAGGTACTTGTCGTAGGAGACGTAGGACCGGTTGCCCGCGATGTAGTAGTTGTCGTACAGGTTGGTCACCGACGCGCCCACCACGGAGAAGCCCTTGAGGGCCCACCCGGCGTCCGACTCGGCACCGTCGCTGAAGACGGTGGAGCCGTCGGCCGTGACGGTGATGGCGTCGCCGAACATGCCGCCCTCGGAAACGCCACCGTCGGTGCGGTAGTGGAACCGGAACAGCACGTTCTGGCCCGCCACCGAGTCCAGCGGAACGTTCAGGTCGACCCAGGCGCCACCGCTGGAGCCGTCGATCGCCGGGGTGCCGCTGGCGTCGTGGTCGAACGCCTCACCACCGACCGTGCCGTCCATCGCGGTCCAGGACTGCCCGCCGTCGGTCGAGGTTTCGAGGTACATGTAGTCGTACCCCTCCTCGATCGAGTAGCGCGCCTTCATGGACAGCGACGCCGACGTCGCACCCGTGAGGTCGAACTCCCGGGTCATGGTGTTGTTCAGGTCGTCCGCGTTGCCGGAGAAGTACTGCTTGCTTCCCTCGAACGGTGCGCCGAGATCCGTCGTCACCGACTTCTTCGGCAGCGGTACGACCACGGCCTGTGCCTTGGCCGAGTTGTACTCCTGCGGACCCAGGTTCAGGGTGCGCTTCTGGCCCGCGACGACCACCTCGTAGTCGAGCCAGCCGAGCTGGAGCTTCTGCCAGGCGCCGATGTCTCCCGGGCGGGTGCCGAGAGCCTGGTCGTCCTTGGCGTTGAGCCGGCTCTGGGCCATCAGGCTCCAGTGCTCGACCGCGTTGTCACCGGCACCGTTGGTGTCGTAGTCGTCCGGCAGACCGAGGTCGTGGCCGTACTCGTGGCAGAACACGCTCAGCCCACCGTTCTCGGGCTGCATCGTGTAGTCGCCGATCCACAGGCCGGTGTCGCCGATCTGGGTGCCACCCAGCGGGTTGTCCGCCGGGCCGGTGCGGCCGATGTCGCTGCCGTACGCGTACCACCGGTGGCTCCAGATGGCGTCCTCACCCTGGTACGGGTCACCGTCGGCCTGGTCGCCGCCGGCGTGCACGATCTGGAAGTGGTCGATGTACCCGTCCGGCTCGTTGAAGTCGCCGTCACCGTCGTAGTCGTACCGGTCCCACTGGTCGAACTGCTTGACGTCCTCGGCGATCTCGGCGTCGGTGCGGCCCTGTGCCTTCTGGTCGGCGACCCACTGGTTCGCGGCGTCCCGGACCAGCGCCCAGACGTTGTTGCAGACGCTGGAGCCGCACGGGTAGCCGTTGGAGCGGCCGTACCGGGCCTCGTTGTACTGCACCCGGACCCAGTCGGTGACCTCGCCGTCGACGCTGTACCGCCCAGAGGACTGGGTCTCGTAGTAGGTCTTCAGCGACTCGACGCCCTTACCGGTGCCGAAGTACATCTGCCGGTAGTGGTCGGCGTCATAGTCCGGCTGCCACACGGTGGTGTTGTCCACCGCGCGGTTGGGCTCCGGGATCTCGTTGTTCAGCGGCCCGTCGAACCGGGTGGGACCGGGCGTGTTCGGGTCCGTGTCCTGGTCCGGGTAGTTCGGGTGCCGCTCGTTGCCAAATTCGGCCAGGATGACGAAGATGTGGTCCGTCTTTTCCCGGGCCAGCTCGACGTACTGGTCCTTCTTCTTCTTGGCCGTCTTGCCGCCGACGAGGGCGCGGGCGCCCTTACCGGCGATGCCGGAGCCAGCGGTTTCGCCGACCTTGACGACGGTGCTGCCGTTCCGCTTCTCGGCCTTGGACTCACCGTTCAGAACGCTGGTGAGACCCTCCTGGCGCAGGGCGCGCCGCTTGTCCTCAAGCGGGTTGGGCAGTTCATCCCGTTGCGGGGCTGCGTCGGCGGCGGCCGGTGTCACGGCCGCTGCCTTGCTTACGGGCGCCGCCATCGCGGACGGGCCCAACGCCACACCCGTCGCGGTCAACGACAACCCGAGTAGCCCCACTGCGACTTTGCGCACGTGGTACCTCCGGTGTAGGGGATGCCGGCGCCAAGGGGGAGGCTGACACCGGCCGGATCGGCCCCATCTTGTGGGACTTCTGTGAACCTAGACACCGGTGGGAACCATGGGAAGTACCACGCGTCGTTTTATTGCAAGATTTTGATGGTCACGTCGTTCGATGTAATAGCGACGTCGTCCGGACGAGGCATCGACCAGCCGTCCGGCGGACCACAACCGGGTGAGTCGATCCCTGCGACGTACCTGGTCCGACCCGGCAACAGGGGTCCCGGTCGCGACGCGACCGGGACCCCTGTGCGTGCCGAACCGGATCGGCGTGCTCAGTCCTCGTCCGATTTCCCGGACCGCATCCCGGACGAGATCAGCTCCATTACGGACGAGTCCTGCAACGTGGTCACATCGCCCAGAGAGCGGTTTTCGGCCACATCCCGGAGCAACCGCCGCATGATTTTTCCGGACCGGGTCTTCGGCAACTCCGGTACCAACATGATCTGGCGGGGCTTGGCGATCGGACCGAGCGTCTTCGCCACGTGGTTGCGCAACTCGGCGATCAGCGCCTCGCCCGCGTCGCCCGAGGTGTCGATGTTCCCGCGCGGGATGGTGAACGCCACGATCGCCTGACCGGTGGTCGGATCCGTCGCGCCCACCACGGCCGCCTCGGCCACCGACGGGTGCGAGACCAGCGCCGACTCCACCTCCGTGGTGGAGATGTTGTGCCCCGACACCAGCATCACGTCGTCCACCCGGCCGAGCAGCCACAGGTGCCCGTCGTCGTCCTTCTTGGCGCCGTCGCCGGCGAAGTAGACCCACTCGCCGCCGCCGCCGTTGCCGTCGGCGCCTGCGCCGCTGTGTTGGCCGTCGGCGCCCGCGCCGCTGTGTTGGCCGTCGGCGCCCGCGCCGCTGTGTTGGCCGTCGGCGCCCGCGCCGCTGTGTTGGCCGTCGGCGCCCGCGCCGAAGCGCGACCAGTACGTCTCCAGGAAGCGCTGGTCGTCACCCCAGATCGTGCGCAGCATCGACGGCCACGGCTCGCGCAGCACCAGGTAGCCTCCGCCGCCGTTGGGCACCGGTACGCCCTGGTCGTCGACCACGTCCGCGGCGATCCCGGGCAGCGGCGACATCGCGCTGCCCGGCTTGGTGGCCGTCACCCCGGGCAGCGGCGAGATCATCATGGCGCCGGTCTCCGTCTGCCACCAGGTGTCCACCACCGGGCAGTTACCCCGGCCGATGTGCTGGCGGTACCACATCCACGCCTCGGGGTTGATCGGCTCGCCGACGCTGCCCAGCAGCCGCAGCGAGGACAGGTCGTGCTCCTGGGGAATGTCCTCGCCCCACTTCATCATCGTGCGGATCAGGGTCGGCGCGGTGTACAGGATGCTCACCCGGTACCGGTCGACGATCTCCCAGAACCGCCCCCGGTCCGGGGTGTCCGGCGTCCCCTCGTACATCACCTGGGTGGCGCCGTTGGACAGCGGGCCGTACACGATGTAGGAGTGCCCGGTCACCCAGCCGATGTCGGCGGTGCACCAGTAGACGTCCGTCTCCGGCTTCAGGTCGAACACGGCGTGCGTGGTGTAGCTGGCCTGGGTCAGGTACCCGCCGGTGGTGTGCAGGATCCCCTTCGGCTTCGCCGTGGTGCCGCTGGTGTAGAGGATGAACAGCGGGTGCTCGGCGTCGAACGCGCTGGCCTCGTGGCTCTCGTCGGCCGTCTCCACGGCCTCGTGCCACCACACGTCCTTGTCGCCCCAGGCGACCTCGCCGCCGGTGCGCCGCACCACAAGCACGTGCTCGACCGTGTCGGAGCGGGACACCGCCTCGTCGACCGTCGACTTCAGGTCCGACGGCTTGCCCCGGCGGTACCCGCCGTCCGAGGTGATCACCAGTTTGGCGCTGGCGTCGGCGATCCGGCTGCTCAGCGCGTCGGCGGAGAAGCCGCCGAAGACGACGCTGTGGGTGGCGCCGATCCGGGCGCAGGCGAGCATCGCGACCGCCGCCTCGGGGATCATCGGCAGGTAGATCGCCACCCGGTCGCCGGCGGTCACCCCCAGGTCGGTCAGCGCGTTGGCCGCCTGGCAGGTCAGCTTGAGCAGTTGCGCGTACGTGATGGTCCGGGTGTCACCCGGCTCGCCCTCCCAGTGGATCGCCACCCGGTCGCCGTTGCCGGCCGCGACGTGCCGGTCGAGGCAGTTGTACGCCACGTTGAGCCGGCCGCCCACGAACCACTTGGCGAACGGGGGGTTGGACCAGTCCAGCGTCTGTTCCCAGCGCTGCGCCCAGTCCAGCCGGTCGGCCTGCTTCGCCCAGAAGGCCAGCCGGTCGGCGGCCGCCTCGTCGTATGCCGCCGCCGTCACGTTGGCGTCGTTGGCGAGCCCGTCCGGCGGTGGGAAGACCCGGGTCTCGTTCAACAGATTGGCCAGCGTCTCGCTCATCTCAGCCCGTCCCTCCGCTTCCCGTGACGTACATCATGCGACCCTAGTCGCGCCCGGCGGCGCATCGCGACCGGAGGCCGAGCGTGCGGTGGCCCGGGCGCCGAACGGTGCTTCTCGGGCGCCGGCCGGTCCGGGGCGCCGGCTGGTCCCGGACGTCGGCCGGTGGATCGCCGTGCCGGGGCCACCGGCGCGGCACTAGCGTGGTCGGGTGACCACCGACCCGCTCGCCCCGCTGCTCTCCCTCGCCGACGTCGCGCCGGCCGTCGACCACGCCCGCGACCGGGTCGACCAGGCGCTGCGGCACCGCGCGTTGCGGCGGCAGGGCGGCCGGGTGGCGGCCGAGGTCAGCCTGCGCTGCGCGGTCGCCAGCGCCGCGATCGAGGGCCACGGGTACGACCTGGATGCCGTCCGCGCCGGCACGGTCACCGATCCGGTGGTGCAGGGCGCGCTGCGGGTCGCCGGCGAGTTGCCGGGACTGGCCGACCGGTGGTCCCGGGCACCCCGGCAGGTACTGGCCCGGCTGCACGTGCTCGCCGCCCGGGACGCCGTACCCGCCGACGAACTGGGGCGGCCGGGCGCCGCGGCGCCCGGCGACCGTCCGCCGGTCTCGCCGGCCGGTGCCGGTCCAGGGGCGGTGGCCGCTCCGCAGGTCTCGCCGGCCGGCGGCCCGGCTGTGGGGGCGGCGCTGGGCGTGCGGCTGGACGGGCTGGCCGCGCTGGTGGCCGGCGGCACCAGCGCGCCGCCGGTGCTGCTGGCCGCCGTCGTGCATGGCGAACTGCTGGCGCTGCGACCGTTCGCCGGCCCCTCCGGCGTGGTGGCCCGCGCGGCGGCCCGGCTGACGCTGCTGTCCACCGGCTTCGACCCGCGTGGCCTGGTGGCCGTCGACCTCGGCCACCGCGAGCGGCAGCCCGAGTACGTCGGCTCGGCCGGCGCGTTCGCCACCGGTACCCCGGACGGGCTGCGGTCCTGGCTCCGGCACTACGTCGCGGCCGTCGAACTGGGCGCCGACCGGCTCACCCAGATCTGCGACGAGATCTGAGCGGGCGCCGCCTTCGGCGTACCGGCGGCCCCGGCGCTTCCGCGAACGCCGCGGGTTCCGTTTCGGCGGGTGCGTGCCGGTGTCTGCCGCTTCGGCGGCTGCCTCCACGGTGTCTGCCGTTCGGGCCGGTGCGGGCCGGTGGGTTCCGTTTCGGCGGGTGCCTGCCGGGTCAGGTCGCCGTGCCCAAGGCCCGACTGCGCCGGTGCCGTCCGTACCAGGCGACCCCGATCGCGACGCCCACCCCCACCCCGAGCGCCGCCGCGGCGACCGGGACGGCGGGCCGGTCGCGCAGCCGGCGGCCCACCGGTACGGGGCGGCGGAACTCCAGGATCGGCCAGCCCTGCTCGGTGGCGAGCTTGCGCAGCGCCCGGTCCGGGTTGACGGCCGTGGGGTGGCCGACGCACTCCAGCAGGGGGCGGTCGCTGATGGAATCGGAGTAGGCGTACGACTCGGTCAGGTCGTATCCGCGGCGGCCAGCCAGTTCCTCGACCGCGGAGACCTTGCTCGGGCCGGCGGCGTAGAACTCGACCTCGCCGTTGTACCGCCCGTCGGTCACCGACATCCGGGTGGCGATCACGTCCGTCACCCCGAGCAACTCGCCGATCGGGCGCACCATCTCCTCGCCCGAGGCCGACACCAGCACCACGTCCCGGCCCTCGGTCTGATGGTGTTCGATCAGGGCGGCCGCCTCGGCGTAGACGTACGGGTGGATCAGCTCGTGCAGGGCCTCCGTGACGACCTGCCGGACCTGTTCCACGGGCCAGCCCTTGCAGAGCGCGGCGAGGTAGTCCCGGGTCCGGGCCATCGTCTGCTCGTCCGTGCCGCCCAGCCGGAACATCAACTGCGCGTACGCGGACTTCACGACGTCCTGCCTCGTGATCAGCCCATCCCGGTAGAACGGCCGGCCGAACGCCAAGGCACTGGACTTGGCGATGACGGTCTTGTCGAGATCGAAAAACGCGGCACTTCGGCCCACGGCGGGCAAGTCTAGCCGGATGAGCTACGCTCGGCGGGAGTGCGGGGTCACACCAGCATGTCAGGGCGCGGTAGGGTCCTGACTCGGCGGTCAGGTGCCTCGGCTTCCAGACGACACGCAGCGTCCGCGGAATTTTGCAGGGAGTGGATGCGGTGGCCACTCGACGTATACAAGACGGCTCAGGCATGCTTGTATCTACGACAGATTCATAGCTAGCTCTCGGCGGTTGCACCCCCCGTGACCGCTGAGTGGGTTCGACTCAACCCCCCCGGAGCCGAACCCGTAGACGACCCCCGTCACCCCCCGACGGGGGTCGTCTCCTCTTCGGGTACAGCCATTCACCCAGGTCATAGGTCGTCATAGGCTGGCGAATCGCGGCCACATCCATGATCAACTCGTCTTCGGCGAAGTCGGGGTGTCTCGGCGTCCCGAACGCCCCGACTTCGCCGAAGACGAGTCGACCTTGATCGTCCGGTGCCCCGCGGCACGACCATCTCGGCGACCGGGGCACACGGGGTACGCGGCAGCATGGCCACACCCTCTTAGCAGATCAGGACCGATTGCGGCGGTTATCCACAGCCGGCCCGGTTGTCCACAGATCACCATCCGGCGCCCATTGGGGCACCTCGACGGCGTCAGGCTGATCCGGTCCCGCCAAACCGCGACCGCCGCCGGAGGCCCCACGATGCCCACCCGCACGGTTTCCGCCGGACGACGACTGCCGCTCGTCGTCACGTCCGACGGTGAACTCCTCGACGAACTGCTCCGGCTGGCTGCGGCGGCCGGCACCGAGGTCGAGGTGGCCGCCGATCCGGCAGCCGCCCGGTCCCGCTGGTCGGCCGCGCCGCTGGTGCTGGTCGGCGCCGACCAGGCGGAGGCCTGCCTGCGGGCACGGCTGGCGCACCGGACCTCGCTCGTGCTGGTCGGCCGCGCCGGGCACGTGGATCCCGGATGGGAGATCGCCGACCTGGTCGGCGCGCAGCACGTCGCCGTCCTGCCGAGCGCGGAGCCATGGGTGGTGGACCGGCTCGGCGAGACGGTGCCGAGCCTCGGCGCCGGCGGACCGGGGCGGGTGTTGACCGTGATCGGTGGGCGCGGCGGCGCCGGCGCCAGCGTGCTGGCCGGCGGCCTGGCCATCACCGCCGCCCGACGCGGTCTGCGCACGCTGCTGGTGGACGCCGATCCGCTCGGCGGTGGCCTGGACCTCGTGCTCGGCTGGGAGGAACTGGAGGGGCTGCGCTGGCCGGCGCTCCGCCAGGCGGACGGCCGGGTCGACCCGCCGTCGCTGGTCCGGGCGTTACCCAGCCGGGACGACCTGGTGATGATCTCGTGGGACCGGGGAGATCCGGTGCATCTGCCGGTCGATGCCATGGCCGCGGCGCTGGACGCGGGACGGCGGGGTCGGGACGTGATGGTCGTGGATCTACCCCGGCAACTGGACGAGGCCGCGGTGATCGCGCTCCAGGCCGCCGACCTGGGTCTGCTGATCGTGCCCGCGGAGCTGCGCGCCACCGCCGCGGCGGCCCGGGTGGCGCGGTCGGCGGCGCCGCACTGCCCGAACCTGTCGCTGGTGGTCCGCGGCCCGGCGCCCGGCGGCCTGCGTGCCCGGGAGGTGTCCCGGTCCCTCGACCTGCCGCTGGTCGGCACGCTGCGGCCCGAGCCGGGGTTGCGACGCGCTCTGGAGCGGGGCGAGGCACCCGCCGCGTCCGGGCACGGTCCGCTGGCCACGCTCTGCCAGCGGATCATCCGGGAGGTGACCGGTACGCCGGTGGCGGGCGCGGCATGACCGGCGATCCGGCCGGCGCCGGCATCTCCGGACGGGTACGCCGCCGCTTCGCGGTCCGGGGCACGGCGGTGACCCCGGCGGCCGTCGTGGCTGCGGTACGCGAGGAGCCTGCCGCCGCGGTGCTGGGCGACACCACGCTGCTGCGGACGGCCGCCCGGGTGCATCAGGACCTCACCGGCGCCGGACCGCTGGCGCCGTTGCTGGCCGATCCGGCGGTGACCGATGTGCTGGTGAACGGGGTGCGCGTGTGGGCGGACCGGGGTGACGGGCTGCACCCCGTACCGCTGGCCCTTGGTGACCGGTCGGATGTCCGCCGGCTGGCGCAACGGCTGGTGGCTGCCGGTGGCCGGCGGCTGGACGACTCGGCGCCGTTCGCGGACGCGCGGCTGCCGGACGGCACCCGGCTGCACGCGGTGCTCGAACCGATCGCGGCCGACGGCCCGTACCTGTCGTTCCGCACGTTCCGGCAGCGGCCCTTCCGGCTCGACGAACTGGTCCGCCAGGGCACCGTCGAGGAGCCGGTCGCCGAGCTGCTCACCGCGCTGATCGCGGCGCGGCTCGCGTACCTGGTCATCGGCGGTACCGGTTCGGGAAAGACGACGCTGCTCAACACGCTGCTCGGTCTGGTGCCGGCGAGCGAGCGGATCGTGCTCGTGGAGGACGCGGCGGAGCTGCGCCCGGTGCACCCGCACGTGATCGGGTTGCAGACCCGGACCGCCAACGTCGAGGGCTGCGGTTCGGTCCGGCTGGCCGACCTGGTCCGCCAGGCGCTGCGGATGCGTCCCGACCGGCTGGTGATCGGCGAGTGCCGGGGCGCGGAGATCGTCGACCTGTTGTGTGCGCTGAACACCGGGCACGACGGTGGGGCCGGCACGTTGCACGCCAACGCCCCGCGGGACGTGCCGGCCCGGCTTGAGGCGCTCGGCATGCTCGGTGGACTGCCACGGGCCGCCCTGCACGCACAGGTCGCCGCGGCGTTGCAGGTGCTGGTGCAGGTCCGCCGCCGCCCGGAGGGCCGGGTGGTCGAGTCGGTCTGCGTGCTCGCGCCGTACGGCCCGGAGCGGCTGGTGACCGTGCTGCCGGCATGGCGCCGCAGCACCGGCGCCGGCCCTGCCCGGCCGGTGCTGGCCCGGCTGATCGCCGACCGCGGGGTCCGGGTGCCGCGGGTGCTCAGCACGCCGATGCTCGGTGCCGGTGCCGGTGCCGGTGCCGGTGCCGGTGCCGGTGCTGGGGCCAGGGCAGTGCCGCGGCCAGGGGCGGTGCCGCGGCCAGGGGCGGTGCTGGGGGCGACGGCGGTGCTGGGGCCACCGCTGGGGGCGGTGCCGGGGTCGGCGGTGGGGTCGGGGGCGGCCGGCCGGAGTGGGACGGCGACCACCGGATGCCCGCGCCGGCCGATGGTGCGCCGCGATGAGCGGCCTGCGCCTGGCGCTGGGCGCGGGGCTGGTGCTGCTGGCGCTCTGCTGGCCCGGTACCGCCCGGTCCGCCGGCCGGCCCGACCCGGTTCGACCGGCAGACCGGCCGACGCCCGGGCCGCGGCGGGCGGTCCGGCAACTGGTGAGTTGGTGCGCCGCCGGCCGGCGGCGCACGGTCGGCTGCGCGGCCGGGCTGGGCGGGGTGGCCGGGATGCTGTCCGGCGGCCCGGTGGCCGGGTTGGTGCTGGCCGCCTACGCCGGCTTCGGCGTGCGAACCGCGCTGCGGGCTCGGGTCGGGCGCGTGGACCGGCGGAACCGGCGGGCGCAGTTGGACCGCCTGGCGGCGTTCGCGGCGGATCTGCGGGCCGGTTCACCGCCGGAGTCCGCCGGCCGGCCAGCGGCCGGGTCAGCATCCGCCGCTCCGACCCCGCCGGCCGGCCCGGGGTCTGCGCCGCCGGACGACGGGAATCGAGACCCGGGCCGGCGGCGCGGTGACCCGCCCGCCGCCCGCGTCGGTCGGGCCGAGGCCGACACGGGCGATGCGGATGACTCGGGTGACACGGGCGACCGGCGGACGGAGGCGCTTGCCGCGGCGGCCGTCCGGCTCGCCGAGCGGACCGGGGCGCCGCTGGCCGAACTCATCGAACGGATCGAGTCCGACGCGCGTTCGGTGGACCGGGGCCGGGCACTGGCCGCCGCACAGGCCGCCGGCGCGACAACGACCGGTTGGCTGCTGGCCGCGTTGCCGGTCGGCGGCATCGCCCTCGGCTACGGCATCGGCACCGACCCGCTCGCCGTCCTGCTGCACACCCCCGCCGGTGCCGGCTGCGCAGCGGTGGCCGTCCTGCTCCAGGTCACCGGCCTGCTCTGGGTGGAACGTCTCGGTGCCGGCGTCGAGAGGCCGGTCTGATGGGCCCGGGCTGGTCCGCCATGCTCGCCGTGGTCCTGCTGGTGCCGCCGGTCGCGCTCGGCGTGGCCCGGTACCGCCGGCCCGGTCGCCGGCTGCGTCGGCTGCGGCTTCGCGGGTACGGGCCGCCCGCGCACACCGTGGCACGGCCGGGTCCCCGCCGGCGCCGGCCCGACCGGCTGCGGCTGGCCTGCACGCTGGTCGGGACGGCCACCGCACTGCTGCTGGGTGGCTGGTTCGGGCTGGTGGCCGCGACGTTCGTGACGGCCGGCCTCGACGGTTGGCTGCGCCGGCTGGAGCCGGCCGAGGTACGCCGCCGGCGACTGGCGGAGGCCGCCGACCTGCCGCTCGCGGCGGATCTGGTCGGTGCCGTGCTGCGCGCGGGCGCGCCCACGGACCGGGCGGTCGGCACGGTCGCCGAGGCGATCGGCGGGCCGCTGGGCGAACGGTTGCTGCGGGTGGCCCGCATGTTGCGGCTGGGCGGCACGGTCGAGGAGGCGTGGGCGCAACTCGGCGCGACGGACGGCGCCCGCCGGATGGCCGCCGCCGCCATCAGGTCGGCCCGGAGCGGGGCGGCGCTGTCCGGGACGCTGTCCCGGCTGGCCGAGGACCTGCGCGTGGACCGCGCCACGCTCGCCGAGACGGCCGCGCGCCGGGCCGGCGTGCTGGTGGTGCTGCCGCTGGGCCTGTGTTTCCTGCCCGCCTTCATTCTCGCCGGCCTGGTGCCGGTGATCGTCGCCGTGCTCGGCGGCGTGCTGTGACCCCGTTGCCCAAAGAGACAAGGAGCACCCCGTGCGCACTCTGATCCATCGCCTGCGCGACGACGCCGGTATGAACACCGCCGAGTACGCGGTCGGTACTTTGGCCGCCGTCGCCTTCGCGGGAATCCTGCTGAAGGTCCTCACCTCCAGCCACGTGCAGGCCGCGCTGACGGCGGTGATCGACCGGGCGTTGAAGTGAGCCGCTCGCCCCGGTCGGACCGGTCGCCCCGGTCGGACCGGTCGCCCCGGTCGGACCGGTCGCTCCGGTCGGACCGCGGCTCGTTCACGGCCGAGTTGGCAGCCGGTCTGCCGGCGTTGCTGCTGCTCCTGCTGACCGGTCTCGCCGCGGTGCAGGCCGTGACCGCAAAGGGACAGTGCCTGGACGCGGCGCGGGAGGCGGCACTCGCCGCGGCCCGCGGCCAGGACGGTGCCGAGGTCGCGGTCCGGGCCGCGCCGCCCGGGGCGAGGATCAGCATCACGATCCAGGACGACCGGGTGGAGGCGGCCGTCACGGCATCGGTACGCGCACTGGGCACCCGGCTGCCGGCAGTGCGGGTCGCTGCGAGCGCCGTCGCGGCGATCGAACCCGGCGGCGCGGAACCGGTCGCGGCCAGGCTCCCGGACCCGGCCCCATCCGGCGCTCCGCATCGGACCGACGCCGACGCAGCGCAGCTGACCGGCACCGGCCGCCAGGGAGCGGCACGGTGACCGGCCCGTCCGGGGCAGGGCGGGTGAACGGCCGGCGCCGGCCGCTCACGGCGGCCGGAGCCGACCGGGGCAGCGCGACGCTGTGGCTGCTCGCCGTCGGGCTGCTGCTCGTGGCGGCCGGCACCTTCGAGGCGGCGGCGGGTACGGCCCGGCTGGCCGGTCGGCAGGCGCAGGTCGCCGCGGACCTGGGCGCGCTGGCCGGGGCGATCCGGGCCGTCGAAGGCCCCGGCCCCGCCTGCGCCCGAGCCGCCGAGATCGCCTCGGCCAACGGCGCCCGGCTGGTCGGCTGTCAGCTCGCCGGGCTCGACCTGCTGATCAGGGTCCGGGTCACGGTGCGCCCGGTGCCGTGGGCCGGTCGGGCGGTGCAGGCCAGTGCCCGTGCCGGTCCGGTCCGCGGCTGAGCCGGTCCTGCCCGGCCCAGGGCTGAGCCTCCGGGGCTGAGCCGGTCCGGTCCGGGGCTGAGCCGGGCCGGCCGCCGTCGGCCACGGACGACCGGCCACCGCTCACGTGTCGCAGTCGGCCCTCCGCGGGACTGCGCGACACAGGGACTGCGTCAGCGGGACTGCAGGGCGTCCAGGCCGACGGCCATCGCGATCACCAGGCGGCGATCCAGGCCGGGGTGCGGGATTTCGACCACGTACCGGTCGCGCAGTCCCCACTTCTTCACCACCGAGAACGCCACCTGGCCGTCGATGGTGAAGTCGAAGTGGTACGGCAGCCAGGAGAGCGAGTCGACGAACCGCCGTATCAGTGCCACCGGCAGGCTGCGCTCCTGACCAACCGCCACACCGAGGCCCGGCTGCTCGACGTGCCAGGTCGAACGCAACAGCGACGCCTTGAAGTCCTTGCGGAACAGCCCGATCGGGGTGCCGCCGGCGTCCAGCACGTCGTAGGTCGCACCGAGGTCCATCACCTGCCGGGCCTTGAACCCCAGGACCGGCTGCTGCTTGCTGTCGTCGGTGTAGAGGGTGACCTGCTCCTTGAGGGCGAGCCGCTTCTGCTGCGCGAAGGCGATCATCCCGCCCTCCGACCCGTCGGGCGCGACGGTGTGCACCTCGTACTGGTTCACCATCATCCGGACCCGCTGCCGGATGAGAAGTTGCTGCTGCCCCTGTAGCTGGACAAGATCCATCTTCGCTCCTCGCCTGATAGTCCGCGGGAGTCTTACACATGCTGTCCAGGCCCGATGCCCGCCGACGGCACGGAACCCGGACCGCCGGACCGGGTGGCGGCACCGCCGTCAGTCGGCCTCGGCCGGCAGGTTGGCCAGCACCGCGTCCAGGACGGCCACCGCCGGACCCTTGGCCAGCGGATTGTTGCCGTTCCCGCACTTGGGCGACTGGACGCACGAGGGGCACCCGGACTCGCAGCCGCACTCGGTGATGGCCGCCCGGGTGGCCCGCAGCCAGGCCTGCGCCGCCTGGTAGGCCCGTTCGGCGAACCCGGCGCCGCCGGGATGCCCGTCGTAGACGAAGACGGTGGGTGCCTCGGTGTCCGGGTGCAGCGCGGTGGAGAGACCGCCGATGTCCCACCGGTCGCAGGTGGCGACCAGCGGCAGCAGGCCGATCGCCGCGTGCTCGGCCGCGTGCAGCGCACCGGGCACGTCGGGGGGTTCCACGCCGGCCCGGTCGAGCGCCTGCGGGGAGATGGTGAACCACACGGCGACCGTGCGCAGCTCGCGGACCGGCAGGTCCAGCGGCCGGGTGTCCAGCACCTCGCCGGTGGCGATCCGGCGCCGCTGGTACGACACGACCTGGCTGGTCACGTCGACCTCGCCGAGGAACATGCCGACCGGTCCGGCGTCGACGTACGACCGCACCGAGACCACGGACAGCGAGGTGACGTCCCGGGCGTGGGTGGACCAGTCCGGCTCCTGCGCGTGCACCAGCGCGCACGCGCCGTCCAGGTCCAGCTCATCCACGACGTACGAGATGCCCTGGTGCAGGTGCACGGCGCCAGGGTGGACGAGGAAGTGCGCCGAGGACTCCTCGACGGTCCCGAGCAGCCGGCCGGTGGCCGACTCGACCACGCACACCGGGGTACCGCCGGTGCCCCGCAGGTCCACCTCCGGCCGCCCGGCGTGCCGCCAGTACCAGCCGGTCGGGCGGCGGCGCAGCGCGCCCGAGTCGGTCAGTTCCGCCACGGCCTCCGCCGCGCCCGGCCCGAAGAGATCCAGATCGGCGGTGGTGAGCGGGGCCTCGACGGCGGCGCAGCAGAGCTGCGGACCCAACACGTACGGGTTGCTCGGGTCCAGCACGGTCGCCTCGACCGGCCGCCCGAACAGGGCCTCCGGATGGTGCACCAGATAGGTGTCCAGCGGGTCGTCCCGGGCCACCAGCACCGCCAGCGCGGCGCCACCGGACCGTCCGGCCCGGCCCGCCTGCTGCCAGAGCGAGGCCCGGGTGCCCGGGTACCCGCAGATCAACACCGCGTCCAGGCCGGTCAGGTCGACGCCCAGCTCCAGCGCGTTGGTGGAGGCCAGCCCGAGCAGTTCGCCGGAGAGCAACGCCCGTTCCAGCGCCCGGCGTTCCTCGCGCAGGTATCCCGACCGGTAGGCGGCGACCCGCCGGCCGAGGCCGGGAACAGCCTCGTCGAGCGAGCGCCGGGCCACCGTCGCGATCACCTCCGCGCCGCGCCGGGACCGCACGAACGCCAGCGTACGGGTGCCGGCCGCGACCGCGTCGGCGAGCAGATCGGCCGTCTCGCGTACCGCGGACCGGCGGATCTGGGCCAGCTCGGCGTCCGTCCCGGCGGCGCCGGCCGCGGTGCCGTCCTCGTCGGTGCGCGGCAGCAGCGGCGGCTCCCACAGCGCGAAGGTCATGGCGCCGCGCGGCGAGGCGTCGGCGGTCACCGCGGTCACCGGCAGGCCGGTCAGCCGTTGCGCCGCCGCCGCCGGATCGCCGGCCGTCGCCGAGGCCAGCACGAACACCGGCCGCGCCGGCGCCGCGACGGTCCGGGCCGCACCGCCGGTACGTCCGATCCCGCCGGCCCCCCGACCCGCCCCGCCCGCGCCGTACCGGGCGGCCTGGCGGCGCAGCCGGCGCAGCACGTGTGCCACGTGCGAGCCGAACACCCCGCGGTACGCGTGGCACTCGTCGACGATCACGAAGGCGAGCCGGCGCAGGAAGCTCGACCAGCGGGCATGGCCCGGCAGGATCCCGTGGTGCAGCATGTCCGGGTTGGTCAGCACGAACCGGGAGTGCTGCCGGATCCAGTCCCGCTCCGCCTGCGGCGTGTCACCGTCGTAGACGGCCGGGCGCACCTCCGGCAGGCCCAACTCGGCGAGCGCCCGCAACTGGTCGGCGGCAAGCGCCTTGGTCGGCGCCAGGTACAGCACCGTGGCCCGCGGGTCGGCGAGCAGGGTGGCCAGCGCGGGCAACTGGTACGCCAGGGACTTGCCCGAGGCGGTGCCGGTGGCAACCACCACATGTTGTCCCCGGTACGCCAGCCCGGCCGCCTCCACCTGGTGCCGCCACGGGGTGACCACGCCCCGCTCCACGAACGCCTTGCGCAGTTCGTCCGGCGCCCACAACGGCCAGTCCGCGGACGTACCGGCGCTGGCCGGCACCTGTTCGACATGGGTGACCGGGTCGGCGGCCGTGCGGGCGCGGAGCCGGCGCAGCAGATCCGCCGGGCCGGGATCGGCCGGCGGCGTTCGGTCGGCCCCGCAGCCCGCCGGTACGGTGGCTTCGGAGGTCACACCCTGCACTCTTGCACCCGTGCGACCGTCATGGAACAACCGGGTGCGGGGTAATGGGTACCCCCGCGGGGTGACGGCCGGTGCGGTCGCGCGGACCCGATGGTTAGATGCCCAGTGCACGCCGCCAACGGCGGTGGGCAGGATCCTGGACAGTGTGAACGTCCCGGAGGAGGACCCATGGAGCTTTCGCTGGCGACCCGCACCGTCGCCGACCACACGGTGCTGGAGGTCGGTGGCGAGGTCGACGTCTACACCGCGCCGCGGCTGCGTGAACGACTCATCGAGTTGATCGACGGCGGGGCGCGGAACGTGATCGTCGACCTGGGGCGGGTGGACTTCCTGGACTCCACCGGCCTCGGCGTTCTGGTCGGCGCGCTCAAACGACTGCGCGCGGTACGCGGAACGTTCGGCCTGGTCTGCGACAAGGAACCACTGCTCAAGATCTTCCGGATCACCGCGCTGGATCAGGTGTTTCCGCTGCACCCGACGGTCGACGCCGCGATCGCGGCCGACTCGTCCGGTCCCGACGCGTGATGTCGACGGTCCGCCTCTCCTTCTCACCCGCTCCGGTGCACGTCCGCACGGCCCGCCTCGTCGGGGTGGCCGTCGCCCGCCGGGCCGGGGTGGCGGAGGAGTTGCTGGACGAGGTCCGGCTGGCGATCGGGGAGGCCTGCACGCGGGCCGTCGCGCTGCACCGCCAGTACGAGCTTTCCGACCTGGTGCTGATGGAGATGGCCGACCAGGGCAGCTACACCGTGCGGGTGATCGACCGGGCACCGGTCGAGGCCGGCCTCGGACTGGCCGCACTGCCCCCGGACGAACTGGCCGACGAGGCGCTCACCGACGAGGCGCTCACCACCGGGGTGGGATTCGCCCTGCTCGCCGGGTTCGTGGAGGACCTTCAGGTGCGGCCGGTGGACGAGGGGATCGGGACCGAGGTCCGGATGGTCTGGCCGATCGGCCGCTAGCCCCTCCGGCTCTGGCTGGCCGCGGCCCACCGGGGCTGGGCTGCGGCGGTGTGCCGCGGACAATGATGAAGATCATCAGCTGTTGGTGGCCCTCGGTGTGAGTTCCGACACGGCGGCCGACTAGAGTACCCGGGGTGATCAGCAAAAGCCCTGGTCCCGCCGGATGCGGGAGCGGGTCGCTGCTCCCTGCGTAGTGAGGCCGGGCCGGTTCGTCCGCGGTCCGGCACGACTGTTCGGTACAGGAGGACATAGATGTCCGGGACCTTGGTCGCCGCGGATGGCGGCTTGTCCCTCACCGGCGCGAACCTGTCGTACGCCATCATCGCCGCGGTCATCGCGCTGGTGGCGCTCGGCTTCGCCGCCGCTCTCTCCAGGGCGGTGCTGGCGGCCGGTAAGGGAACCACGCGGATGCAGGAGATCTCCGGGGCGGTCCAGGAGGGCGCCTCGGCCTACCTGCTCCGCCAGTTCAGAACCCTCGCCATTTTCGTCGTGATCGCGGTCGTACTGCTCTTCCTGCTGCCGGTGCACGACACCGCCGGCAGCGAGACCTGGGTCAAGATCGGCCGCTCGCTGTTCTTCGTGGTCGGCGCGGTGTTCAGCGCCACCATCGGCGGCGCCGGCATGGCCCTGGCGACCCGGGCCAACCTGCGGGTCGCGGCGGCCGCGCGGGAGGCGACCGGCGGCCGGGAAGCGGCCATGAAGGTGGCCTTCCGGACCGGCGGCGTGGTCGGGTTCCTCACCGTCGGGCTCGGCCTGTTCGGCGCCGCCCTGGTGGTCGTCATCTTCAAGGGTGACGCGCCGACGGTGCTGGAGGGCTTCGGCTTCGGCGCCGCGCTGCTGGCCATGTTCATGCGGGTCGGCGGCGGCATCTTCACCAAGGCCGCGGACGTGGGCGCCGACCTGGTCGGCAAGGTCGAGCAGGGCATCCCCGAGGACGACCCGCGCAACGCCGCCACCATCGCCGACAACGTGGGCGACAACGTGGGCGACTGCGCCGGCATGGCGGCCGACCTGTTCGAGTCGTACGCCGTGACGCTGGTCGCCGCGCTCATCCTGGGCCGCGCCGCCTTCGGCGAGCACGGTCTGGTCTTCCCCCTGATCGTCTCCGGCATCGGCGCCGTGATCGCGATCATCGGTGTCTTCATCACCCGGCTGCGTCCCGGCGACCGGTCCGGGCTGACCGCCATCAACCGGGCGTTCTACATCTCGGCGCTGATCTCGGCGGTCCTGGTCGCCATCGCGACCTGGCTCTACCTGCCGGACAGCTTCGCCGGCTTCACCGGCGCAAGTGTGCAGGCCGACCGCGACCCCCGACTGGTGGCGATCGGCGCCGTGGTGATCGGCATCGTGCTGGCCGCCGCCATCCAGGCGCTGACCGGGTACTTCACCGAGACCAACCGGCGTCCCGTGCAGGACATCGGCAAGACCTCGCTGACCGGCCCGGCCACGGTGATCCTCTCCGGGATCAGCATCGGGCTGGAGTCGGCCGTCTACTCGGCGCTGCTGATCGGCGCCGGCGTCTTCGGCGCCTTCCTGCTGGGTGGCAGCTCCATCACGCTGTCGCTGTTCGCCGTCGCGCTGGCCGGCACCGGCCTGCTGACCACGGTCGGCGTGATCGTCGCCATGGACACCTTCGGGCCGATCTCCGACAACGCTCAGGGCGTGGCCGAGATGTCCGGCGAGATCGACGAGGCGGGCGCCCGTACGCTCACCGAGCTGGACGCCGTCGGCAACACCACCAAGGCGATCACCAAGGGCATCGCGATCGCCACGGCGGTGCTGGCCGCCACCGCGCTGTTCGGCTCGTACACCGACACGCTCGGCACTTCGTACCTGGACGCGGGCATCGCGCCGGACCGGGTGGGTGCGCAGATCCTGGACGCGCTGAACGTGGCCAACCCGCGCAACCTGGTCGGCCTGATCATCGGCGCCGCGGTGGTGTTCCTCTTCTCCGGTCTGGCCATCAACGCGGTGTCCCGGTCCGCCGGCGCCGTGGTGATGGAGGTCCGGCGGCAGTTCCGGGACCTGCCCGGCATCATGGACGGCAGCCAGCGCCCCGAGTACGGCAAGGTGGTCGACATCTGCACCCGGGACGCGCAGCGCGAGCTGCTGACTCCCGGCCTGCTGGCCATCATGGCCCCGATCGCGGTCGGCTTCGGCCTCGGCCCCGGCGCGCTGGCCTCGTACCTGGCCGGTGCGATCGGTGCCGGCACGCTGATGGCGGTCTTCCTGGCCAACTCCGGTGGCGCCTGGGACAACGCCAAGAAGCTGGTGGAGGACGGCGCGTACGGCGGCAAGGGTTCGGACTCGCACGCGGCGACGGTCATCGGTGACACGGTCGGCGACCCGTTCAAGGACACCGCCGGTCCGGCCATCAACCCGCTGATCAAGGTGATGAACCTGGTGTCGCTGCTGATCGCCCCGGCGGTCGTGGCCTGGAGCATCGGCAACGACAAGAACACCCCGCTGCGGCTGAGCATCGCGATCATCGCGGCGTTGGTGATCGTGGTGGCCGTGGTGTTCAGCAAGCGCAAGCCGATCGCCATGACCGACGCGGACGCCGGCGGCGGCTCCTCCGCCGGCGGCGCCGACCGGGAGTCCGAGCCGGTCAACGTCTGACCCCCGGGGTTCCCGAGGTTGTCCGGAAGGGCCTCCCGCTATCCGAAAATCGGTGGCGGGAGGCCCTTCCTGTCAGGCGTACGCTGCAACGCATGCGTACGCTCCGCGCCGCCGCGTTCCGTCTGGTGGCGGTGCTGCTGCCGGTTGTCCTCGTGCTCGGCGCGTGCGGATCCGGACCCACCGCGCAGGTCTGGGCGGCGACGGTCTGCCAGGCCCTGACGCCGTGGCGCACCGAGATCAACAAGTTGACCAGCGTCACCCAGCAGCAGATGACGGCGAAGACGACTCCCGCGCAGGCGAAGGAGAACCTGGTGCGGCTCTTGGGCGGTGCCGAGGAGGCCACCGAGACGGCGCGCAAGAAGATCGACGACGCCGGCGTACCCGACGCCGAGCAGGGCGAGAGCGTGGCGCACGGCTTCGTCGCCTCGCTGGCCGCGGTGCGGGACGCGTACGGGCGCGCCCGGGAGGCCATCGAGGCCCTGCCCATCGACCAGCCGGACGTCTTCTACGACGGGGTGCAGACCATCGTGGAACGGCTGGCCACCGAGTACCGGGCCAGCTCGGTGGAGACCACCAAGCTCAACTCGAAAGAGCTGGAGCGGGCCTTCGACGAGGTTCCGGAGTGTCGCTGAGCCCGCCGTCCGAGCCCGCCGAGCCGGCGCTGTTCGCGGTCGATCCGCCGCCGGCCGGCAGCGGCACGCCCGAGCGGCGCGGCGCCCGCCGGTCCGCCGGCGCCGCCGACCGGGACGGTACGGCCGGTCGCGGTGGCGAGTCCGGTCGGCGGGGTGGTGAGCACGGGCGGCGGGGTGGCGGGTCCGGGCGGGACGGCCAGCCGTCGTTGTTCGGCGTCGCCGCGGTCGAACCGTCGACAGCGGACCTGGCCGGCCTGCTCGCCGGGCCGGGTCAGCTCGACCGGATGGGCGGCACGGTCCGGGTCTCGGTCGTGGTGGACGACCCGTGGCGGGTGCACGTGCTGGTCGCCGAGCTGGATCGACGCGGCCTGGCCGCGAGCTGGACGGCCAGAGTGGACCAGCGGTACGGCGTGCGCACCTCGTACACGGTGGGCCTGGTCGCGCTCGGGCGGGCCTGGCTGGACGAGGGAACCAAACGACCACCGTCCGGGTTCCATCTCGACGGGCCGCGGCTGCGGCTCTGGGCGGCCGCCGCCGGCGTCCCGGACGAGAACGGGTTCGTGTTGCGGCTCGGCCCGGCCGATGCGGCGTGCTGGCCGGCGGCGGGCGGTGCGCTGGCCGCGGTGGGGCTGGTGGCCGAGCTGGTGTCGCCGGCCGACGGCGGACCGGCGTACCGGATCGGTGCCGGCCGCGGGACGGCCCGGCTGGCCGAGTTGGTCGGTGACCGGCCGGCCGCCGCGCCGCCCGGCCGCTGGCCGGGCGACCACCCGGGCTGACCGGCCGCGCCGGCCGACCCCACCGGGCGGGCGGGCTCGTGCCGGGCTCGTGCCGGACGGGCGGCCGGGCTCGTGCCGGCCGGGCGGGCGGGCTCGTGCCGGCCGGGCGGGCGGTGCGCTGGCCGCGGCGCGACTCGCCGGGCGATTCGCCGGGCGACCCGCCGGGCCGGCACGGTCACTCGGTGCCGGTTCGCGAGTACGGTGGGTGAGAGGTACGCCACCCTCCCGGCAATCCTGCGTGTTTGAGGGTAAAAAGCCACATATTTTCGCGTCATCGGGCTGATCCGGTGACGCGTCGGTACATTGATCCGCTCGGTCTGCCGCGCCAACCGGCATCGGCGGTGTACGGTGTCGCCGTTCGGCACCGTTCCACTACGTGGTGCGGTCGGCCCGTCGGCGTCGCTGCTCAGAGGTGTCCTTACCGGGCCGAGCAACCGGGGCCTCGGGAAGCGCGTTACGTTGGAAGCTCAGTCGCCCGCTGCGCTCGCAAGGAGCCCGGCCAGGGCGACCGGCGTCCGGGCGACGGGGCGACCAGGGCGGTCCGCCGGGCAGCACCACACCATGAGTTGAGGTCGGGGAGAAACGTGCCGAGCAGCGCCAGGAGCAACCGTCTGGTCATCGTCGAGTCACCGGCGAAGGCCAAGACGATCTCGGGCTATCTCGGCCCGGGCTACGTCGTCGAGGCCAGTTTCGGGCACGTCCGTGACCTGCCCCGCAACGCCGCCGAGGTGCCGTCGGGCTACGAGGACAAGCCGTGGGCCCGACTCGGCGTGGACGTGGACAACGGCTTCGCGGCGCTCTACGTGGTCTCGCCGGACCGGCGCAAGCAGATCACCAAGCTGCGTTCGCTGGTGAAGGAGGTCGACGAGGTCTTCCTCGCCACCGATGAGGACCGCGAGGGCGAGGCGATCGCCTGGCACCTGGTGGAGACGCTCAAGCCCAAGGTGCCGGTGCGGCGGATGGTCTTCCACGAGATCACCCGGCCGGCCATCCAGGCCGCGGTGGCCAACCCGCGGGAGATCGACCGCGACCTGGTGGACGCGCAGGAGGCGCGCCGGATCCTGGACCGGCTGTACGGCTACGAGGTGTCGCCGGTGCTGTGGCGCAAGGTGCGCAGCGGCCTGTCGGCCGGCCGGGTCCAGTCGGTGGCCACCCGGATCGTGGTCGAGCGCGAGCGGCAGCGGATGGCTTTCCGCAGCGCCGAGTACTGGGACATCCTGGCGACCCTGGCCGTGCGGGAGGCCGGCGAGGGTCCGCGTACCTTCGGCGCGACCCTGGTGGCGCTGAACGGCGACCGCATCGCCACCGGCAAGGACTTCGAGCCGACCACCGGGCGGGTCCGTCCCGGCGCGGGCGTCACCCACCTCGACGAGGCGGGTGCGCGCGGCCTGGCGGCGCGGCTGGACGGGCGGCCGTTCACGGTCACCCGGGTGGAGGAGAAGCCGTACCGGCGCCGGCCGTACGCGCCGTTCATCACCTCGACGCTCCAGCAGGAGGCGGCCCGCAAGCTGCGGTTCTCCTCGCAACAGACGATGCGCACGGCGCAGCGGCTCTACGAGAACGGCTACATCACCTACATGCGGACCGACTCGGTCAACCTGTCCGAGACCGCCATCGCGGCGGCTCGCCGGCAGATCGCCGAGCTGTACGGGGACCGCAGCGTGCCGCCGGAGCCGCGCCGGTACACCGGCAAGGTCAAGAACGCCCAGGAGGCGCACGAGGCGATCCGCCCGGCCGGGGACAACTTCCGCACCCCGGGTGACGTGGCCAAGGAGCTGCCGGCCGAGGAGTACCGGCTCTACGAGCTGATCTGGCGGCGCACGATCGCCTCGCAGATGACCGACGCGGTCGGCTCCAGCGTCTCGGTGCGGATCCGGGCGGTCTCCAGCGCGAGCGAGGAGGTCGACTTCGCGGCCACCGGCAAGACGATCACCGACCCGGGCTTCCTGCGCGCGTACGTCGAGTCCAGCGACGACGAGAACGCGGAGGCGGAGGACGCCGAGCGGCGGTTGCCGACCCTGGTGAAGGACCAGCCGCTGTCCGCTCAGGAACTGGCGGCGCAGGGCCACCACACCCAACCACCGTCCCGGTACACCGAGGCGTCGCTGGTGAAGGCCCTTGAGGAGCTGGGCATCGGCCGCCCGTCGACGTACGCCTCGATCATGCAGACGATCCAGGACCGCGGCTACGTCAGCAAGCGCGGACAGGCGTTGATCCCGTCGTTCCTGGCGTTCGCCGTGGTCGGGCTGCTGGAGCGGCACTACCCGCGGCTGATCGACTACAACTTCACCGCCAGCATGGAGAACGAGCTGGACGAGATCGCCGGCGGCGAGCACGCCGCGGTCGACTTCCTGACCTCGTTCTACTTCGGCGAGTCCCGCGGCGGGGTCGGTGACGCCGAGATCGCCCGGTCCGGCGGTCTGAAGAAGATGGTCACGGAGAACCTGAGCGAGATCGACGCGCGCAGCGTGAACTCGATCCCGCTGTTCACCGACGACGAGGGTCGACAGGTGGTGGTGCGGGTCGGCCGGTACGGGCCGTACCTGCAGCGCATCCCGGCCGGCGGTGCGGCACCGGCTGCCGGCGCACCGGCGAATGGTGCAGCGGCGGATGGCGCACCGACGGCTGGTGCACCGGTCGAGGCCGACGGGGAGGGCGGCGCGCCCGAGGACCGGGTCACGATTCCGGAGGGGCTGGCGCCGGACGAGCTGACCCCGGAGAAGGTCGCCGAGTTGTTCCTCGGCGGCGGTGGCGAGCGGAAGCTCGGTGAGCACCCGGACACCGGGGAGCCGATCCTGCTCAAGTCCGGCCGGTTCGGCCCGTACGTCTCCACCGGGGAGCGCAACGCCTCGCTGCTGCGCAGCCAGTCGCCGGATTCGCTGAGCCTGGCCGACGCGCTGCGGCTGCTCTCGCTGCCCCGGCTGGTGGGCCGGGACGCCGAGGGCAACGAGATCCTGGCCGCCAACGGCCGGTACGGGCCGTACGTGAAGCGCGGTGAGGACTTCCGCTCGCTGGACAGCGAGGACAAGCTGTTCACCGTCACCCTGGACGAGGCTCTCGCGCTGCTCGCGGCGCCGAAGACCCGCCAGCGCCGGGCCGCGGCCCCGCCGCTGCGGGAGATGGGCCCCGACCCGCTGACCGAGAAGCCGCTGGTGATCAAGGATGGCCGGTTCGGGCCGTACGTGACCGACGGCGAGACCAACGCCTCGCTGCGTCGCGGGCAGACGCCGGAGGCGCTGACCATCGAGGAAGCCTCGGAGATGCTGGCGGAGAAGCGGGCCAAGGGTCCGGCGCCCCGCAAGAAGGCGGCCAAGAAGGCGGCGCCGAAGAAGGCCGCGGCCACGAAGTCGACCGCCAAGAAGACGGCGGAGAAGACGACCACGGCCACCAAGGCGACCGCGGCCAAGACGACCGCGGCCAAGACGACCGCGGCGAAGAAGACCGCCACCAAGACCACCGCGGCGAAGAAGACCACCGCGGCCAAGAAGGCGGCCCCGAAGAAGGCGACCCCGGCGAAGAGCACGGCCCGCCCGGCCGAGTAGCCGCGGTCAGGGGCCGAGCACCCGTTCCAGGTACGCGTTGCCGAACACCCGGTCCGGGTCCAGCCGGTCGCGGACCGCCAGGAAGTCGTCGAACCGGGGGTACGCCGGGCGCAGGCTCGCCGCGTCCCGGTAGTTCAGCTTTCCCCAGTGCGGCCGGCCACCCAGGTCGGCGGCGGCCCGCTCGAAGGCCCGGAAGTACGGCTCGTACGGCGTCCCGACGTACTGGTGCACGGCCAGGTACGCCGACTCGCGGCCGTGGCCGTGCGACAGCCAGATGTCGTCCGCGGCGGTGAAGCGCACCTCCACCGGGAACAGCACCCGCAACGGCAGGTCGTCGACGATCCGGCGCAGCGCGGCCAGCGCCTCCGGCAGGGCGGCGCGGGGCAGCCCGTACTCCATCTCGACGAACCGGACCCGGCGCGGGGTGCAGAAGACCCGGTCGGACCGGCCGGTGTAGGTGCGGGCGGTGAGCGCCCGCGCGGAGACCGCGCTGATCGTGGGCACCAGACCCGGGATCCGGCGGCCGAGCCGGCAGGCGCCGGCAAAGACGGTGTTGGACAGGAACTCGTCGTCCAGCCAGCCGCGCAGCCGGGGCAGCGGCCGGTCGTCGGCGGGTACCCGGTTGTTGGTCTTGACCTGCACGCGGTCGGTGTAGGGGAACCAGTAGAACTCGGCGTGGTCGTTCCCGCCGACCAGTTCCGGCAGCCCGGCCAGCACGTCGGCCAGCGCCGCGGGCCGCTCGTGCGCGCGCAGGAAGAAGGCGTCCACGCAGCGCAGCGTCACCTCGACGACCACGCCGAGCGCGCCCAGCCCGACCCGGGCGGCGTGGAACACCTCCGGTTGCCCGGTCGCGGAACAGTGCAGCGTTTCGCCGGTGCCGGTGACCAGGGTGAGCGCCTCGACGAAGGTGGACAGGCAGCCGTACGCCGCGCCCGTGCCGTGCGTGCCGGTGGCCAGCGCCCCGGCCACGGTCTGCGCGTCGATGTCGCCGAGGTTGGGCAGCGCCAGGCCGTGCGCGGCGAGCAGGCCGTTCAGCTCCCGCAGGGTCAGCGCGGCCGGCACGGTGACCAACCGTTGGTCCCGGTCCACCCGGATCCCACCGCCCGGCACCGCCAGCTCCAACCGGTCACCGTCCGGCTGTGCGATAGCGGTGAACGAGTGACCGCTGCCGGTAACCTTGAGCCGCCGTCCGGCCGCCCGGGCGGCCCGCACCGCGGCGACCACCTCGTCGGTCTCCGTGGCCCGCGTGACGGCGCCGGTCGCGGTCTGGTTGCCGGCCCAGTTGGTCCAGCGCGTGGCCGCTCCGGCAGCCACCGGAAGTGGTGATTCCGGCATGCGAGCCTCCCGTCGGTCGGTGAACCGGCCCGGTCGATTCGGTGCTGGCTCGTGAGAATTACTCATATCAGTATCTCTACCTGCGGGTAAACATCGTGTACCGGACTTGCTCGTTAAGCCAGGTAACGTTTCGAACTCGCTGCGGCTCGGGTCGGCTCCCGCGCCGCGCAAACATTCCGCCGAAAGGGTGTGGCGACGAGTGTCTACGTCAACCGCGACGACCGGGCCCCTGCGCCGGGTACCGGTACAGGGCCGCAGTGTCGCCCGCGTCCAACGGATGCTCGACGCCTGCGCCGAGCTCGTCGACGAGGTGGGCTACGAGGGGCTCACCACCACCCTGCTGGCCGAGCGGGCCGGGGTGGCGATCGGCTCGGTGTACCAGTTCTTCCCGGACAAGCGCGCGATCGTCCAGGCGTTGACGCTGCGCAACCTTGAGGCGTACCTCCAGCGGCTGGCCGACCGGCTGACCGGCGAGGACCTCGCGGACTGGTGGGACGGCGTGGACGCCGGGATCGACGAGTACATCAGCATGCACCGGCAGGTCCCCGGCTTCCGGACCCTGCACTTCGGCGACATCGTCGACGTGCACCTGCTGGACGAGGACCGGGACAACAACGGGGTGATCGCCGAGCAGCTCACCCAGGTGCTCGCCGAGCGCTTCGGGATCCGCGACGTGGCCCGGCTCCGGTTCGCGCTGGAGATCGCGGTCGAGGCCGCCGACGCGTTGATCAAGCTGGCCTTCCGCCGGGCACACGAGGGCGACGAGCGGGTGCTGGCCGAGGCCAAGTCGCTGATCCGGGAGTACCTGCACGCGCAGGTCGAGGCCGGGCAGCCGGCGGCCGCGGCCAACCCGGCCGGCGCCTCCTGACCCACCCCGCGCCGGCCGCGTCCTTGGCCCGGCTCCGTGCTGGCCCGGCTCCGTGCTGGCCCGGCTCCGTGCTGGCCCGGCCGCGTCCTGGCCCGGCTCCACGCTGGCCCGGCGCGTCCGACGCCGGCCGGCGTCGGACGCGGGCCGGCCCCGGTCAGAGGTACGCGTGCCCCTCGCCGCGGTAGGTGGGAACGGTGTCCACCAGCCGGTCACCGGCCACCAGGTGCAGGTCATCGACGTGCTCGGCCAGCTCACCCGCCTTGGCGTGCCGGAACCAGACCCGGTCGCCGACCGCCAGCCGGTCGGCGGCCGGACCGGCCAGCGGGGTCTGCACCTCCCCGGCGCCCTCGGTGCCGACGAGCCGGAGACCCTCCGGCAGCCAGGGGGTCGGCAACCGGCTCGGCTCGGCCGGACCGGAGGCGACCCAACCGCCGCCGAGGACGGTGACGAAGCCGGGTCCGGGCCGCCGGACGACGGGTAGCGCGAAGAACGCGGCGGGCCGCGGGCGCCACGCCCGGTAACCGTCGAACAGCGTCGGCCCGTACAGGCCGGAGCCGGCGGTGACCTCGGTGACGGCCGGGTCCGCGCCGGTCAGCCCCACGCTGCCGGTGCCGCCGCCGTTGACGAACTCCAGGTCGGCGTGGTCGCGGACCGCGGCCACCGCCGCCGCACGACGGGCCGCGAGTTCCGGGTACGACCGGCGCTGCATGGCCCGGATCGCGGCGCCCCGCAGCGGGTGTCCCGGCGGCGCGTCGCCGAGGCCGGCGACCTGCGCCTCGTACGACATGACGCCGACCAGCCGGAAGCCGGGGCGGGCCGTGATCAGGGCGGCCAGCCTGCCGGCCGCCGCGGCGCTGTGCACCGGGGAGCGGCGCACGCCCAGGTGCAGCCGCGCACCCGGGCCGCCGCCCAGCGGTCGCCAGGAGGCGTCCAGGTCGATGCAGAGTCGCAGCGCGGGCCGCAGTTGCGGGGCGACGACCGAGTCCACCAGATCGAGCTGCTCGGGGCCGTCCACCATGAGGGTCACCGCCGCGGCGAGTTCCTCGTCGGCGGCCAGGCGTTCGAGCGCGGTCCGGTCGGCGGTGGGGTAGCCCACCACGGCGTCGTCGGTGCAGCCGGTCCGGACCAGCCAGATCGCCTCGGCGAGCGTGTACGCCAGCACCCCGTGCCAGCCCGGCTGGCCGAGCACCCGGGTCAGCAGCGCCCGGCACCGGACGGATTTGCTGGCCACCCGCAGGGGTTTGCCGCCGGCCCGGTCAACCAGGTCGGCCGCGTTGGTGTCGAACGCCACCCGGTCGATCACCGCCAGCGGCGGTTCGAGACCGGCTGTGGCCGCGTCCAGCCGCTCGCGCTGGCCGGCGCTTCGGTCCGCCCGTCCGGGCGGCACGGCACGTCGGGGAGTCACGTCTGCACGCTAGCCAATTGAGCCGACAAAGTGAATCTCCTTCATTTACGGACCGCGGCCGGGTGGCTCGCCCCGCCCCCCTAGGCTGGTGGATCAGGGGAATGTCGGGGCCGGACGGGATCCCGGCGCGGCTAGAGTGACAGGTCGGGGGAGCCCAGCGCTGGGCCGGCACGCGGAGGTACGGCCATCGACATCAACAACGGAAGACCCGACGGGGACGATGCTCTGGCGGGTCCATCCGTACCGCCGCGAGCCGCTGTCGAGCACTCGGGATTCCGGGCCCTGCGGTCGGTCCTGCGGCGTAGGGCGTTCCGGCGGCTCTGGATCGTGCTGGGGGTCGCCTCGTTCGGCGACTGGCTCGGCCTGCTGGCCACCTCGCTGTTTGCCGAGGCCCAGGTCAGCGGCAGCGCCGCGAAGGGCGCCGCCTTCGGCTCGGTGATCGCGGTCCGGCTGCTGCCGGCGCTGGTGCTCGGCCCGGTCGCGGGGGTACTGGCCGACCGGTTCGACCGGCGCTACACGATGGTCATCTGTGATCTGCTCCGGTTCGTCCTGTTTGCGTCGATTCCTTTGGTGGCGCTCTCGGGCCTCAACGGCGGCCTCGTCGTCGGCTGGGCGGCCATCGCCACCTTCCTGATCGAGTCGATCACGCTGATCTGGATCCCGGCCAAGGAGGCCGCGGTCCCCAACCTGATCCCGCGCTCCCGGCTGGAGACGGCCAACCAGCTCACGCTGATCACCACGTACGGGATCACTCCGGTGTTCGCGGCCATCAGCCTCTCGGTGCTCGACGTCAGCGTCCGGGGCGTCACCGGCGGGGAAATGCCCGGCTGGGCCCAGCCCGCGCAGATCGCGCTCTACATCAACGCGCTGTCCCGGCTGGCCACCGCGCTGGTGGTGCTGTTCGGGATCAAGGAGATCAGCGCCACCGGCCGGGGCGGGAGCAAGGGCCCGGCGCAGGAGAGCGTGCTGCGGCAGTTCGTGGACGGCTGGAAGTTCATCGGCCGCAGCCCGCTGGTCCGCGGCCTGGTCCTGGGCATCTTCGGCGCGTTCGCCGGCGGCGGCATCGTGATCGGCACCGCCAAGTTCTTCACCCTGTCGCTCAGCGCCGGCGACGCCGCCTTCTCGCTGCTGTTCGGGGCGATCTTCGTGGGGCTGGCGGTGGGCATCGGGCTCGGCCCGATGATCGTGCGGGACATGTCCCGGCGCCGCTGGTTCGGCGTCAGCATCGTGCTGGCCAGCGCGTCCGTGCTGTTCCTGGCCGTGGCCATCCACCTGTCGATGGCCATCCTCGGGGCGATCCTGGTGGGCGCCGGCGCCGGGATGGCCTTCCTGGCCGGTACGACGCTGCTGGGGGGCGAGATCGCCGACGACGTGCGGGGCCGGGTCTTCGCCGTGGTGCAGACCGGCACCCGGCTGGTGCTGATGCTCGCCATCTCGCTGAGCAGCCTGCTGGTCGGCATCGGCGGCTCGCGCCAGCTCAACATCGCCGACCTGGGCATCTCGGTCTCCTCGACCCGACTGCTGCTGCTGGCCGCCGGTGTCGCCGGGATCTTCGCCGGGATCAGCGCGTTCCGGCAGATGGACGACAAGGCCGGCGTACCGGTCCTGGCCGACCTGTGGGGGTCCATCCGCGGCCGTCCGCTGGCCCCGGCCGAACCGTTCACCTCGGCCGGATTCTTCCTGGTCTTCGAGGGCGGGGAGGGGGCCGGCAAGTCCACCCAGGCCGAGGCGCTCGCCGCCGCGCTGCGCGGGCAGGGCCGCGAGGTGCTGCTCACCCGGGAACCGGGCGCCACCGACGTGGGGCGGCGGATCCGCGGGCTGGTGCTCGACCACCCGGGCGGCGACCCGCTGTCACCCCGCGCCGAGGCCCTGCTGTACGCCGCCGACCGGGCACAGCACGTCGCCACGGTGGTCCGCCCGGCCCTGGCCCGGGGCGCCGTCGTGATCAGCGACCGGTACGTCGACTCGTCGCTCGCGTACCAGGGCGCCGGCCGGATCCTGCCGGCCGAGGAGGTGTCCTGGCTCTCCTCCTGGGCGACCGGCGGGCTCAAGCCCGACCTGGTCGTCGTGCTGGACGTCGAGCCGGCCGTCGGCCTGGCCCGGGTCGCCGCCCGCGGCGGCGACGCCGACCGGCTGGAGGCCGAGTCGACCGACTTCCACGAGCGGGTCCGGCTCGCCTTCCTCGACCTCGCCGCCGCCGATCCGCGTCGCTACCTGGTCCTGGACGCCGGCCAGCCGGCTGCGGAACTCACCCGGGCCGTGGCGGCCCGGGTGGGCGAACTCTTCGCCGACCCGGACGCCGCCGAACACCCGGACCCGGCCCGCCCGCCGGACACCTCGGTGGAACCGAAGTTATCCGACGCCGAGTTACAGCAGTTCACCGCCGGTGACCTGAGTCCACCGGCCGATGCCGACGACGATCTGGAGCCGCCGGCACCCCGGCGGGCCGCGTCCTTGGCCGCGGACCGCGAACTGGGGACCCGGCGCTGATGCCGGACGTCTTCGCCGATCTGGTGGGGCAGGAGGAGGCCGTCGCGACCCTGCGCGCGGCCGCCGCCGGCGGCCCCGCCATGACGCACGCCTGGATCTTCACCGGCCCGCCCGGCTCGGGCCGCTCGGTCGCCGCCCGGGCCTTCGCGGCCGCCCTCCAGTGCGTCAACGGGACCGGCTGCGGGCACTGCCCCGGCTGCCACACGACGCTGTCCGGAACCCACGCCGACGTGCGGTTCGTGGTGCCCGAAGGGCTGTCCATCCCGGTGACCGAGATCCGTACCCTCGTGCTCCGCGCGGCCAGCGCCCCGGCGGGCGGGCGGTGGCAGGTGGTGGTCATCGAGGACGCCGACCGGCTCACCGAGGCGGCCGGAAACGCCCTGCTCAAGGCCATCGAGGAGCCGCCGCCGCGGACCGTCTTCCTGCTCTGCACCCCGTCCACCCACCCGGACGACGTCTCCGTCACGATCCGCTCGCGCTGCCGGGTCGTGCCGCTGCGCCAGCCGCCCGCCGCCGCCGTGGCCACCGTGCTGACCGAACGGGACGGGGTACCGGCCGAGACGGCCCACTGGGCGGCCGCCGCCGCTCAGGGACACGTGGGCCGGGCCCGCCGGCTGGCCCGCGACGCCGAGGCGCGCAAGCGGCGGGACGCCGTCCTCGGCGTACCCCGCCGGCTGACCGGGGTGGGTGCCTGCTTCGACGCGGCATCGGCGCTGATCGAGGCGGCCGAGGCCGAGGCCGTCGCGTCGGTCGCCGACCTCGACGCCGGGGAACGGACGGCGCTGGAGACCGCGCTGGGCGCCGGCGGCACCGGCCGGGGCGCCGCCGGTGCGTTCCGGGGCGCCGCCGGGCAGCTCAAGGAACTGGAGAAGCGGCAGAAGTCGCGGGCCACCCGAGCGCAGCGGGACGCGCTGGACCGGGCGCTGGTCGACCTCGCCGGGTTCTACCGGGACGTGCTGGCCGTCGGCATGCGCGCCCCGGTCTCGCCGGTGCACACCGACGTCACCGAAATGGCGCGCACCGCGGCCGAGAAATGGACTCCCGACGCCACCCTGCGCCGCCTGGAGGCGGTGCTGGCGTGCCGGACGGCGATCGAGGCGAACGTCAAGCCCCGGATCGCGGTCGAGTCCATGATGCTCGCCCTGTGGCGCGGCTGACCCGCGACCGATCCGCGACCGACCGCGGTCGATCCGCGACCGGCCCTTGGCCGATCCGTCGCCGGCCTGTTGCCGACCCGAGTTATCCACAGGCTGACGCGGCGGGCCTTCCGCGGCCCGGTATCGACCGGTACGGTTCCCTCGGCGTAGCGCGACGGGCGTGGCACGTTCCGTGAACGGTGCCGGCGTCCGGGCGGGAGGAGGGTCCGGCCGATGGGGCGCGAGATCGACGAAGCCTGGATCGAGGAGGCGGTCGCGCGATACCGCCGGATCGAGACGTTACGGGCCGAGTTCGACCGGGCGGTGCGGAAGCTGGCGGTGACCGTCCGCTCCCCGGACGGCCTGGTGGAGATCGACGTCACCGGCGAGGGGACCATCACCGACGTACGGCTGCTGGCCGGGCTGCACGGGCGCGCCCCCGCCGACGTCGCCCGTTCGGTCCGCTCGGCGGTGAGCGGCGCCGCGGACGCGGCCCGCTGGGCGCGCGACAAGCTGCACGCCGAGACCTTCGGCGCGTACCGGCCACTGGCGGAGGGGTGAGATGGACGGTCTGCAACTCGCTGCCCGGCGACTGGCGCAGGAGGCCACTCGGCTGACCGAGGCGGTGGCCGGGCTGCACTCGGCGGCCGGCCTCGCGCCGGCCGCGCTGGCGGCCGACGCCCCCGGCCGGCTCGGCGAACTCGGCCGGGCCGTGCACGCCCGCTGGACGGCCGCGCTCGACGCCCGGGTCCGCGAGGCCCACGCGGTCGCCGCCGACCTGGCCACCACCGCGGACGCGGTACGCGACGCCGCGCACGGCTACGCCGGCACCGATCACGCGGCCCGGCAGCGGCATCCCGGGCAGCGGTGATGGACGCCCTCGACCGGCTCGCCGGGCCGGCCGCCGACCTGCTCGGCCGGGTCGACGACCTGCTCGGCCGGGCCGGCGCGCCGCCCGAGCATCCGATCTGGCCGCTGGTGCGGCGTACCGGCACCCTGCCCGGACCGGCCGCGGCGGCGGTCGCGGCGCTCCGGCCCGGCCCACCCGCGGACGCCGCCGACGCCCTGCGCCGGCCGGCGCGGGCCTACGGGACGGCCGCGGCCAGCCTGACCGGGCCGGTGGACTGGGCGGGGCCGGGCGCGGAGGCGTTCGCGGCCCGGCGGGCGGCCCTCGCCGGCCGGATCAGCGGGGAGGCCGACTCGCTCACCGGTCGGCTCGACCGCACCGCCGACTTCGCGGCGGCGCTCGCCGACTGGGCAGACCGGGCGCGCGACCGGCTCAGCCGGACCCTGGCGGAGGTGCTCGGCTCGGCCGAGGCCGTCGCGGTGGTGCTCGGCTCGGCCGGGACCGGCGTGATGGTGCCCGGCTCGGGCGGCAGCGGCGTGATGGTGCCCGGCTCGGGCGGCACCGGCGGGGTTCCGACCGCCGCGGTGACCGAGCCCGACGGTGCGGCGGCCCGCGCCGCCGCCGAGATCGGCGTCCGGGTGCTGGCCACGGTGGCCCAGGTACTGAGCGACGGGGACGACCTGCTGGACCGCTACGGCCCCGAACCGGGCGGGCCGCCGGATGCCGGGCCGGACGCTCCGGCGTACCGCTGGGACGGCACCACCCGGGTCCGCCACTGACCGGGCCGTGCCGGAACAGCGCTGACCGGGCCGTGCGGGAACGGGCAGCGCCGGAACAGCGCTGACCCGGCCGTGCGGGAACGGGATCGTGCGGGAACGGGATCGTGCGGGAACGGGTCGTGTGGGAACGGGATCGCGTGGGCCGCGCCGAAACAGGGTGGCCGGGACCGGCCGCTCCGGTAACCGGGGCCGACCGGTCCCGTGCAAGCCGACGGCGTCGCGCTCAGGAGCGGCGTACCCCTCGACGCTCCGGCTGCGACGCCGTGGCTTCCCTGCACCCCCCGCAGGTTCTTGTGCCTCACTCAACGCTGGCCGAGGCCGTTTGTCTCCGGCTGAGCGGACCTTTCAGCCGGAAGGCTGACCGACTTCGACCGCGCGGCCGGCCGCGGCAGGACGCCGGCCGGTATGGGGGCGAGACCCGGCCAGCAACGGACGTATGGTGGGTCGATGGGTATGCTCTGCGCGGTCAGCTTCAACCGGTACGGGCGCCTGTACTACCTCGACCCGGGAGACCTGCGGCCCGCCGTGGGTGACCGGGTGCTGGTGCCCACCGACGACGGCCCCGAGGTGGCCGAGTGCGTGTGGGCCCCGCAGTGGGTCAGTGAGGACACCGACGGATTCCCCCGGCTGGTCGGGCTCGCCGGCGACGAGGATCTGCGCCGCGACGACCTGATGCGGCAACGCAAGGCCGAGGCGAAGGTCGCCGCCAAGCGGCTGATCCGCGACCACGGCCTGCCGATGAAGGTGGTGGCGGTCGACCACGTGCTCGAACCGGCCGGCACCGGCGGCCGGACCACCATCTACTTCACCGCCCCGCACCGGGTGGACTTCCGGTCGCTGGTCCGTGACCTGGGCGCCACCCTGCGTTGCCGGGTCGAGCTGCGGCAACTCTCGGCCCGGGACTCGGCCCGGGTGCAGGGCGGCATCGGCTCCTGCGGCCGCGACCTGTGCTGCGCCACCTTCCTCACCGACTTCGAGCCGGTCACGATCCGGATGGCCAAGGACCAGGACCTGCCGCTCAACCCGCTGCGCATCTCCGGTGCCTGCGGCCGGCTGATGTGCTGCCTGAAGTACGAGCATCCGCTGTACGCCGAGGGCGGCAGGTATCCGACGCCGGGTCAGCGGGTCGACACCCCACAGGGGCCGGCCAGAGTGGTGTCCCGACACCAGCCCAGCGAGACGGTCGCCGTACGGCGGCTCTCGGACGGGTCGGCGGCTCGCTGCGCCCTGTCGGACGTCTGCGGATCGCGCCGCGCCTTCGACGGGCGGTAGCACCCGTACGCCCGGCCGGACCCGGTGCGGGCGCGCCGGTGGCCGGCGGCGTCAGGAGGCCGCTCGCCTCGGCGAGCGGGATCGGGTCCAGGCGACGAACCGCCGCCAGAGATCGTCGGGGTTGGTCGGCGGGCCGTCCGGGTGCAGCCGCCACAGGTCCTTGACCGCCTCGTACAGGTCGTCGGCCATCACCACCGACAGCCCGACCGGGTCGTGCGCGTAGATCTCGCGCAGTCGTTCGCGCGCCGGCTCGCAGGGCCAGTCGCCGCACCCGGAGCTGCAGTTCCACGTCGGGCGCGTCGCGCGGTGGGGTAGTTGCACCGTGCCTCACCTCGTTCCCTCGTGTTCCCTCGTTGTTCCCTCGTGTTCCCTCGTGGTCCCTCGTCGGGACCAGCGGGGCCGCCCCCTCGGTTTGTGGGACCACTGGGTGACGGGGGCGGCCCCGGCGGTTGCGCCCTGGCGATTGCCGATCGACCCGAGCGGTTCCGCCGCACTCCACTCTTGCCGGAGCGGCGTTACTGTCAGCAGGTGTCCGGGTCGCATTCGGTGATGGTCTGGAAGCTGTGGCCGCACCCCGGCAACCCTTGGTGATCTTCACGATTCCCGGGAGGGACCTTGGAGGCTGAGAGGAATTCCGATCTGCTGCTTCGCGGGCAACTCCGCAGGCAGCGAGCACTGCGCGGCATGAACCAGGAGGAGTTCGGCCGGCGGACGAACTACTCGGCGTCGACGGTGTCCGCTGTGGAGACCGGGGTGCGGCCGGTCGATCTGCCCTACGCCAGGCGCGCGGACGAGATCCTGGAGACCGGCGGACTGTTCGAGGCGCTGTTGCGGTCGCAACAGCGGGACGCCCTACCGGCGTGGTTCAAGCCCTGGCTGGAGGCGGAGCGGGCGGCGATCCAGCTTCGGAACTTCGATCCCATGCTGATCCCGGGGCTGCTCCAGACCGAGAACTACGCGCGGGCGGTGCTGCGCTTCATCGACACCGCCCCCGAGCGGGAGGTCGAGCAGCAGGTGGCCGCGCGAATGGAACGGCAGGAGGTGCTGACCAGGGAGCGACCGCCGCAGGCCGTGTTCGTCATCGACGAGGGGGCGCTGCGCCGCACCGACGCCATCATGGGCGAGCAGCTTGCGCACCTGCAACGCATGGCCGACCTGCCGCACGTGCACGTGCACGTCATCCCGGCCGACGCCGGCCTGCACGTCGGGCTGTCCGGGCCGCTGGCCCTGGCCAGACTCTCCGACGGCACCTGGATCGGCCACCTGGACGACCAACTGGGGGGCGCCGTCGTCGGCAGCGAGGACCGGGTGGCTACGCTGCTGGCCAGGTGGGAAGGCGTGCGGGGCGTCGCTCTCCCGGAGCACCTGTCCCGTGCCCTGATCAAGGAAGCAGAGGACAACCATGGACCTCAGTAACGCCCGGTGGCGGAAGTCCACCCGGAGCAACTCGGCAGGTGGCAACTGCGTCGAGGTCGCCGACAACCTGCCCGGCGTCGTCCTCGTCCGCGACACCAAGGACCGCGACGGCGGCACCCTGGCCTTCGGCCCCGCCCAGTGGCAGGGCTTCGTCAGCTTCGCCAAGCGGTTCTGAGCGCCGGACCGCGAAGAGGGGCCCCCGGCGGGTGCCGGAGGCCCCGTTGCGTGCCCGGTCAGCGCACGCTGATCGGGGGCTCCGCGAGGCGTACCGCAAGCGGGTCCTCCGGGAAGATCCAGGCGGCCTCCGGCGACCCGTCCGGGTCGGCCCGCCAGTGGTGGCAGACCCGATCCACCGCGAGCGGATACACCGTGAGCGAGCCGTCCGCGGCGATGTGCAGCCGCAGGAAGCCCTTGCTGTCCTCGATGCCCTGGCCGGCGAACAACTCGTTCAGATTGACCCCGAACGCGCCGGCCACCAGCAGGTAAAGGGCGACCAGTTCGCTGGCCACGAAGCCGGAGACCGGGCCGTACAGCACGGCCGCGGCGACCGCCGGCAGCGGCCACTCCCACTGGTAGAACGGCAGGTGCAGCCAGGCCCAGGTGCCGGCCGCGGCCAGCCCCACATGTGTCAGCCCGTGCGTCACGCCGAGGATCCAGTGCCGCACGTGCCGTTTGCCGCCCGCGGTCGGCGGCTTGGCGAAGAACGCCGCGCCGAGCATCGTCACCAGCAGCATGCCCATCAGCGGGACGCTGAACAGCCGCTGCTCGGTGCCGTCCGTCCCGTGCGCCGCGACGCCGGCCATGGCCAGCATGAGCAGCGTGTGCAGGGTGCCCAGCAGAGCGGCGAAACCGGGGTTGCGCAGCGGAAGCCGGCCGAAGATGCCCCAGGCGTACCGGCGGGACCGGGCCGCGTCGGGGAAGCGGCCGGCCAACTCGTACGACCGGCTCGCGCTGGCCCGGCGGGAGCGGCTGTCCGGCGGCGGCACCTGGATCCGGGCCGGCAGGTGGTGGGTGGGATAGAGGTACGCGCCGCCACCGCCGCACGTGATCAGTTGCCGGTCCGGACCGGTGTACCGGGCATAGTGGTGCAGGTCGCCGGAGAGCATCAGCGCCACCCGGGCGCCGGTGGGCGCGATCAGCTTCCGGACGAAATAGTCGATCGAGTCGTACGCCTCGGGGTGGTCGACGGCCTTCACCCAGGACGGCTCGGGAGTGGCCAGGATCACCCTGGACTCCGGACCGAGCCGCCGCGCAACCTGCTCAAAATAGGTGAGCTGCGGATCGTCCAGATAGGACCCGCTCTGCCCGTCCAACCCCAGCAGCCACCAACCGGACGGCAGCTCGATCGCGAAGTACGACCGGGTCTGCGGGGTGCACCAGCCGCCGATATTGTCGTCCCGGGACCGGACGAACAGCCGCAGGAACGCGGTCAGCCCGTCGTACCAGTCATGATTGCCGGGAATCGCGAACAGCTCCGGCGTGCCGGCGTCGGCCGGCGGCAGCGGCAGCGCCGACTCGTACGGACCCTTGCACCGATCCTCGTACGCCGCCGCGCTGGCGGTCGGATACACCTGGTCGCCGCCCATCACCAGCATCCGGCCCCGCGGCAGCGGCCGACCCTCGATCCTCAGCTCCGGCCGGGAGAGCAGGTAGGCGATCGAGTACGTCGCGTCGAAGCCGTCGCCCAGGTCGGCCACGTAGTCGAACCACAGTTCCCCGTCCGTGGTCTCCTGCCGGTGGATCCGATGCGGCAGCGAACCCTGCAACTCGCGCTTGTCCAGGTACGCCCCGAACAGCAGCGCCAGCAGGGTCCGCAGCCCGGTGATCACCAGCAGCAGCGGCGCCAGCCACGGCACCCTGGCCCGCCGGGTGTAGCCCAACTCCTGCGGATCCAGGCTCCGCGGCCGGCGGCGACGGTACTCGGCATCATCCGACAGCCCGGCGCCGGTCCGCGCGGAGCCGGCCTGTTTCGTGTCGGTCTGTTTCGTGCCGGTCTGCCCGGGTTTTGCGCCGGTCTGCTCGGTGCCGGCCTGTTCGGCGGCGCCGTGGTCCGGTTTCGGGGCCGTGGGCTGGGCTGGGACCTGAGGGCGGACCCGCGCCGGGTCGGTCTGCGGCGCGGCCGGCCGGTGGGTGCCGTCGTGGGGATGGTCGTCGGTCACCGCCGGGAGCCTAGTCGTGCCGTTGCGCGGGTACTGTCCGTTCCCCGACCCGCGGGCCGTCGCGCCGGCCACCGCGGGCCATCCGGCCGCCCGGCGGGTACGGCAGGCCGTGGAGCCGGGGACCCGAGGATGCCGTACACTTGGGCGCTGTTGCCGCCTTAGCTCAGTCGGCTAGAGCGACGCACTCGTAATGCGTAGGTCGACGGTTCGATTCCGTCAGGCGGCTCAGAAAGAGGCCCTGACCAGCGGGTTCGCTGGTCAGGGCTTCATTTTCATCGATGTGGTTTTGAATCGCCCCCGAAAACCCCCCAGAAACGCCTACCGGCGATCAGGTTCAGCACACCTGCCAGCGGGGGTGCAGGGTCTACTTGGCCCGGCGCTTCCCACGATCTTGAGGCGTAGCGCCGACGATCTCCGGACCTGCCCCAAGCTGTTCGAGGATGTCGGAGCTGTCCGGAGCGAGGGCGGGTTTGACGATGTGGTGCTTGTTGGTGACCTGCTCGGTGGCGTGCCCGAGCTGGGCTGCGGCGCCTTTGGCGTCGGCCTCCTTGTCGATCAGGGTGGCGACGGTCTTGCGGAAGGTGTGCGGGGTGACCCGTTCGAGGCCGGCGTCGGCGAGGCCGCCCAGCGCGAGCAGCGGCGTACGCACCGGTACGACGGTCTCCCGGGCGTAGCCGCCGATGAGCCGGTAGTCGGCCCGGATCGTCGGCAGGACCAGGTCCAGCACTTCGGGTGCGGCGAGCAGGTCGCCGAAGGAGGCGTTGACCCGGCTGATCTCCTCGACCAGGGCGGCGTCGGTCAGCAGGTGTTTGTCGCCGGGTTCCCGCTGGTCGGGGGCGCGCGAGCCGGAGGCGACCAGCAGGTCCACGACGGGCCCGTGCCGGCGCTGCAACTCCAGCGTCACCTCGTACGCCACGATCGCGCCCATGCTGTGCCCGAACAGGACAAGCGGCGCCCCGAGCAGTGGGGTCAGCTCGTCGGCGATCGGCCTGGCCAGGTCGGCGATGGACGCCGCGGCGGGCTCGGGCAGCCGGTCCTGCCGGCCGGGGTACTGCACGGCATGCACGGCCACGTCGGCGGGCAGCCCCCGCGGCCACGTCCGGTACGCCTGGGCGGTGCCGCCGGCGTACGGCAGGCACACGAGGTTGCTCGCCGGCAGGGCGACGTCGTTGCACGGCCGCAGCCACCGTGCGGATGTCTGGAGCCCTCGAACGACCATGCTGATCGCCTCCACATCGAGATCGGTGGAGGCACAGCAGACCGCCGGGGGCTACGCCGTTTCTATACGGCCGCAGGGCGTGGGAACGGAGGGAGCCCGAGGCCGGCGGCGGGGGTCCGCCGGCCTCGGGCTCCGGTGTGTGCCGGTCCGCCGCGGCGGACCGGTCCGGTCAGCCGGCCGCTACCGCGCGGGGCCGGATGACCCGCCAGGTGACCGCGGCGCTCGCGGTGATCGCCATGAGCAGCGAGCCGACGATCGCGAGGGCGACCACGCCGCCGCTGAGCTGGATTGAGACGTCCGTGCCGGTGACCTCCGACAGGCCCGACGCCATGCCGGCGAGCGGGGGCAGCGTGACCAGCAGCCCGAGGGCCACCCCGATGCCGACCACCAGGACCGTCTCGCCGACCGCGAAGCCCATCAGCTGCCGCACGGTGCCGCCTGCCGACCTCATGACCGCGAAGTCGGTCTTCCGGCCGTAGGCCGCCATGGCCATGCTGTTGGCGACCGCGAGGCCGCTGTAGCCGACCGCGACCACGATGAGCATCATCGCGAGGCTAGTCGTGAGGCGGGCGTCGGTGTCGTAGTCGGCCAGGGCGTAGCTCTCCGCGTCGTGCAGAGAGGCGCCGGCCGCCACAGTCTTCGGCGCGTTCGCCTGCGGGATGAAGATGGTGTCGGTGAGCGCCGCACGGTCGTGCGACCGGACCAGCTCGCGGGAGAGGACGAAGGCGCCGCGGCCCGGGTCGTCCGGCAGGACCTGCGAGACGCGGATGGTCTCGGTCTCCCCGTCGATGAACCGGACGTCGATGGTTTGGCCCGCGGTGACCCCGAACATCTTCGCCGTGCCCTCGCCCAGGACCGCCTCGCCCGGCTTGTCCCAGCGCGGGTCGCGGGAGCCGAGCGCGTCGATGACGGCCAGGCCGTGCCCGGGCCGGTCGAGGAAGATGCGGGTGGGCAGCGCCGCCTTGCCGACCGGGTTCTCCTTGACGACCGCGTCGCTCAGGCCGGGCGTGCCGTCCGGGGCGATGAGGACCTGGCCGGCCAGCTTCTTGGTCTCGCTGGCCGGGTACGCCGTCCGCATCGTCTCCACCATGCCGCTGATCAGCACCGCGAACCCGACCGCGGCGATGATCGGCGCCGCCGTGGACGCGGCCCGGCGGGTCGCGTTCAGCAGCTCGGCGCGGACCAGCATGGGACCGGCCGACGTGGACCGGCGGGTGATCGGCGCGGTGACGGCGCGCACGGCAGGCCCGATCGTCACGGGGGCCAGCAGGGCCGCCGCCACGATGAGCGCCATCGCGGCACCCATCGCCATGTTGATCCGGTCGTCGGCGCCCGTCACCGCGGTCAGGACCGCGAGCAGGGTGCCGAGCCCCGTCGCGAGCAGGCCGAAGGCCCACCGGGCGCGGGTCATGGGCCGCTTCTCCACCTGGGCGTCGAGCAGCGACTCCAGCGGGGCCACCTTCGCCGCCATCCGGCTCGCCGCCCAGGCGCCCAGCACGGCGACGCCCGTGCCGACCGCCGTGGCGGTCAGCAGCGGCCACGCCGCCACCTCGATCGCGAAGCCGGGCGGCGTCACGTCGAGCCGGACCAGGATCGCTTTCATCAGGGGCGCGAACAGCACGGCGAGGAGGCTGCCGACGATCGCACCCACCAGGCCGACGACGGCGGCCTCGCCGAGGATCATCGAGCGGATCTGCCTCGGGTGGGCGCCGATCGTGCGCAGCAGGCCGATCTCGCGGCGGCGCTGTGCCGTGGCCAGCGCCAAGGTGGCGCCGACGACGAAGATCGTCACGAACAGGCCGAGCGTCGCCATCGCGGCGATCAGCTGGGTGCCGAGGAACCGCTTGTGCGCCACGAACTGGGGTTCCAGCGCGGCCCGCTCCTCGCCGGTGACGACCGACCCGGCGGCGCCGACGACGCCCGCGGCGTCCCTCGCCACGGTGGCCGGTTCCGCCGACTCCTCGGGCAGCACGGCGATCGCCCGCACACCCGGGTCGAGCTGCGCGGCGTGCGCGTCGGTGAAGAAGAATCCCGGGCCGTCAACCGTGCCGGATACCGTGAACTGCCGCAGACCCGCAGCCAGGTTGACCTGTAGCCGCCCGCCCGGCGGAACGCCGAGCGCGGCGTCGACCGCGACCTCGTCCGCCGTGGTGGGCGCGGTGCCGGCGGCCAGGGCGTACGGGGCGAGCCGGGTGCTCGACCAGCCGTGCCCCGCGTCCTCCGCCATGTCGTCCGCGACCGGGCGGCCGCCGACGAACGCCTGGGCGTAGAACGAGCGGTCCACGACGGTGCCGGCGATCCCGTTGACGCCGGCGAGCTTGCCGGCCAGCGCCGCGGCGTCCGCCTCGCTCCACGGCACGCGGTCCCGCGGGGTGCCGGACTCGTTGACGGCCTGCGGGGGGATGAGGAGGACGGGGGCGCCGGCCAGGCGCGGCTGCACCTGCGGGCGGGCCGAGTCGTACACGATGAGGGTGACGCCGATGAGGGCGACACCGAAGGCGATCGCGAGGAACGCGGCGACGAAGCTGCGCCAGCGCTCGCGGATGTTGGCAAGTGCGAGCATCTCAGTTCTCCAGCCGGGTCATGTGCGCGGCGATCAGCGCGGGGTTCGAAGGGGCCGCGTGGTCCAGCAGGATCCGGTCGGCGATCTGGCCGTCCTTGAGGAAGACCACGACGTCGGCGTACGAGGCGGCGACGGGGTCGTGGGTGACCATGATCGTGGTCTGGGACTGCTGGTCGACGAGCCGCCGCAACATGCCCAGCACCTCGCGCGACGTGCTGGTGTCCAGGGCGCCAGTGGGCTCGTCGGCGAAGAGCACGGCCGGGCGGGTCACCAGGGCGCGGGCTAGGGCCACGCGCTGCTGCTGACCGCCGGAGAGCTCGCTGGGCTTGTGCCGGGCCCGCTCGGCCAGGCCCACCTGCGCCAGCGCGGTCTGCACCTCGGCCGGCTCGGCGCGCCTGCCGGCGAAGCGGATCGGCAGCTCGACGTTCTGCGCGGCGGTCAGCGAGGCAACCAGGTTGAAGGCCTGGAAGACAAATCCGATGTAGTCGCGGCGCAGCACAGTGCGGCGGCCCTCGTCCATCGCGCCGATGTCCTGGTCGGCGACGTGGATCTGGCCGGAGGTGGGCTGGTCGAGCCCGGCTGCGCACTGCAGCAGGGTGGACTTGCCGGAGCCGGAGGGGCCCATGATGGCGGTGAACGTGCCGGCGGCGAAGCCGATGGACACCCCGTCGAGGGCGGTGACGGCCTGGTCGCCGGTCCCGTAGGTCTTGCGGACGGTGGTCAGCTGCACCACCGCCGAAATGGAGGTCTGGGGCGTCGTCGTCATGGCAAGGATTCGACCGCAGGGGTGGGGTCGCGCACACTGACCGAGGCTCTACACCTAGTGGTAGAGCCTGCACTACCGCGCCGCCCGCGCCGATGCCCTACGGTCGGTGGGTGCGAACCAGGACCGCCTGGCAGGCCATGGCCCAGCGCCCGTTGGGTTTCCTCGTGTCGGCCTGGCCGTGGCGCGCGCTCGCCTACCTGCTTTCCGGGGTGGTGCTGGGTGCGCTCACGATCGGCGTGCTCGCCGCGGTGGTTGCGGTAGGCGTGGTGTCGCTGATCTTTTTGATCGGCGCATTGGTGTTGCTCGCCGTCGCGTTCTCCGGTCTGGCCGTGGCCCGGGTGGAACGCTGGCGGCTGCGCCTCGTCGACACCGACGCGACCCCCGACCCGCATCGGCCGCCGCCCGCGCCCGGGCTGCGCGCCTGGCTGCGGACCCGGCTGGCCGAGCCGGCGACGTGGCGGGAGCTGGCCTTCACGTTCGTGTTGCTGACCGCGCTGTGCTGGCTCGACGTGCTGGTGCTGTCGTTCGCCTTCGTCCTGCCCTGGTTCTGCATCACCGCCCCGGCGGACGACCCGTCGGCCTGGCCGTGGGCCGTCTTGGGTGTCCTGCTCCTGCTGACCTGGCCGTACACGATCACGTCGTGGGCAGGCGCGCGAGCGGCGCTGACCCGCACCATCCTCGCGCCGCGTGACGCGGAGCTCGGCGACCGGCTCACCGAGGTGAACCGCTCCCGGGCCCGGCTCGTCGGCGCGTTCGCGGCCGAGCAGGCCCGGATCGAACGCGACCTGCACGACGGCGCCCAGCAGCGGCTCGTCTCGCTGAGCATGGCGCTGGGCCTGATGCGCCTCGACGTGCCGCCCGGCTCACCCCTGCACGACCGGCTGGGCGAGGCGCAGGAGCAGCTCTCGCTGGCCCTGACGGAGCTGCGCGACCTCGTGTACGGCCTGAACCCGCGGGTGCTCGCCGACAACGGGCTCGTCGCGGCGATCGCGGAGAACGCCAGCCGATTCCCGATCCCCGTCACCGTGGACGTCCGGCTGGCGACCCGCCTGCCGCAGCCGGTGGAGCTCGCCGCGTACTACGTCGTCACCGAGGCCATGGCGAACATCGCCAAGCACAGCCGGGCGACGAGCGCGCACATCGCCGGACGGCACCACGCCGACGTGCTGACCCTGCAGATCACCGACAACGGCGTCGGTGGCGCCGACCCGTCGGGCGGCAGTGGCATGACCGGGCTCGCCGACCGGGTCGGCGTCCTGGACGGCCGGCTGCGGGTGTCCAGCCCACCCGGCGGCCCCACCCTGATCCACGTGGAGATCCCGTGCCCCTTCGGATAGTCGTCGCCGAGGACTCGCCCCTGATGCGCGAGGGTCTCGTCAGCCTGCTGGCCCGATTCGGCCACGAGACGATCGCGGCCGTCGCCGATGCCGACGCCGTGGTCACCGCCGTCCGCGCCGACCCGCCGGACGTCCTCATCACGGACGTGCGGATGCCGCCGCGGCACGCCGACGACGGCCTGCGTGCCGCCGTCGCCCTCCGTCAGGCGATCCCGGGCCTGCCGGTCCTCGTGCTCAGCCAGTACGTGGAACAGTCGTACGCGGCGAAGCTGCTCGACTCCGCCGACGGCAGCGGCGTCGGCTACCTGCTCAAGGACCGGGTCGGCGCGGTCGCCGAATTCGTCGCCGCGGTCGAACAGGTCGCCGCGGGCGAGACCGTGGTCGACCCGGACGTCGTCCGGCAGTTGCTGCGCCGCCGCCACGACCCGCTGCAGCGGCTGAGCCCGCGCGAGCAGGAGGTGCTGGCGCTGATGGCCGAGGGCCGCTCCAACGCGACCATCGGCGCCCGACTACACATCAGCGACGCCGCGGTGAACAAGCACATCGGCAACATCTTCACGAAACTGGATCTGCCGACCGCCACCGACGGGCATCGCCGGGTACTGGCCGTCCTGGCGTACCTACGTGGCTGAGCCGACCCGGCTACCCCGGTGGCCGGGTCGCCCGCCCCGCATGTCCCCTCATCGTCCCAGCGCCAGCGTCGCCGCCGGCGCGATGATGCCGTCCACCACCGCGAACCGCCCGGACAGGGTGGCCAGCCGGCCGCGATCCGCCGCCCGGAGCCGGACCGCGAACGACCCGGCCTCCGGGCACAATCGGACCTGCGCCCCTCGAACCCCAGCCACCGCCCGGTCAATGGCGACCAGACCTTGTAGACCGTTTCCTTCATGCTGAATGCGGCCCGGCCGAGCAGGATCTGGTGCGCACCCGGCGCGACCGACCACGACGCAAATGCGTGCCGTCCACACCTGGCAGCTGCCGGAGTCGGCCTCGTCATCACCGCCGCATGCCTCGTCCAACGACCACAGTCTCGACAGCCCGACGACCGAATGTCCGCGGTGAGCCGCGACGTGGCTTCGATGACCAACGTGCCTGTCGGCGGTGCAGATTTCTGTCACGTGCCCCGGCCTGTCATCAACCTGCGCACCGGCGGCGCGGCGGTGCGCCGTCCTTGGGAACCGCCCCCGTTTACCCCCCGAAAACCCCTGCCAACGGTCGCCCGGCGGTGACAAGCGGTGATCACCTTTCCGGGACGTTTGCGCAGGTCATTTCCAAGTCTTGATAGTCGATGACAAGTCCGAGGTCACGTTGTTCGAGGAGCGTAGGTCGACGGTTCGATTCCGTCAGGTGGCTCAGAGGGGCCCTGACCAGCAGATTCGCTGGTTAGGTCCTCATATTCATCGATGCGGTTTTGAATCGCCCCCTGGAAACCCGTTACCTAATGAGTCCCGAACGGCCCGCCGTGGTCCATGGGATGCCTGCCCGTTACCTGGCCTTTGAAGGTTTCCAAAAAGATCGGTGGCGTGGGCTCGGCGAGCCGTTCGTGTGGTGGTCCGGCTCGCCGGGGACATGCCTGCACACCTCTGGATCGTGTCAGGTCTCGTGCAAGACCGGCGGATCTCGGCGGTGCTGGACCACCTCGTGACCTCGGGCAAGATGTTGATCGTGGTTGCAGCCCGCCCGCATGGCGAACACCTCGCATACCGGGAGCCGACGAGCTCTGACTGCGAAGACCGGGACCGTGCGGGTCGCTGGGATCGCGAATGGCTCATCGGAGGGTAGGCCACAGAGCCTCGTCATTAGCCCGGGTGTTTCACGAACGGTGATCCACATGGCGGCCAGGGATGAGGAAAGTGCCTTCTGAACTGGGATGATGGGGCTTGTCGAAGGTCCCACATCGCCGGAACGAAGGCACTTTCCGCGTGCAGACTACCTGGTCGCGTCCGAAGCTGACGGTCAGCGCTGATGGTGTGGTCCCGGTCGAACCGGGCCGACACCACCCCGAGCCCGATGTGATCGGTCAACCGACCCTGCGGCCGGCGCGGCTCCACTTCAGACGACGTCACGCCACGGCACCGTACCGGTCCGACGAGACCTCGTCAGGTCACCACGCTCACCAGCGCCGACGCCCTATCTGAACGGCATTGGCTCCAGATCTTTCTTGTCAGAGGCTCCCAGTACCCTGGCCTGGCTTGCTCGGCCGAGCAAGATGATCAGGTAAGGAGCCACCAGGTTGGGACTGGAAGAAAAGCTGGCTGGTTGGACTGGGCCGTCCAGCTCAACGGAGCAAGACAAGCAAGAACGCACCGAACGGATGATTCGCGAGGCGATCAAAGAGCACGCGGCCTTCGACTCCTGTGACCTTCGGATCTATGCCAAAGGATCGTACGCCAACAACACGAATGTCAAGACAGACAGTGACGTTGACATCGCTGTCCAATGCCGAGACGTCATGTACTGGGACGAGGCAAGGCCCAGGATCCATACCCCGTCGCCCTACCAGGGGATCTGGACTCCAGCGAAACTGCGCTCCGAGCTGAGGAATGCGCTTTTGAATAAATTCCCCGGCCAGGTCGATACATCCGGTTCAACCGCCTTCCGCATCCACTCTGGCAGCGCCCGCGTGGACGCCGACGTCGTGCCCTGCTTCAACTACCGGTACTACTTCGTCGGAGGCGGCCACCGTGACGGCGCCAAGGTATTCAAAAAAGACGGTTCTAACCTAATCAACTATCCCGATCAGCAGCTCACGAACGGCCGGGACAAGAACAATCGTACCAGCCAGTATTACAAGAAGACCGTCCGGATCATGAAGCGCGTCGAGAACGCCATGGTCCACGACGGCAAGCACCGGGAGGTGCCGTCCTTCTTCATCGAATGCCTCGTCTACCACTGCCCGGACGACATCTTTCTCAGGTCGACCTGGGAAGGCACCGTGCGCGGCGTCATCAGCCACATCTTCCATGGCCTTGAAGGCGCCGAGCCCGAGGACAACTCCAAGCGCTGGCTCGAAGTCAGCGGATGCAAATACCTCTTCCAACCCGGCCAGGCATGGACCCGGGCAGACGGATGGGCATTCGCCAAGGCCGCCTGGAACTACCTGGGGCTGAAGTCATGAAACGCAGCATCACTATCCGGGTGGTCGCGGCGGTGGTCGTCATCGTCCTCGTCGCAGGTACCTGGATCACCAGCGGCAAGGTCGACACCGGCTGGATGCGCTTCTTCTCCGCCGCCGTCCTAATCGCCACCTTGATTCTGGCCGCCTGGGATCTCTGGCTCTGGCGACTTGGCCTCGTCCAGCGCATCCCGGGCGTACCTCGCTGCGTGCGCGGAACTTGGCAGGGTACCCTCACGTCCTTCTGGATCGATCCCGCAACCGGGACATCACCACCACCCAAGACCGTCTACCTGGTCGTCCACCAGACCGCTACTTTGGTCACGGTCAAGCTCTTCACCAACGAATCGCGGTCGACCTCCACGCTTGCTGCCGTATCCGCTGTGGACAACTCTTGGACCCTGGCCTACCTCTATCTCAACCGTCCCGACATGCACGCCGAACCCCGCAGCAGGATGCACCACGGGTCGACAGTCTTCGACGTATCCGGGGATCCCGCAACGCGTCTGACTGGCCGCTATTGGACCGACCGCGACAGCAAAGGCCAACTTGAGTTCACCCGGAATCACCACAAACTAGCAGACGACCTCCTCGAAGCAGCCACCTACTTCGCGTGACGCGAGCCGCAAGACGGTCGGTCTAGAGCACCTCGCCGACGAGAACTTGGCCCTTCCGCGGAGGTGGCCGGGTTGGGCATCGCGGTGTACGGCGGCGTGACCACCCAAGGTGCTCCTCGATGTCGGCGAGCGGTCGCAGCGGCGGCAATCGGAACAGGCCGCGCGTAGCGCAACCCGGGTTCGTGGCCCTCACCCACGTGTCGCACGGTCCGCCCAATGATCTCGTCCCAGACTGGTCGGCCCGTCGCGATTGTGGCAGCGATCCATCCGCCCGCGCCGGTCGGGTCACCGGTGCAGTGGTAGCAGTGGCAGTCCAGCCCGTCTTTGATCCGCCGTTGGCGGTGGATGCGCCCGCCGGCGGCGAACCGGTCGGGGTTCCACGGGTCGATTCCGGCGCGGATCAGGTAGGCGCGAGCAGCTTCGATCCACCGCCGCGTCAATTGCATCTGGTTTCCATGCAGCTCGACCAGGCCGAGGAACCCATTGCAGCCGGAGCACAGCAGATCACGCACGCATCGACCGCACGAATCTCGACCGGGGCACCAGAGGTGGTCGTGGTCGATCGACAGGGGAACCACGCCCATTGATCCACGCGACGCGGGACCGTCGCAGATCCCGCACCCAGCGCCCTGCGCACGCAGCAACTCGCGGTACCGCTCCGCGGTGATCCGATGCCGCAGCAGCGCCTTCCTCGGCGTCTCAAGGCAGCACACCTCGAAGGAATGATAGCTACTGATCAATGACGTGATCTCAACAAGGGCGCGGTAGGTACCGATGTTCGAAGTGGGTGAGGTGGAGGGCGGCGCGGACGATGTTGCCGGTTTGTCGTGGGCCGGCGGTGGTGTGTCGCAGAGTTCGTCAGCGGCCGGTCAGGATGGCGAAGCCGCGTTCTCCGAGGCATCGCATTGATCGGAGGATCGCGTTGTGTGCGCGGTTGTCGACCGCGAGGCGGTGGCCGTCGGCGGGTTGCTTGTACGGGGTGTGGATGCCCTGGCCAGCGCCTTCGTAGCCGGAGTGAGCCAGGGTCGGCAGGTGCAGGTGGGAGGCGGCCCCGGTAGAGGGCGCCGGTGATGTCTAACTCCTGGGCGCAGGTCAGGTCGTGCAGGTGTCCCGGCATCGCGTCCGCGGTCCAGATGGGTAGCCCGTCGGGGCGCATGACGGCTTGGATGTTCGCGCCGAAGTCGCGGTGTTTTCCGGAGTACCAGGCGTCGATGGTGTCGCCCTTGACCGACAGGGTGGTCTCGGCCAGCCGGTCGGTGTCGAACAGCTTCCCGTCCAGGATCACGTGTGACCAGCCGTCGGCGGCAACCTGCTTGAGGGCGTCGTGCAGGGTCGGTGTCTGCGCCGCGAGGACGCGCACGGCCTCGGCGACGTACCGGTACGCCGTGGCCCTGGATACCCAGAATCCGGCGGCGAGGGTGGTCTTGTCCTCACCCTTGCGGAACCACACCAACACCAGAAGCGCCTGGTAGAAGCAGGTCAACGCCCTGGTGCGGCGGCGGGTGCCCACCGCCCGACGCTCCGCGCGAAGCAGACGCGCCACGTGTCGCACGAGTTCCCTGGGTACGTCGAGCCTGGCAGAATAGGTGATCACGTGGAGCCCTCTCGGAGACCGATTCCGTCGCAAGAACCTGTCTACCGATGGCTCCACGTCCTTATCCCATGCTGTCCGCTATGGACGCTACGCCCGTGTCATCCCGAACCGCACCCTGGATCCCTGCTGAGATCACCTCAATGCCCGTTGGCGAGCATCATCGGAGGCCACTGCCGGATTCTGAAGGCCGGGTACGACAACAATCGGGGCCACTGGAGGCCAGCGGTACTGGAGAACGCGCGCGTAGGCCCTTCATGAGTGTGGGGCGCCGGCTTGCGCTGGTCTGGTGACCTCTTGTGGCGGTCGGCAGCGGGACGCACCCGGTGCCGGACGTCGCTGGACAGAATGGTGAGCACGCCTTCGGCAGTCGTGCGGTCACCCCGATGGTGACCGCCCGCGCCGCAGCGCCCCGCCGCGCCTCCGGCCCGAGCGCGGCCACGAGCGCGGCCGCCAGCAGTCCCGACGGTGCATCCCCATACCCCCCATCGTTGATCGCCGGTGCGAGCGGAGGGTGCCGGGGGGCCGGCGTGCCACAACCAGCGCTTCGAGGGCTGCCAGGCATAGGCCGAGTGCTCCCCGCCCCGGCGCGCCCAACCATGACCGCCGACCCGTCACGAAACCTGTGCCAGCGCCAGTCTTCACGCGTCACCGACACAGCGGCCGGCTGGTGCGGGCCGCCAACGTACCGGCAGCAGTCAACAGTGCCCCCGTTTACCCCACGAAAACCCCTTCCAAGGGTCGACCATCTGTGACTGGCCTTGATAAGCCGACGATGGCGTTCGTGCAGTTCAGTGATGGTTCTTGACGATTGATGACAAGCTTGGGGCCGTCACTTTCGGTAAGCGTAGGTCGACGGTTCGATTCCGTCAGGCGGCTCAGAAAGAGGCCCTGACCAGCGGGTTCGCTGGCCAGGGCCTCGTTTTCGTCGATGAAGAGTTGAGTAACCAAAGATGCAACCGGATGACCACGGGCGGCAACCGTCGATCAGTGGGCAGTCGCGTCCGCTCAGTCAGCGCCCATTTGCGATGACGGACGGTAGCTCGTCCCACACCACTGCCAGCGCCTCGGAGAGGGTGAGGTCGCGCAGCTCGCCGGCCGCAGGCAGGCGCCGGGCCAGGCGCACGATCTCCGGCATGGCCGCGTCATGGCCCTCGATCACCGACGTCACGCCACGGTCCACGGCCGAGATCAGGTGCAGGAACGCGCCAAGATCCTGGAGCGGCCCGCCGACGGGGCCCTCGCGCCGCGCCAGGCGTCGCGCCATCGCCGGGTTGAGCTCCCGCAGGCGGTCGACGCCGCGCCACAGGGGGTCGGGCGCGGCGAACCGTACGGTGCCGACGTGGCTGTGCCGGAGGGCGGCGGTGCAGAAGAAGCAGGGCTCGAGCGTGGAGTACAGGGTGAAGTCGGAGTAGTCGCCGGGCGCCAGGGTGGCGAGCGCGTTGATCTCGGCGTGGGCGATGAAGCTGCCGCTGATCTGGCCGGCGGGGGCGTCGCGGTCGCGGAGGCGGTTGCGGCCGCGCCGGACGATGGTGCCCGACGGGTCGACCAGCACCGCTCCGATGGGGAGGCTGCCGGCCCGGAATGCCTCCCACGCGAGCTCGAAGCATTCCGACCAGGCGGGTTCATCGGTGGACAAGAATGTCACCGGCCAATCGTGTCACAGGGTCTGTACGGTTACGTATGTCGATGTGACCGCCGATCGGCCGGCCGACGGCCACGGCCACGTCGTCGTCATGGATGTCGCCCAGTTCTCGGACGAGAAGACGCTGGCCGACGCGCTCGCCGCTGACCCACGCGGGCATCATCTGCACCTGGCCGATCCGGTGGGGTCAGGGCCGGCCTGATTTCATCGATGTGGTTTGGGAATCGCCCCCGAAGACCCCGTGGTACCAGCTGAGTGGAGTCAGAGTCGGAGCGTTCCACGAACGTGTCGAGCTCGGTCGACCGCTAGTGACGATGGTTGGTGGCCGACGCGGTGCAGACCGAGTTCTGAGGTACGCGCATTGCGCGCCTGGTCAGCCCGACGGCGAGTCGAGCGCGTCAAGGGCCGACTGTTCGAGCTCGACGTATGGCTCGGCACGCAGATTGGAGCCTACGGTTCCAGGAGGGATACCCAGCGTGTCCACGTCGATGAGTCCGCCTCCCCCGACCCGGAAGCCGCCTCCCCGCTCCAGCAACAGCAACAGCGGCTCGAACGGCTCCGGCGGTGCCGACGGCAGTTGAACCTCGGCGTCGAGTAGCGCCGCGAAATGCAGGGCGTTGACGCAGGCGTTGGTGACCGCCGCTCCTTGGAGGTTGGCCGAGAGGTGCCCGGTCACTCGGTCGACGAGAAGCGGATCGGCGCGGACGGCGGGCTCCACCGAGGCGGCGATGTCGAAGAACGGGAACCCCTCCGCGCCGGTAGTCCTCGCCCACCAGGCCGCGCGACGCAGGTACTCCTTCATCAGGTAGCCCCGGGAGGTCGTCCGGTCGTCCGACCCGCCCCAGTTGATTGCCAGAATACGATCGACGGTGGCGGCGACGTGATGTGCCACTATCGGCTCCATTCATTGCGGATCCGGGTGATGATTTCGTCCAGGTCGGAAAAGTCCTTCGAGATTTCCGTGATACCTGGATCCTCCCGCCCGAGCGTTCGCTCCCAGTGGGCGAACGGGGGTCTCGCGGCGTCGGTGAGCGGAGCGAGGTCATGGGCACCGTAATGCTCAGATGTCGGGCGGTTACCCAGTACGGGATCCCAGGCTTCCGGATCGGTCGACCGGTAGGGCATTCCCGCCTCCATCAGGCAGCTTTCAACGTACTCGTGGGCCATCAGGCGCTCGAACCGTACCTTCTCGGCCTCGTCGAGGGTGCCGGCATCGGCCTTGGGCCAGAGCGTCGCGATGTCCGGGTCGGGGGAGAAATTCGCCCTCTGAGTCTGCTCCGGGCCGACTGGAAGATCGTGTTCCTGGTAGAAAACATGATCCTTGATCTGTTCCAGCTTGTCCTGCGGGATGCCCATGTTCTCGGAGATTCGGGTCGTGTCCCCGACATTCTCCCGAATATCCGCGTAGACCTGCGCATCGCGGGGATCGACATGCTCAACATAGTTCGCGCCTGTCCAGAGGACGTCTGGACGGCTGCCCGGCACCTGCATCCGGTCATGGTCGGCACTGTCGCCTTCCGCCGGGTCGGCCGCCGCTGACAGCTCCGTGTCGTCTTCTCCGGGCCCGTACCCGTCTCCGTACCCATCCATATCCAACATGCTGTCGGCACCAGGGTCCAGGCCCGGGTCGGGCAGGTCGCCGACGCTGTCACCCGTCGCCGAATCGTCCAGCGCCGGGTCGGCCTCGTCCGCCAATTCCCGGGTATCCCCGTCGGATCCGTCCACGGCTGCCTCGTCGGCCGCGTCGGCCGCGTCGTCAGGATCATCGACAGCCTGCGGATCTCCGATGCCGGCGTCGGCCCTACCGCCCGCCGGCTCGTCCTCGTCGACAGGCTCCGGACTGTCTGGCTCCGCCTCGGCCATGGGCTCCGGATCCGCCGGTTCGATGTCGGCAACGGGGTCGTACGCGTCGGCGTTGTCGGACGGCGTGCTCTCGCCCGTTTCGTCCTCGCCAGTGTCCGCGTTATCGGAAGCATCCGCGCTGCCGTACGCGTCCAGGTCGCCAGCTTCCGAGTCGTCGGGCGGGCTCCCGTGGTCCCTCGCGTTGGCCGCATCCCCGTCGTCGACCACGTCCGCATCCGTGTCGGGCGTGTCGGCCGTGCCCCCACCAGGCTGGTCGGTCGCGTCCGCTTCTGCACCGTACGGATCGGTCGCGTCCGCGTCGGGCGTGTCGGCTCGGTCCGCGTCCCGGCTGACGGGTTCGGCGTCGTCCGACAGCTCTGCCAGGGGCTGCCCGGCGTCGTCCGACGGATCTCCCTGTGGATCCCCGGCGTCATCCGACAACTCCGGCTGCGGATCCCCGGCTGCGTCGCCGCCCGCCTCCCCCTCAGCCGCCGTCTCCGGCGCCAGGTCGCCCACGGGGTCGTAGCCGTCGGCCTGCGACGGGTCGGCGTCGGTCCTGCCGGCGCTTTCCGGGCTCTCCGGGCTTTGCGCCCGGTCGACCGCGTGCTCCGGCGGCGGCTCGGGCGGAGGTGGCGGTGGAGGCGGGTCGGGTGCGCTGCCCCCCAACTCGCTCACCATGCGGTGTCTGACGTCGGACGTGCTGACGCCCCGGGAACCCGCCCTGCGGCGGCCGAGAGGAAGGCCGCCGGCCATCGGCGTACAACCACCAGGTCCGCCAGCGCCCGGCCGAGCGCCGCCGACCAACCGTCGCCGGTACGGGGCTGACCGACCGCCGTCTCCAGCGCCGACCAGGTCGACGGAGCGGCACCCGAACCCGGACCACCGCCCGACTGCGTGCCGTTGCCCGAGCCCACGCCGAACAGCACGGCCATCACTACCGACCGGTCCACCAGCAGTTCCTGGCTCCACCGCCGTACCGTGTCGAGTTGCTCGGCGGCGGTGGCCCCGGCGACTGGGCGGCCGTGGCGCGCCGCCCACCGGTCGCTGTCCGGGTGCCGGCCGGCGCCTGGTTCACGGGCGCACAGGTCCTGCAAGGCGATCCGGACCGGGTTCCACCGGAAGCACGGCGCAAGCCAGCGCGTGGCCGGGTCCGGGCAGCGGGCCGCGGTGGGGAGCGTACCGGCCAACTGGGCGCGCAGTTCGGCGGCGACGTGCGCGGCGAACTCCGCCGGGCTGTGCGAGGCGGCCAGCGGCACCGAGCGCGCGTTCACCGCCGCCTCGACCGCGTGGCGGATGGCGCAGTCGAGCAGCCGCGGCTCGACCGCCGCAAGCCGGTACGCGAAATCCGTGGACGGGCTCGGCGCCGGCATGCCGACGAGGTGCCCGATGACCGCCAGCTCGGCCCAGACCACCAGCGCCGGCTCGCCCCGGCCCAGCCGGCGGGCGCCGGTCATCCGGCGCAGCGCGCACGGGTCGACGGCGCAGGCTGGTGGGCAGGCGGGGTTCGGGGTGCTGACGAGTCGTACCGGATCGGCCAGGGGGACCTCGACGCCGTCGCGTTCGCGGTCGGTGCCGTCCGGGACCCGGACCAGGATCGGCTGGTCCATGCCGTCGGTGAACACCGCGCCGGTGCCGGGTGGCAGGGTCACCAGGAAACGTGACTGCTCCTCGGTGAGGTTCATCGTCGCGCCGACCGTCTCGCGGTCATCCCGTGCGGGTAGCCGGTGCACCACCTTCACCGCGGTGTTTTTGATCGCGTCCGGGATCAGTTTGGCCGGGATCTGCTCGGCGATGACGAGACCCTCGCCGTACGCGCGGACCTCGGCGAGCAGGGCCGCGAACAGTTCCACCGCGTGCGCGGCCGGCCCGGGAGCGTCGGGGCGGCGCAGTAGCCGGTGCGCCTCCTCGATCACGGTCAGGTGGCGCAGCCCGGCGCCGGGTGGCCGGTGGTGTTCGCGTATGCGAAGGTGCTCGACCAGCTGGATCAGGGTGGCTCCGATGAGGAACGCCTTGTCCCGGTCGTCGCCGACGTCCTCGATCTCGATGATCACGTTGTCCCGCAGCAGCCGGTCGAAGTCGAGCGGGTGACCGCCCTCGAAGAACCGACCGGTGGTGCCCAGGCGCAGGCTGCCCAGCCGTACCCCGATGAACCCCCGCACGTTGTCGGTGATCTCACGGCTGTACCCGATCGCCTCGACCACCTCCTCGGCCGCCACCTGCAGGTCGGCCAGGGTCGGCAGCCGTGGTGTGACCCCGGGGTGGGCCGGCTCGCCGAGGGTGAGGTCCCAGCCCAGCCGCTCGTAGCTGCGGGTCAACGCGCCGGCCAGGACCTGCGGGAACGGCTCGTCGGCCTGGAACGCGGCGACGAACAGGGCACGGGTCAGGTCGGCGTGGGTCTGTAACGGGAACCCGGGTGCCGGAGCGAGTGGGTTGAACCCGACCGGTGGCGCGGACGGGTCACCGGGGCGCAGCGCGATCACGTCGCCGTCGGGGACCCGGGCGGCCATCTGCCGGTACTCGGCCTTCGCCGGCTCGATCACCAGCCAGGGCAGCCCGGCCGAGCTGGCCTGTTCGAGCAGGTGCCGCACGGTCTGCGACTTGCCACCACCGGTGGCGCCGCAGACGAAGGTGTGCCGGTTGAGGCTGCCGGTGGGCAGCCGGAGCGGACCGGCCGGCATGCCGTCCCGGTCGGTGACCTGGCCGAGGTTGAGCGCACGGGCGTCGCGGGGGGTCTCGGGGTCACGTCGAACGTCGGCCGGGGTACGACCCGGATGCCGGGGATCTCCACCGTGGGTGACCGGACGAGCGCGGCCACCGCGGGCGCACCGGCGAGGAACGGGCTGGCCGCAGGTTCGCCATCGGTGGCGAGCACGGTGTCGAGGTCGCCGGTGACCCCGGTGGGCACCAATGTGTACGCGAGCCGGCCGAGGTCGGTCGCGGCGCAGAGCAGTCCGGCGACCGCCTGGGCGCCGGCCGGGTCCGGTCCTCCGGCGAGCAGGTGCACCTGCCACAGGCCGGTGGACTCGCCGGTCCGCAGCTCCCGGTGGCGCCGTTCGAGGCGGGCGGCACGGACGGCGTACTCGGGCGAGTTGCGGGTACGCGCGTCGCGTTCCAGCGCGGCCACCCGGCCCGCCTCGGCGCTGACCTCAGGGGGTGGCAGCGGCTCGGCCAGCAGCAGCCAGCCGAACGGGCCGCGCCAGACGCCGAGCAGCGCGTCCGCCAGGCCCGGGGGCAGGCCGCCGTCAGCGGTGCGCACACTCTCATCGAGCAGCAGCCCGTCGACGATCCCGCCGACCCGGGTCCATGCCGGGAGCGTGGCCAGCAGTGCGGCGGCGTCGGCGGCGGGCAGGGCTGATCCCCGGGTGCCGGGCGGAAAGCTGAGCGCGACCGGTTCGGCGGTCTTTCCGTCGGCCGCGCGCGGGGCGGGCGGTGTCGGGCCGGTGCCCGGTGCGGCCGGGGACAGGTCGGTGGCGAGCACGGTCACCGGGCCGGCGGCCGCCGGCCGGACCCAGCCCAGGAGCAGCGGCGCGGACCGGCCGAGCGAGTGGTGGTACGCAGCCACGACCGAGGCCAGCCGCCGGGGCCGATCCGGGTCCTCCTCTGCGGCGTCCGCCCGACGCCGCTCCGGCGGCACGGGCTCGTACACCTCCTCGACCCGGCACAGCGGCGCCTGCCACAGCCAGCGGGTAATGCCCGTGGCGTCGCCGGGGTGAGAGGGGCTCGGGTATGCGAGGACCATCGGCGTCAGGACTGCCCGGGCGGCTGCCAGCCGGGCGGCGGTGCCGCCGGCGGGTACTGCGGGGGTACTGCGGCGGTGGGTACTGCGGGCCGGGCGTCCCGCCCGGGTGATAGCCGGGCGGCGGGTAGTTGGGCGGCGGGTAGTTGCGCACGGCGGGGTTGCCCGGCCCCGGTGCGTGGCCGGGAACCTGCTGGATGGGCGGGTGCGGCGGCGGGTACAGCGATACCGGTTGCGTCGGCGGCAGCGGTTCGTGCGAGGCCCGTGGCAGGGTGATGATCGACGGGTCGCACTCGACCGGCAGTTGGGTCACCTGACCTGGCCGGCCCTGGACCAGCAGCAGCACGTGGTCGGGCAGGTGCTGCAGCGTGGTCGGTTCCACGCTGTACTCGTACACCCGCTGTTGCCCGACGGCGTTGCTCCAGTTGGTGCCCTCGGTCCGGTTGGAGGCCATCGACCAGTTACGGGTGGTTGACCAGCCCTGGGTACGGCTGTGTGACTCGCTGCTGCCGCCGCCGCGGGACCAGTTCGAGCCGTGGGAGCTGTGTTCGGCGCCGTCGGACGAACTGCCGCCCCGGCCCCAGTTGCTGAACGTGCTGGTCACCTTGCCGATGTTGAGCGACTCGGTCTCGGCCCACCCCTCGGTCTCGGTCTCGCCGTGCGACTCGCTGCCACCGAGCGTGCAGGTCAGCTGGGAGACGACGAACTTGTGCTGACGGCCGATGAAGTCGGCCGCGCGGGCGGCCTCCTCGTGGTTGCCCAGCCGCATGAAGCCCACCGCCCCGCCGCCGAGCAGGTGCGCGGAAGCGTCCCGCAGGTGCCGGAAGAGCAGGACTAGCCGGATGTCGCGGCGCTCGCAGATGTCGGACAGTCGCTCCACGTGCCGGCGTTGCAGGTCATCCGCGCTCGCGATGATCAGGGTCCGCGGCGGGTCGGCCGCGAGCATTCGCCGGGTCGCCCACTGTACGACCAGGTCGACCAGCAGTTCACTGCGTACGTTGCGGCCGTCGCTGTCCAGCGTTATGCAGCTGACGAAGCCGTTCGTGCCAGCCGTCGCCCGGCTGCCCAGCTCCCGCAGCGGGTAGATGTACGAGTCCAGGCGCCGCAGGTGTCCGTGGGCCTGTCGCCGGTACTCGTCGGAGAACAGGTCGTCGGCGAGCCGTAGCCGCTCGTCCTCGGTGAGCTCGGACCGTATGCCCGGCTCGCCCATCACCGTGTGGAGGGCGGCCGAGAGCCGGGCGAAGGTCAGGTCGTGGCCGATCACGTCACAGATCGCGGTGAGGACCCGGTTGTCCATCGCCCGGTCGGCCCGGTTGCCGCCGGGGCTGTCGCCGTACATCGACTCGACCAGGGCGTCCACCAGTTGGTGCCGGTCGAGTCCGACCAGCAGGTCGCTGTCGGCCATGTCGGTCGGCAGGCGCTGCAACTCGACGCCCGCGCCGACCACGCTGGACAGCCGGACCAACTCGGCGCAGACCGACTCTCCGGACAGGTCCAGTACGGTGAGCGCGCCGCGGGTGCCGACCATGGAACTGCCGAAGACGGTCAGGAAGGCCTCCCAACCCCAGAGCGTGCCGCCGATGATATCGAGGCGGCGGTTGCCGTCGGCGGTCCGCGCCGCCCCCCACTCGACCATCGCGTCGATCCGCTCCAACTCGGCGCTCTGGAACGCCTCGCGGCGCTGCTGCCACAGCGCGGTGGCCTGGGTGAACTGCGCGCTGTTGCGCTTGGCCGCGTTCCGGACCGCGCGCGTGGCCAGGTAAAGGGTCAGGCCGCGCAGCGCGGCCAGCACGATGGTGCCGAGCAGGGCGATCCCGGAAAGGACAGCCATCGCCTCGGCGGGTCCGGAGAGCGAGATTTCGGCGGACGTGGACGTGCCCCCGGTCGGGGCCGTGGTGGTGCCGAGACAGGCGCCGACGCAGGCGAGGGCGATCGACACCCCGATTCCGATGCCGATCGTTCTTAACAGCCGGACGACGAATCCGGTTTTCAGCCGTTGCAGCCGGTCCAGCAAATGCTGGGGCACCGGCGCCTGTACCGGCGGTGGCTCGGCGAAAGGTCGCAGTGTCTGCCAGCGGTCCCGGAAAAGCCATCCGAGTCGTTCACCGGACGCGAAGAGCTTGGCTATGGACTGGGTCGGGTTGTCTGGTTGACTCATGCACGTAATCCCTGATTCGGTGTGACCGCGGATCGCGTCAGTTGCTCACTTGCGAGCCAACTCACCGCGCTACTCAACCAACCTGTCGGCGCCCGCGCCACCCCCCGGCCACCCCGACCGAGAGGACTACCGGTGGAGGTATGGCTGTCCGACGGTCGTCCCCGGCATCCGTTGCGTCAAAAGTCTTACCGGATCGATTTTGTTGGGCCTGTTGAACAGGGCCAAGGCGGTCTCGGCGCCGCCTTCGCCGAGTCGGGTTCCGAACGAGACGATCTCAGGTCGGATCTAGGACACATTGACATTCGTCAACAAGTTGCCGAGCAAGTCGGCGATGCCCGAGAAGGCCGGCAGGGCTCTGCGCCACCAGGGCCGGTGCTCGGAAAGCACCGGGACCTTCGCCGAGCGCACATGGTCGGACCTGGAGCGATGCCCTAACATCGCCGAATGGGCGACGGCGCGACCCCGGCGGATGCCCCGAACACGCCGTCCGGCCGGCCAACGGTGGGCAGGCTGCTCCGGACGTACCGTCTGCACAGCGGGCTGACCCAGCGCGAGTTGGCGGTCCGGGCCGGCCTCAGCATCGCCGCGCTCCGGGACCTGGAGCAGGGGCGGAGCACCAGGCCGAGACGCGCATCGGTGGCGGCGATCGCGGCGGCGCTCGGCCTCGACGACCGGGCCAGGGAAGCGTTGCACACCTCGGTCACCGCGGCGACCCGGGACCACGAGCCGGCCCGGGTGGCCGACCCCGGTGCGCCCGTGGAGATCCGGGTGCTGGGGCCGCTCGAACTTCGGCGCGGCAACGAACCCGTAGCCATCGGCTCGGCCACCCAACGGGTACTTCTCGCGAAGCTTGCCCTCGGCGCCCCGGAACCGGTTCCCCGGGACTCCCTCCGGGAACTGCTGCACGGCCGATATTCGGCCCAGGACGCGACGAAGCTGCTGCGGACGCACCTCACCCGACTGCGCCGGCTGGTCGAGCCCGCGGGCCAGCGCCTCATCGTCACGACCCCGGCGGGCTACCGCCTCGTGGCCACCGCCGCACAGCTCGACCTGGCCCGACTCCGGCAGTTGGCTGCGCAGGCGCGCGACGCGTCGCCCGAGTACGCGCTCACGCTCCTTGCGCAGGCGGCGGAACTGTGGCGTGGCGGGTGCGACCTGGGCGAGCTGGTCGGCGACCCGCTGCTCGCCTCGGTCACCGAGGAGTACGCCACCCTGCTGCGGCGCTTCGCCGAGGTCGCCCGGGACGTCGGCGAGCCGGAGCGGCCGCTGCCACGGCTGCGTGAGCTGGCCGGTCGGCTGGAGTTCCACGAGCCGCTGCACACCGCGCTGATCGTCACGCTGGCGGCCAGCGGGCGGCAGGCCGAGGCGCTGGCGGCGTTCCAGCGCGTTCGGGCCAACCTGCGCGAACAGCTCGGGCTCGATCCCGGGGACCTGCTGCGGGACGCGCAGGTGGGTGTGCTCCAGCAGCGCTGGCGGGTGCCGGAGACGGCCGCCCGCAGCGTGGTCCAGCAGTTGCCGGCCGCCCCGACCGGGTTCGTCGGCCGGGAGCCGGAGCTGGCCCGCATCGTCGCCGCCGTCGCGCGTACGGGGCACGAGTCGCGGCACGCGTCGTCGCGGATCGTCCTCGTCCACGGTGCGGCCGGATCGGGGAAGACGGCCCTGGCGCACACCGCCGGGCATCGGCTGCGCCCGCGGTATCCCGACGGCCAGCTCTACGCCGATCTCGGTGGCGCCTCGCCCGAGCCCGCCTCCCCGGCGGCGGTTCTCGGCCGGTTCCTGCGGGCACTCGGCGTGCCGGCCGACCGCATCGGCGACGACCTCGTCGAGGACTCGGCCCTGCTGCGTACCGAGTTGGCCGGGCGCCGGATGCTCGTCGTGCTCGACAACGCGAGCGACGCGGCGCAGGTGCGACCGCTGCTGCCGGGTACCGGCCGAAGCGACGTCCTGGTGACGAGCCGGTGGCTGTTGCGCGGGCTGGAGGTCGCGGCCTCGGTGCCGCTCGGCACCCTGACGGCGGCCGAGTCGCTCGACATGATCGCGGCCGCGGCCGGCGGCGAACGGGTCGCGGCCGACGAGGGGTCCGCGCAGGAGCTGGCGACCGTCTGCGGCCACCTTCCGCTCGCGTTGCGGATCGCGGCGGCCCGGCTGGCGAGCCGTCCGTCGTGGACGATCGGCGACCTGGTGCGGCGGCTGCGTGACGAGGGTGGTCGCCTCGCCCAGCTCGTCGACGGGTCGACGAGCGTCCTGGCCAGCTTCCAGCTCAGCTACGACAGTCTCAGCGAACCGGCCCGGCGGGCGTTCCGGCTCTGCGCACTGCACCCGGCGCAGGATTTCGGGGTGACCGCCACCGGCGCCCTGCTCGACACGGACGACGCCACGGCCGAGCGGATCCTGGACGAACTGCTCGACGCCAACATGCTGCTGCAGTACTCGGCACACCGGTTCCGGTTCCACGACCTGCTCCGGCTCTACGCCGGCAGGCTGGTCGGGGCGGAGAGCGGTCGGACCCGACACGACGCCTTCGCGCGGCTGCTGGCCTCGTACGCCGAGCGGGTGACCGCCGCGATGGACCGGGCGCTGCCGCAGATGGTCCGGCTCGCCGGCCATCCCCGGCCGCAGGGCCGGTTCCCGGCCGAGGAGCAGGCGGTGGCCTGGCTCGACGCCGAGGCGACCGCGCTGGTGCTGCTGGCCGAGCAGGCCGGCCGGGACGACGGGCTCGCCGACTTCGCCTGGCGGATCGCCGACCAGCTACGCGGCTACTTCCTGGTCAATCCGCACGTCGACGGCTGGACCCGGATCGTCGCGGCCGGCTGGTCGGCGGCGGAGCGTTCGGGCGACGGCCGGGCTCGGGCGGCGATGCTGATGTCCAGGGGGCAGGCCCGGAGCATGGTCGGTCGCGACCTCGAAGGTCTCGACGACACGCTCGCCGCCCTGCGGCTGGCGCAGGAGTGCGGCTGGCACGCGGCGGCGGCCTACCTTTCCCACAACGTCGGCTGGCAGTACTACGAGTTCGGCCGGCTCGCCGACGCCGAAACGTGGTTCGGTCGGACTCTCGACCTGACCGCGCACGAGCCCCTGGGGCATATCCGTGCGGCGGTCCTGAACGGCATCGGCATGATCATGCTCGGTCGCGGCCGCCGCGAGGACGCCGCGACGAGCCTCACCGCCGCGTTGGAAATCAACATGAGGACCGGGCGCGAGCGTGCCGCGCTGGTCAACCGGGGGAACCTCGCGAGCGTACTGCGGCAGCGTGGTGAATTCCTCGCCGCGGCCGAGCAGCTCGACACCGTTCTGCGCAGGTACCGGCGGCGCGGAAACCTGCGCGGCGAACTCTCCACCCTGGACGAGATGAGTCGGCTGGAAATCGACCGGCGGAACCTCGCCAGCGGGTTGAGCCTGGCCCGGCAGGCACACGATCTCGCGGTCAAGACGTACGACCGGCGGGCCCAGGCGATGACCGCCGGCACGCTCGGTGACGCGCTGCGGGAGAGCGGCGAGATCGCGCAGGCGCTCGACGTGCTCCGGGACGGGGTTGCGATGGCCCGGCGGCACTCGTACCGCTACCTGGAGACCAGGGCACGGGTGGGCCTCGCCCGTGCCCTGGCACTGGCCGGTGAGCCGGATGCGGCGCGGCGCGAGGCCGGCCGGGCCGAGCGGGTCGCCCACGACCTGGGATTCGGCGCCCTCGCGACGGAGGCGAGGGCGATCGCGGTGGACCCGCCGGCCCGCGACTAGCCGGTGACGCCGACCATCCGGTAGTAGCCCAGCGGGGGCTTGAAGTCGACGCTCATGTAGCCGATCCCCGCCGCCGGGCTCATGGCCGAGTACAACTGACCGCCGCCCGCGTACTGGCCGACGTGGCCGTCGTAGAAGACCAGGTCCCCGATCTTGAGCTGGCTGCGGCTGACCCGGATCGCGTCGCGGCTCTTCAGGTTGGTCAGGTCGGCATTGTTGTTGTCGGCCTCCGACCGTGCCCAGTCGTACTGCTGCGCCGACGACCTGACGCCGCCCCAGCCGGGGAAGTTGACCACCCGTTCGTAGGCGAACTTGACCAGGCCCGAGCAGTCGTACGCGTCCGGACCCGTGGCGCCCAGGACGTAACGCTTGTTGATCTGGTTGAGGGCGTACTGGTAGGCGAGCCGGGTGTAGTTGTAGATCTTCTTCGTCACCGAGCAGGTGGTGCCCTGCGCGCTCGTACCGTTGCTGACCTTCACCTCCAGGTGGTTGAACTGGGCGATCCCTTCCGGGTCCCAGGACTGGCCGCCGCCGCTGGCGGAGTCGCCGTAGCCGCCGCCGACCCCGAACACCACCTCGTCGTTCCGGAAGATCCAGCTCCGGCCGTTGCCGGAGTCGTCCCTGGCGGCGATCTTGATCAACGGCGTCATGCCGTCGGAGCTGGTGTCGTTGAGTTCCCAGTGGACCTTGGCGCTGCGGGTGCCCTCCCACTCGACCTGGATGACCGCGCGGGCACCCGGGCAGCCGACCGGAATCTCCAGGCTCGGGTTGTCGATCGGCGCGGCCGAGGCCGGCGTGGCCATAACGACGCTGGTGGTCAGGAACACCGGCACGGCGAGCAGTATGGCGCGAAGTGACCGGCGTCGCGGGCCGGGAGTCTTCGTGAGCATTCGACTTTCTCCCTCGGTTCGTCCGTCCTGTGATCGGACGTCAGGGAGACTAGGAATGCGGCTGGCGCCGCCGATTCCCGTACCTCACCCGTACCGGGACGGCCGCCGGGCCGCCGGGCCGCCGCGGCGCCGGGCCGCCGCGGCGCGAGGGCGGAACGCGGCGCGAGGGCGGAACGCGGCGCCCCGCCCCGCCGGCAAGTTCCCCAACGGCGGTGGCCGGCCAGCTGTCACTTTCCTCTGGGGCTGCGGCGATGGCGGCCCGCACCTGCTTCGCACAGCCGGCTACGGCGAGTCCGTCGGCGATGAGACCCAAGGTCAGTCGGAGCAAGGGTCGGACCGGGCCGGGAGGACTCCCTCGCACATCCTCACTGTCAGATCAGGTGCGGCGGCAGGGCGCCTTCGAGGATGAGCAGCTGGCGTTTGCGGTCCAGACCGGCGGCGTACCCGGTGAGCGCCCCGGCGGCGGAGATGACGCGGTGGCAGGGCCGCACGATCAGCAGCGGGTTCGAGCCGATGGCGCGCCCGACGGCGCGTACCGCGGCCGGCGCGAGGCCGGCGGTGGCGGTGATCGCGCCGTATGTGGTGGTGGTGCCGTACGGGATGGCGTCCACGGCCTGCCACACCCTGGTCTGGGTGACCGTGCCGGTGGCGGCCATGTCCAGCTCAAAGGCGGTACGCCGGCCGGCCAGGTAGTCGGTGAGCTGGTCGACGATCGGCGTGAGCCGGGTGTCGTCGTGCCGCCAGTCGGGTTGCACCGTGGCACCGGTCCGCTGCTCCGGCAGGCTGACGGAGGTGAGGATGACACCGTGGCGGGCGCCGGGGCCGGGCTCGGCGGTGATGAGTACCGAACCCAGGGCGGTGTCGAGGCGGGTGTAGAGGATGGTCATGCGGTGCCGTGCTCCCGTGGCTGGTCGTGGATGGGGGTCAGGCCGCGATGGGCCGGCATACCTTGCAGGGGCGGTAGCCGGCGGTCCGGGCGTCCGCCGGATCGCCGAACGGCACGCGGTGCGGCCCGGTGATGCGGCGGGCGTGGGCGCAGGTGGGCAGGCAGAAGATGCGGGTGGTGTCGCTGCCGATGAAGCGGGTGCCGTCGCGCGCGAGGGTGAGCGCCTCGGCGGTGTCGATGCCCTCGTCGCGGCGCAGGAGTTCGGCGGCGTCGCCCGGGCATTCGGTGTCCAGCGGCACGCCGAGGTCGTCGGTGACCCGATGGGTGGGGATGAGGACGGAGGCGGGATTGTGCAGCAGCGCGGCGCGGACGTCGTCGCCGGAGATGCCCGACCGGTGGGTCTCGGACAGGATCCAGCCCACCGGCCGCAGTTGTCCCGGGGGTACGGCGCGGACCGCGGTCAGGATGTCGGCCTGGACCGCGCTCACGGTGTCGAGACGGACCGGCAGGTGCCGGGCCCGACCGGTCCGCACCGCCGTGGTGAGCCCCGGGATGCCGGGGCGTACGGCGCGGATGGCGGAGCGGCCGGTGCGGTCGCGGTGCCCGGTCTCGAAGGCGTCAAGGGACGGGGTGCCGCGGCGCAGGACCGCCGCGGTCACGCTGCCGTGCCCGGTGGCCACCAGCAGCGGCCCCGCGGCGGTCGGCAGGCTGACGTAGGTGTCGTAGCGGTCGGCGGGGATGCCCGCTCGGTGCAGCACCCGCAGCGCGAAGTCCGGTGGTGTCGGCGCGGTCAGATGGTTGAACATGGTCCCGGGGTCCGCGGGGTCGTTCATGCCGTCACCTCCTCCGGCGAGTCGGTGTCGCCCAGCAGCGAACGCAAACTCACCACGCCCCGGGCGACCTGGGCCTTGGCGGTGCCGACCGGGCAGCCCTGGACCTGGGCGACCTCGGCGTAGCTGAGGCCGACGATATGCCGCAGCACGACGGGGATGCGATGTCGTTCCGGTAGCTCGGTGAGGGCTATGACCAGCCGGCGCCGTTGTTCCGCGTTGGCGGCGTGCTCCTCCGGGCCGGGCGCGTCGTCGGCCCAGGCGCCGGCGGCCTCGTCGAGCCGGGCCACGGTGTCGGGCCGCCGTGTCCGGGTACGGACGTGATTGCGCCACACGTTGGTCGCGATGGTCAGCAGCCAGGTGCGGACGTGCAGGTCGCGTCGTCGTTGCGGCGGGTAGGTCCGCAGGGCGGTGTAGGCGCGCAGCAGGGTGTCCTGGCCGAGGTCGTCGGCGTCGGCCGCGGATCCGCTCACCCGGTGCAGGTAAGCGTGGACCGTGCTGGCGTGGATGCGGACGAGCTCGGTGAAGCCCGCGTCCACATCCTCCGCCAGCAGCGTCGTCAGCGTCTGCCCATTGGTTGCCATCTTCTCTCCGAACACCGTACGGACCTGGAGGGTTGCAGCCGGAAGGACTGACGCCGGTGTCGGTGCACGCCGTAACTTTGTGATCACTATCAGATGATGTGACGTGAGTCACACACGAAATTTTGTAAGCGGAAGCCGCAGGTCGGAACCCTTTGACCGGCGATGCGCTCCGCGCTTTCTGCCCGTTCCGTCGCAATGGACCATCTTCACTTCGATAACTGCCGTAGTTACCGGCGTCCGGTGTCGGTCCGAGCATGTTAGCGTTCCGCTGCTCGTGTCATTTAATTCGTCGGGACAATGCTTAAGATCAAAATCAACCGCTTGGAAGCGAGGTGTTGGGGGCGTTTCGTCAAAAGGGGTGCGATGCGATTCTTCTTCGCTGGCCACCATTGCCATCCCCCATTGAGGGCTGCCGATCTGCGGGGCGACTTCATGCTGGGTCGCGAGGGGTGAACTGGCCGCCGATCGACTCCGAGGCCTGGCCACGGAGCCGGGATGCCGTCACATCTTCCCTGCTCAACATGCCTGTGCAACCCGATCTGGGCTTCCGGTGTTGAGGATGAGGATTGACCGCGGGCGTCGCCGTGCGCGGTCCGGAAGACGATGGCTGTGGAGGAGCGATGGTGGCGAACGACGACCACAAACCATTACTGCTACTGATTGGCAGCAGTTCCCGGATCAGTCGGGAATTCATCCTTCAGTCCGTTTCGCGTCGCTATAGGTTGTGGCTCCTGCAACCCGGAGGCGTGACGTGGGAACGCGACTACGTGGTGGGTGACACCATTGTTGACAACACCGACCCGGAAGCGTTGGTGGCGGCCGCCCGCGCCATTGCGCAATCGCGCCGGGTCGACGGGGTCTTCTGCTACGACGAAGGGCTGGTCACTCCGGCGGCCTACGTGGCGCAGTCGCTCGGGCTGCCCGGATGCGCCCCCGAGGCGATCATCGCGTGCCGAGACAAGCACGCCACCCGTACCGCCCTGGACACCGCCGGTGTGCCGCAACCGCTGTCGATCGGCGTGCGGTCGCTCGCCGAGGCCGAGGCCGCGGCCGACAAGATCGGCTATCCGGTGGTGGTCAAGCCCCGCGGCCTGGCCGGCAGCATGGGGGTGCGCCTGGCGGAGGATGCCGCCGCGCTACGTGAGGGGTACGCCGCGGCTACGGCGGTGTCCTACCCCGGCGTGCCGGTGTTCGACGTGTCCGTGCTCATCGAGGAGTTCGCCGACGGCCCGGAGATCAGCATCGACGCCGTCTTCTCCGGCGGCGAGTGCACCCCGCTGGTGCTCGCACGCAAGCAGACCGGCATGGCGCCCTTCTTCGAGGAAACCGGCCACGACGTCGATCCCGACGACGAGCTTCTCCACGATGCGACCATCGTGGACCTGCTGCGTCGCAGCCATGCCGCCCTGGGCTTCCACACCGGTGTCACCCACACCGAACTCCGGCTGACCTCGCGCGGGCCCCGGCTGATGGAGGTCAACGCCCGCCTGGGCGGCGACATGATCCCGTTTCTGGGGCTGCTCGGCCGCGGCGTGGATGTCGCGATGGCCGCCGCAGACGTCGCCGCCGGCCGGCGCCCCGACACGGACGCACCGCTGCACCGCAGGGCGGCCGTGCGTTTCCTCTACCCGCCGCAGGACACGATCGTCGAGGCGGTCACCGTACGGCGGGACCGCTTCAGCCCCGCCGTGCACAGCGCGACCGCGATGGCCAACCCCGGCGCCACACTGCGGCTGCCCCCACGCGGCTACATCGCCCGCTATGGCCGGGTGATCGCCGTCGCCGACACCCGCGCCGAGGTGGACGCCGCGCTGGCGCAGGCCGGCCGCATCGTCGAGCTGACCGGCCGCCCGGCACCGGAGGACGCGTCATGAGCGACTCCCGCCCGCCCTCGATCGGCACCACTGTCCGGCAGATTCCCGGCCGCATCTGGCTGGTGCTGTTCGGCATGCTGGTCAACCGGATCGGCAACTTCCTACAGATCTTCCTCGTGCTCTACCTGACCCACAGGGGCTTCTCGGCCTCAGGTGCCGCCCTGGCGCTGGGCGCCTACGGCGCCGGTTCGGTCGCCGGTGTCCTGCTCGGCGGCGCCGCCTCCGACCGGCTCGGCTACGCGTGGACCATCACCGGTTCGATGACGCTGGCCGGGGCACTGACGCTGAGCCTCGTGCACCTGGACTCACTGCCGCTGATCGCCGCGACGGCCGCCGCGCTCGGGCTGGTGGCGCAGGCTTACCGGCCCGCGTCATCGGCCATGTTGGTCGAGAGCACGCCGGCCGAACAGCACGTCATGGTCTTCGCCATCTACCGGATGGCGTTCAACCTTGGCACCACGGCCGGCCCGCTGCTCGGCGCGCTGCTGCTGGCCCGCTCGTACGACCTGATCTTCTACGCCGAGGCCGCCGCGCAGCTGACCTTCGCCGCGTGCGCCTTCATCGCCCTCATCGGCCGGCCCGGAGCCCGCAGCGCCGCGGCCGGGCGCCGAACTGCCGACGGGGCACCGGCGGGCAGCTATCTGGCGGTGCTACGCGACGGCCGGTACGTGCTGTTCATGCTGGCCCTGTTCCTCAACGCCGTGGTCTACATCCAGCACACCTCGGTGCTGCCGCTGCAGATCACCGCCGACGGGCTGAGCCCCACCTTCTACGCGGCGCTGCTGTCGCTCAACGCCGTCACGGTCATTGCTCTGGAGCTGATCCTCACCCAGTACGTGCAGCGGCTGCCCGGCCGGGTGGCAGTGGGCGTGGGCGTCGGCCTGGTCGGCGTCGGCATGAACCTCTACGCCGCGGGCCCGGCGATGGCGATGTTCGTGATCGCCACCCTGGTGTGGACCCTCGGCGAGATCATCGGCACTCCGACCGCCTCTGCACACCCCGGCCGGGTGGCGCCCGAACACCTGCGCGGTCGCTACATCGCCGCGGCCGCGTTTCCCATGCAGATCGGCTACGCCGCCGGCCCGGTCATCGGCGTCGCGCTGTGGAGTGCCGCCGGCGAACTCGTTTGGTGGATGTGCGGTGTCGTCACGATCGTCGCGGTCCTCGCCGCGCTGGCCGGCATGAGGAGGAGAGAACCTGCCGGCGACCTTCCGGACGTCGGCGTCGTTGCTGCCACCACCCCCTGAACACTGCCCTTCCTCACCGACGTCAGGAGCACCATGGCCTACGCACCGGGCATCGCGGAGTTCGTCGACAAGGTCAACGCCGCCCTGCCACCCGACTTCTACACCTATCCGGTGGCGCGCCAGCGCGCCCTGTACGACGGGCTGACCGAGGCCGTCCCCACCGTGGTGCCGGACGGCGTGCGCTGGCGCGACGCCGTGACCGAGCACGACGGGCGACCCGCGCGCGTCCGCATCTACGAGCCGGCCCGCCGCGCCGGTGCCGGACTGCTGTTCTACATCCGCGGTGGCGGCTTCGTCATCGGCTCGCTGACCAGCCATCACAGCCTGGTCGCCGACGTGGCGCACCGCACCGGGCTGGTCACCGTCGCGGTCGACTTCGGTCTCGCGCCGGAGCACCCGTTCCCCGGCCCGTTGCTCGACTGCTACGCCGCCGTGGCCGGGGTGCTGGCCGATCCGACCGCGGCCGGGCTGCCCGACGCCGACCCGGCCGCCGCCGTGCTCTGCGGCGAAAGCTCCGGGGCGAACATGGCGGTCGCGGTGGCCATGATGGCCCGCGACCGGGGCGGGCCGTCGCTGCGCGGGCAGGCGCTGATCAGCCCGGTGCTCGACTTCACCCGCTGGCGCTCCGGCGGCGAGGACGCCCCTCTGCTTTCCGGCGGCGAGATGGAGTACTACACCGCCTGCTACTGCCCGGAGCCTGGACAGGTCGAGCACGAGTACGTCTCACCTCTGCTGAGCGGCACCTTCAGCGGCCTGCCGCCGGCGTACGTGGTGGGCTGCTCGATGGACTCGCTGTGTGTGGACGCTGAGAAGTACGCCACGCTGCTGCGCGAGCACGACACGCCGGTGCGGTTCGTGCTGGAGGAGGGGCTGGTGCACGCCCCGGTGCGGGCCCGCGGCATGAGCTCCGCTGCCGCCGACTTCTTCACCCGCTACTGCGCCGGAGCCGCCGCGCTGGCCGCGTGCCGCACGCCCGGAGGCGATCGTGACTGAACCGTCGGGGCCGGCCGCCGTGGTCGACCCGTATTCCTCCGGGGCGATGTTCGCCGAGTCGTTCGCCCGACACGGCGTACCGGTGGTCGCCGTCGTGACCGGACCCAAACCGCCCGAGGCGTTCGCCTCGTCGTACCGGCCGGAGGACTTCGGCGAGATCATCGTCTGCGACGGCGACGTCGACCCGGTGATCGCCCGGCTGCGTGAGCTGGACGTGCGCTGCGTGCTCGCCGGATGTGAGTCCGGCGTCGAACTCGCCGAACGCCTCGCCCCACGGGTCACCCCGCACCTGGCCAACGTCGCGGGCCTCGCCGCGGCGCGCCGCGACAAGGCGCGGATGGCGGCGGCGGTGCGCTCGGCCGGGCTGCCCGTTATCCCGCAGGTCTGCACCGCGGACCCGGCCGAGGTCGAACGGTGGCTCGCCGCCACCGGCCTGGCCGGCGCCGACCTGGTCATCAAGCCGCCCAAGAGCGCCAGCACCGACGGCGTGATCAAGGTGCCCGGCGCCGAGGACTGGCGCGCGGTGTTCGACCGGCAACTCGGGCGGGTCAACCAGTTCGGCGAGGTCGACGACCGGTTGCTCGTCCAGCAGTTCGTCACCGGCACCGAGTACGTCGTCGACACGTTCACCCGCGACGGCTGGCACACCCTCGTCGACGTGTGCGCCTATGGCAAGACGGTCAACGGCCCGCACATGGCGGTCTACGACACCATGCGCTGGGTCGAACCCGAGGACCCCGCCGTCGCGGTGCTGCTGCCGTACGTCTCCGCAGTGCTCGACGCGGTCGGCGTGCGCTTCGGGCCGGCTCACGTGGAGGTCATGCTCACCGCCGACGGGCCGCTGCTGATTGAGCTGGGCGCCCGACCGCACGGCGGCGGGCAGCCCCGCTTCAACCTCAATGCCACCGGCGACTCGCAGATCGAGCGTGCCGTGCGCGCGGTCCAGGGCCTGCCCACCCCGGGCGGCTACCGGCTGCTCAAGCACCAGACCTGCGTGTTCCACATCGCCCCGCGTTCCGGCACGGTCCGCAACGTGGCCGCGCTGTCCGGCATCCCGCAGTTGGCCAGCCACCACTTCTCCGTGCAGAACCTGGCCGACGGCGACCACGTCCCGCAGACCCGCGATCTGGTCGACAGCCTCAACTTCGGCTTCGCCATCCTGGCGCACGCCGACGCCGGACAGATCGAGCGTGACAAGGCCGCCATCCGCGCCGGGGAACGCCGGCTGATCATCGAGGAGGGCGCCTCATCAACCTCGTCGCGTTCGTGAGCAGTTCGCTGCTGGTCATCATGACCCCGGCCCCGACCTGGCACTGATCACCCGGCTGGTCCTCGGCGGCGCGGCCTTCCGGGCCGCCCTGGCGGCGTCGCTGGGCATGGTCAGCGCCGCCGCCCTGCAGGTCGCGCTCGGCGCCGTCGGCCTGGCCTCGGTGCTGCACGACCGGCCGCAGTTGTTCACCGCGTTCCGGTGGGTCGGCGCCGGGGTGCTGCTGGCCTGGGCGGCGCTCGCGCTGCGCTCGGCCCTGCGGCCGGGCGACGCGCCGGCACTGCCGGACGCACCGTCGCGCTCCCGGTCGACGTACCTGCAGGGTTTCCTCTGCACCGGCTCCAACCCCAAGGTCGGCATCTTTCTGATGGCCTTCCTGCCGCAGTTCGTCCCGGCCTCGGCGCCACCGGTGGCCGGCGTCACCGTGCTCGCCGCCGCCTACCTGAGCATGGGTTTCCTGTGGTTGATGATCTGGACCCGGCTCAGTCGCACCGTTGCCACCCGCTACCTGAACTCGCGTCGCGCGTCGCGCGTCGCGCAGGCCGGCACCGCGGTGGTGCTGGCGTTCTTCGCCTCGCGCATGGCCCTGACCTGAGGGCCACGGCCCGACCTGATCCGACCCGTACCCGCCCCGGAGTAGCGCAGCCACCCCGCACCCCGCACCGGAGGAATCGAGTTGATGCCCGAGCTCAGCACGCAGAAACCGCCCGAGGACAGCCTCGCCGACATCGTCATCGACCTGTCGATGGCAGGGCTGCCCGCCACCACCGCCAAGACCCGGCGCGGGAACGCCCGCCGGCTGCGCACCGCCATCGTGCGTGCCGGCTCCCAGCAGATCGGCCGGCTCACCGCGGCCATGGAACACGCGGCCGAGGCGGCCGCCGGGACCACCACCCCGGGCCCGGAGGACACGCACGACCCATTCCGCCTCGTCCCCCGCTGGCACTTCGCAATGCTCAACGACACCGAACGCAACGAGGCGCTCGCCCGGGCCATCCAGGAGATCGTCCGGCCCGGCGACCTGGTTCTGGACATCGGTGCCGGCGCCGGCCTGCTGGCCATGCTCGCCGCCCGGGCTGGCGCGGCCAAGGTGATCAGCTGCGAGGTCAACCCGCTGGTTGCCGAGATCGCCCGGCAGGTCGTCACCGCGCACGGCCTGTCCGACGTCGTCACCGTGGTGCCCACCTACTCCTACAACCTGCAGATCGGCCGGGAGTTGAGCCGACCGGCCGACGTCATCCTGTCCGAAATCGTCGATTGTGGCCTGATCGGCGAGGGCATCCTGCCGACGATGCGCGACGCGCGGACCCGGCTGCTCGCGCCCGGTGGGCGGCTGCTGCCCGGCCGGGCCCGGATCTACGGCGCGCTCTGCGAAAGCGAGGCGATCCACCGGCTGAACCGGGTGGACACCGCGCTGGGCTTCGACGTGAGCCTGATGAACGTGGTCGCCACCGCCGGGCATCATCCGGTCCGGCTGTCCACCTGGCCGCACACCCTGCTGACCGAAACGGCCGAGCTGGCCGAGTTCGCTTTCGCCGACGGACCGCTCGACGAGGGCAGCGCCAAGATCGCCCTGCCGGTGCAGCGGGCAGGCGTTGCGCACGGCGTGGTGGCGTGGTTCGCGATGGACCTCACCCCGACGGTCACCCTGCGCAACGACCCGGGCAATCCGGGCTCCCACTGGATGCAGGCGTACATCCCGTTCGACCAGCCCCGCCACCTCGCCGCCGGCGAGGTGCACGAGTTCACCCTGCGGTGGAGCGACACCCAGTTGCGCACCGCCTGACCCACCCCACTCCGACGCCTCGCACGAGTACCCCTCACGAGACAAGGAACGCCGATGAGCCACAAGCTTCCGGAGCACGTCCCCTTCGCGCTCGGCGCCGAGCAGCTGCGTCAGTACGTCGTCCAGTATGCCACAAACCCGATCTATCTGGACAACATGGACTGGGTCAACGACGACAACCCGTACCGTCGCCAGTTGCGCCCCCAGATCCTGCCCCACCTCGACTTTGACCGGGTCCTGCCCCGCGAGAACATCCTGGACTACGAGGGCCTCGCCGTGCAGCGGCTGCTGACCAGCATCTACGAGGCCGACCTGATGTTCCTGCCCAAGAACGGGCTCAAGGACAAGTGGGCAGACTTCAAGAGCTTCTACAGCTCCAGCAACCGCGCCCTCGGGGAGATGATCCGGCCGTCGCTGGAGCGGTTCGCGTTCGGCTTCCTCGACCAGGAGGTCGAGGTCAGTGGCACCTGGACCAAGAAGGAGCTGGAGACCTACTTCCGCTCGCTGGCCGACCGTGACCGCGACCAACCCTCACGCGCCGAGGTCGCCATCGGGAAGTCCACCGACCGCGAACGCGCCGCGCGGATGTGGCTCATCCAGTTCGCCCCGGACTTCCTGTCCGAGGCATCCCCGATGATGCGCAACGTGCTCGGCTACTACGGGCCGGCGCAGTCCGAGTGGTTCAAGATCATCATCGACGAGTACGGGTACGGCGTGCACGACACCAAGCACAGCCACCTGTTCGAGAAGACCCTCGCCTCGGTCGGTCTGCGCACCGACGTGCACCACTACTGGCAGTACTACCTCAACAGCAGCCTCATGATGAACAACTACTTCCACTACCTCGGCAAGAACCATGAGCTGTTCTTCCGCTACATAGGTGCGCTGTACTACACCGAGTCCACCCTGGTCGAGTTCTGCCAGCGTGGTGCGGACCTGCTCACCGACGTGTTCGGCCCCGAGGCCGACACCGAGTACTTCACCGAGCACGTCGGCATCGACGTCCACCACGGGCGGATGGCCCTGGAGAACCTGATCCTGCCGCTGGTCGACACGCACGGCGACTCGATCATTCCGGAGATCGTCCGCGGCTACGAGGAGTTCCAGCTCGTCTCGGAGATCGCCGACCATGACTTCGCCGAGCAGATCGGTTGGATGGACGGCCAGCCCGTCAACCGGCAACTCCACGACCCGGTCTGGGCCGCCATTCAGGCCGGTAGGGTCGACGCCCCGGTGGCCCACCTGGTTGAACCGCGCGGCGAGTTGTCCAACACCCACTGCCACGACGGCGACGAACTGTGCCACATCGTTTCCGGCACGATGCGCTTCGAGTCCGGCTTCGGCTCCTCGCAGATCCTTGAGGCGGGACAAGGCATCGTCATCCACCGCAACCGGCTGCACGGCGCCAACATCGAGTCGGATGAGTGCGTGTACGAGATCCACTCCATCGGTGACCACCGCGCATGCCTGTCGTGACGTTCACCGTGGAGGGGCGCGACAACTGCGTCACCGCTGGCGTCGAGGCATACATGTGGGCCCGCACCGCGTACGGCTCCTTCGTGCTGCCGGTGCGGTGCCCACATCGAGGCGGGCCGCTGAACCTCGCGAACTTCGAGCCCGGCCGTACTCGGCTGGTCTGCCCGTGGCACGGCCGGGCCACCTCGGTGACCAAGGCGATCAAGGCCGGGGTGCCGGCGGTGCGGCGGGGTAACCGGGTCACCGCGGTGCTGCCGGACACCGTCAAGGCCGAGGTCTGCACTACCGAGCACCGCCCGGTGTCCAAGGTGCTGTCCGGCCGGTAGCCGTTGCCGGTCCGGCCGGTCCCTTCACCTCGGCCCGGCCGGCGCCCGGCGGTGACGACCGGTTCCCGCCGTCACGGACGGGCGCGTCGTCACCGCCGGACGCCGGCGCCGGGGGAGAACCGGGGCCGGCCCGTCCGGCATGATCTCGCGGCACCGCGAGCCGGCGCTCAGCGCGACGACGGCCCCCGCGTGATCAGGCCGCTGAAGCTCGCGGTCCACGTGCCGCCGTCGGCCAGCGCGCCGCGCATCCCGGCGACCCGCTTCCAGCCCGCCGCGACACCGAGCCGAACGTCGGCGAGGTCGGCGAAGCCGAATGTGCGGGCAGGATTCCAGTCGGTGCTGTCGTAGAGCCGACGGCACATGCCCGCCCAGCCGGGAAGCGGTCCGGCCACGATCCACACATCCGGGGTGGAGGCGGTGAACCGGCGGGCGTGCCGTAGCCACGAGGCGGCCTCCTCCGGCCACGACACCACGTCGGTGACCTGGCCGCCGGTCGCTGACCATACCGCGGTGATCGCGGCGGCGCGGTCGCGCCCGGCTGGCGTGCGACCGCTGCCGACGACCACGTTGCCCGACGGCCCGCAGGCCGCCGTCACCAGACGCACCAGGCAGCACAACTCCGCCTCGGTGTATGCCCGCGGGCCCGAGCCGTCCGGCAGGGCCAGGCCGTTGAGTGTGCTCACGAAAGGAGAACCCCGACGTGGTGGTACGAGCGGAACCGATGCGTGATTCGTGCACGACGCATGACATCGGCGTTCCCGGCCGGCGGCGGTGCAACCCGGTCGCCGCCGGCGGTGTTCCTCCCAGCAGAGATCCGTCCACCCCGGAGTCCGCATGGCAGAGCTGGCACGGCGCGGCACATCCGCCTCGGTGCGTGGATCCGTGGCGCCGGCGTGCTGTCGATCCGTCGCGTCAGCGTGCTCCCGTGCCGCTGCGGCCCCGCGTCCGGCCGCGGTGTGGCACTCGCGGGGTCTCGGACGTCCGGGCCGGCGGATCGACCGCGGCGATGACCGACTCCAGCAGCCCCGGGAACCGCGCCTCGACCTCGGCCCGGCGCAGTTCGTGCCGCCGGTACCGGCCGTCCCGGCTTACCCGGATCAGCCCCGCAGCCCGCAGGATCCGCAGATGGTGCGACAGCGTCGACATGCTCACCTCGACGCGGAAGTCGCTGCACACGGCGCATCCGTCGACGGCCAACTGACGGATGATCTCCAGACGGACCGGATCGCCGAGAGCACCGAAGAAGGCCGCCGGTCCCACCGCATCCAGGGACGGATGAATCAACGCACCCATAAGTTTCATACTCGCATATAGCACCCATCGGCACCAGAGTCGAGACTTATCCGCAGATGCTCCCCAGGTCCTCGAAACGATGACGTTCCCGGTCCGTCGGAAAGGGTTACGCCGCCCTGGTCCGGCGCCGTAGGGCATGGCCTTGTCAAACACCCTCTTGGCTGTACGGGGCGTTCTGACCTGCGGTGGCGGTGGCCCTTACCTGCTCCTTGCGGAGCGTCGTCCACGGGGAGTGCACACGTGAACTCCCGGACCGCTGCGAATCGGGAATGGCCGATCCCCGTTCCCTGGCAATTCACTGCCGCTCACCCTCCGTCGCCATGTGCTCAATGGGGTGATCTCGGCGAGGATTGGCGGATGATCCGGCACGAAACAGGTTAATCGGCAGTATTGGACGACATTCGGAATGGATGAAAAGCCATCTCTGGACAGATTTTGCTTTTTATTCAGCCATCCATTTCCGGCGATCCAGGCCATTTACGCGCGGACGGCGGTCGGACGGCGACCGCAAGGGTCGCCGCCCGCCCCGCCGCCCGCCCCCGTCGCCCGCCCGGTCAGGCGGTCCGGGTGGAGGTCCGGCCGCCCAGCGCCGCGGCGACCAACACGATCAGGCCGAGCAGGCTCGCCGCGGCTGCCAGCCAGGCGCCGTGATGCAGACCCACCGACCACCGGGTGCCGCCGCTCACCAGGCCACCCAGCAGCGCCACGCCGATGACCAGGCCGCTCTGCCGGCCGACGTTGACCAGCCCGGACGCGATCCCGGCACGGGCCGGCGGCGACGCGGACAGGACCAGCGCGATCTGCGGCGCGGTGGCGACCCCGACTCCGGACCCGACCAGGATCAGGGCGATCGACGTGATGATGCCGGACGTACCCTCGTCGACCAGCAGGAAGCTCAGCGCTCCGGCGACCCCGAGGGCGAGTCCGGCCCCGGTCAGGACGGCCGCGCCGACCTTGCGGGCCAGGCGGCTGATCAGCAGCGGCAGCACGAAGACCGGAATGGCCGCCGGCAGCAGCCGCAGTCCCGCGTCGAGGGCGGAGAGCCCCTGGAACCGCTGGAAGTACAGGTTCACGGTGAACAGCAGGCCGTAGTACGTGATGAACAGCAGCAGCCCGGTGCTCACGTACGGCAGCAGTTGGCGGCTGCGAAGCAGGTCGGGCGGCAGGACCGGATCGCCGACCCGGTGCTCGACCACGACGAACGCCACGGCGAGGGCGACCCCGACGGAGAGCGCGACGGCGACGCTCGGAGAGCCCCAGCCGGCCCGGCCGGCCTCGATCAGCCCGTAGGTCAGCGCGCCGAGCGCGCCGGCGGCGATGGCCTGCCCGAGCAGGTCGAGCGTCCGGTTGCGGTTGGGCGGGTTGCCCGGCAGCCCGCGCAGCGCCAGCACCAGGGCCGCCGCGCCGAGCGGCAGGTTGACCAGGAAGATGCTGCGCCACCCGATCGCGTCGACCAGGCCGCCGCCGAGGGTCGGCCCGAACGCCTGCGGGCTGCCGGCGACGGTGGCGACGATGGCGATGGCCCGGGCGCGGCCGGCCGCCGCCGGGAATGCCTGGGCGACCACCGCCAGGGTGGCCGGGATCAGCATCGCCGCGCCGAGGCCCTGGATGATCCGGGCGCTGACCAGCGCCGGTCCGGACCAGGCCGCGGCGCACAGCGCCGAGGCGACGGTGAAGACCACGATTCCGGTACGCAGCACCCGCGCCGCTCCGAAGCGGTCGACCAGGGCGCCGCCGGACAGCAGCAGGGCCGCGAGGACCAGCACGTAGCCGTCCACGATCCACTGCAGGGTGGCCACCCCGGCGCCCACATCGGACTGGATCGAGGGCAGTGCCACGTTGACGATTGTGGTGTCGACGACCGTCATGCCGTACGCGAGGCATCCGACGGCCAGGGTGCGGGCGGTGTTGACGCCGGCCGTCGTCGGCGGGCTATCGGTGCTGGTTGCCACGGGACCCTCCGTTCAGTGACAGAAGCATGGGCTCACAATAGTTGGGTGCCCAACTATTGTCAGCGCCATTGTCAATCGACCGGTCACGGACCGTGCATCGGCGATAATGGGGCGCGGCGGTGGCGGGTGGACGCGGAGGTGACGCGGTGTCGGAAGGACCTTCGGTCGAGCCGCAGGCGCTCGTGCCTCCGGAGCTGGCCGACCGGATGGACTACCTGTTCTGCAAGGTCGCGGAGACGCTCAAGCGGCGCGCCGACGAGTCGTTCGTCGAGGTCGGACTGCGGAGCAACCAGCACACCCTGCTGCGCGTCCTGCGCGCGGCCGGGCCGCTGAGCCAGCAGGACATCGCGCTGCGGCTCTCGGTCGACCCGAGCACCGTGCTGGATCAGGTGGATCAGTTGGAGGCGCGCGGCCTGCTGACCCGCACCCGCAACCCCGCCGACCGCCGGGCATATCTGGTACGCCTGAGCGACGAGGGTCGCCGGCAGTTGGACGTGGGCGACGAACGGGCGGACAGCATGCAGGCCGACCTGTTCGCCGCGCTCGCCCCGGGCGACGCGGCCCGGCTGCACCAGTTGCTCAAGAAGCTCGCGGCCGGCCTGCGCCCGGAGTGATCCCCGCCCCGGAGTGATCCCCGCCCCCGGCCGGGACACCACCGCGTCGGTCGTCGCGGCGGCCCACGTCGGCATCTTCGTGCCAAGCACGTGACCCCTGAATGCCCGCCTCCTAGCCTTCGAAGCGTTACCGCTCGGGAACGGGTACGCCCGCGTGGCACCGCACCGCCGGGAACACTCCGGCGCAGACGCGGTCCGCGGCCGGTCAGGTGCTGGGGAGACGCCTGTTCGGCAAGCGTTCCACGAGCCGGTTGTCGGAGAGGGGGGATCTCCCGTGCAACTGCGCAAAATTCACATCGACGAACGCGCGTACCGCACGCATGCGCCCGACGAGGACGGGTGCGGCCCGGCCGCCGCGCCCGACGCGACGCCGTACTCGGCAATCTGTGGGATCGGCGAGGGCGGCGCCGAACTCGCGCCCGCCGCCCGCACGCCGGTCGAGCTGGCCACCGGCGCCGCCACCGCGGCGCTGGTGGACGCCGGAGTCGACGCGGGCCGGCTCGACTGGGTGCTGGCGGCGACCGGCGCCGAGTCGCCACCGGTCGCCGCCGACGTGGCCGGCCGCATCGGCGCCCCCGGCGCCGCGGCCGTGGACATCCGTGCCGGTGGGACCGCGTCCGGCCATGGCCTTGCCCTGGCCGACAGCCTCGTCCGGTCCGGTCCCGGTCCGGGCGGTCACGTCCTGCTCATCGAGGTGTACGCCGCCGAGGCCGGGCTCGCCCTGCTGGTCGGACCCGGCGACGCCGGGCCACCGGGGGCGCAGGTGATTCACCTGCCCCGACGGTCCGCCCGGCCGCCGCAGCCGCTACAGCCGTCCCGGCCGACCCCGGACGAACTGGTCGACGCCGTCGCCGAGGCGCTGCGCACGCTGCTGCCGGGCGGCGGCCGGGCGGACCGGGACACGTCGTTCTTCGCCGACCGGTACGGCGGCCCGGTGCTGGTCGCCGAGACCCTGGCCGAGGTGGAGCCGGGACTGGGCGTACGGCTGCCGCACCGGCAACTGATGGCGGTACGCACCGTCGGTGACCTCGTCGACCGGCTCGATGAACTCCTCGGGCCGGCGGGAGGTGTCGCCGCGTGACGAGGCTCCGTGCGCCCCGATCGATCGACGACTACCTCGGCCCGGGGGAGGACCGCTTTTTCGGCGGCGGGTACCGGCGGGTCAGCCAGCACCTTGAGGCACTCACGCTGGTCAGCGACGGTACGGCGGTCACCGCCGCCGGCACCGCCCGGGTGCGGTATCCGCCGGACTGGTCCCGCAAGTCGGCCGGGCGCGTACTGCGACCGCATCTGAGCAGTGTGGACGCGCTGGTGCTGGCGGTGGCGCTGGCCGAGGCGGGCCTGACCCGCGCCCACGGGTTCGGCCCGCGGCAGCGCGGCCGGAGCTGGCTGCGGGCGGTGACCATGCGGGCCGGCCGGCAGCCCGACGAGGCGCTTGCCGGGATTCCGGTCAGCGCCGTGGTCGCGCCCAGCGGCGCGGCGGCCCGGTTGCCCGGGTTCGCGGTGTCGGCCGCCGACTGCACGATCGGAGGCATCCGGATCCGCTGCGAGGTGGAGCACCCGGCCGGCGCCGGAGCGGCCGGCATCGGAGCGGCCGGCATCGGACCGCTCGGCCACCGGGCGGTCCGCCGGGCCGGTGGTGAGCCGGCATCGACCGCACCGCGGGCGTACCGATCGGTCGACGACCTGATCGGGCCGGCCGCGGACCGGTACTACGGGGAAGGGCTCCGCCACCGAACGCAACTCGTCGAGCAGGTCGCCGTCGACCTGCCCGCCCAGCGGGTCGGCGCCGCGGTGCGGATCCGTCCGGAACCGGGGCGGCCGGCGCCCAGCGACGGCGTCGAGGCGGCCTACCAGCCGGCGGCGACGATGCTCGACTGCATGACGAGCATCGCGCAACTGGCCCAGGTGCTGATGTACGAACTGGACGGCCTGGGCCGACAGGCCAGCAACACCCTCTGGATGCGCCGGGTGGCGTTGCGCCGGGACCGGCCCGACCAGCCGTTGCCGGACCTGATCGGCGCGACCACCTCGGCGACCAACAGCCGGTTGGTCCCGCTCGCCGACACCGTGTGGCGGGTCTGTGACCTGGTCTGCACCTTCGACGGCATCGAAGCCGAGTACTCCATCGCCCATCAACTACCGAAGGAGTCACGCCCGTCATGAGGATCGCGGTTTCCGGCACGTACTCGACCGGAAAGACCACCACCTCCATCGCGCTGGCCGAGCTGACCGGGATCCCGCGCACCCACGCCAAGACGATGCGGGAGATCCTGCCCGAGGCGCTGCCGGGCAAGCGGTTGGAGGACTGCACCGGCCCGGAGCTGTTCCAGCTCGGCATGCGCCGGTACGCGGAACGCGCCGTACACGAGAGCCACCTCGCCGATGGATTCATCTCCGACGGTTCCTCGATCCACGAGTGGGTGTACGGCAAGGTCCGGGTCCTGGTGGGCATCCACCCCACCGACGACGGGGCTGTCCCGGGCGGGCCGGTGACCACGGAACAGCGCCTGTTCGAAGAGGTCATCGACAACATGGGTGCGGTGGTCAAGCAGCACGCCAAGCGGGCGTACGACGTGTTCCTGCACCTGCCGGTGGAGTTCCCGCTGGTGGCCGACGGGCACCGCCCGGTGTCGGAACGGTTCCGCCGACTCTCCGACGAACTTTTGCTGTCCACCCTGGAGGAGTATGGCATTCCATACCATATCGTCGGCGGAACGATCGCGCAGCGGCTGCGGCGGGCGGTGGAACTGCTCGACCTGCCGGTCCGTGTCGACCTCGACGAGGCCGTCGCCCGCGCGTACGCCGAGATGGCCGCGCTGGACACCAGCAGTGAGACCGACCGGGCCGTGGCCCGTAGCTGAGAGGAGATCACCGTGGAGACGTCGCTGGCCGCGCTGTTCACGCCGTTCACGGTCGGGCCGCTGCACCTGCCCAACCGCATCGTGATGGCCCCGATGACCCGCAACTTCTCGCCCGGTGGCGTGCCCGGACCCGATGTGGCCGCCTACTACGCCCGGCGGGCACGGCACGGGGTCGGGCTGATCATCACCGAGGGTACGACGATCGACCACCCGGTCGCGTCGAGCAGCCCGACCGTGCCGCGCTTCCACGGGGCCGACGCGCTCGCCGGGTGGGCCCGGGTCGTCGACGAGGTGCACCGCGAAGGCGGCCGGATCCTCGCCCAACTGTGGCACGTGGGCATCGACCCGCAGGCGCCACCGCCGTACCCGCAGGCGCCGCCGGTCGGCCCGTCCGGAATGATCGCGCCGGGAATGACGGTGACCCGGCCGATGAGCCCGGCCGACATCGCCGAGGTGGTGGACGCCTTCGCCCGGGCCGCCGCCGAGGCCCGCCGGCTCGGCTTCGACGGCCTCGAACTGCACGGCGCGCACGGCTACCTCATCGACCAGTTCCTCTGGGCGGGTACCAACCGGCGCGCCGACGGCTACGGCGGGAGCCCGGGAGCCCGGGCACGGTTCGCCGCCGAGGTGGTGGCCGCCTGCCGAGCCGCGGTCGGCCCGGACTTCCCGATCCTGCTGCGGATATCGCAGTGGAAGGTGGCCGACTTCCACGCCCGCCTCGCCGACGACCCGGACGAGTTGGCGGAACTGCTCGCGCCGCTGGTCGACGCCGGGGTCGACGTCTTCGACTGCTCGACCCGCCGGTTCTGGCTGCCGGCCTTCGAGGGCTCACCGCTGGGACTGGCCGGCTGGGTCAAGCGGCTCACCGGCCGCCCGACGATCGCGGTCGGCTCGGTGGGGCTGGACAACAGCGAGTTCCTCGACAGCCTGATGACCGGCAAGGGCGCGGCCAACGCCCGTCTGGACGAGGTCGTCGACCGGCTGGCCGCCGGAGAGTTCGACCTGGTGGCACTCGGCCGGCTGCTGCTGTCGGACCCGAGGTGGGTGGAGAAGATCCGTGACGGCCGCTTCACCGAGCTGGCGCCGTTCAGCGCCGACGCACTGGCCGTGCTGAGCTGACGATGGCCGGACCGCCGAGCGAACCGATGTCCGCGCTGGCCGGCCGCGTCGTCGCACTGACCGGGGCCGGGCGCGGGCTCGGCCTGCTCACCGTTGAGACGCTGCTGCGGGCCGGTGCCCTGGTGATCGCCAACCACCGGTCGTACTCCCCGGAACTGGCCGCGTTGCGGGACCGCCACCCGGAGACCCTGTTCCTGGTGCCGGGCGACGTCGGTGAGGAGCGCACGGGTGAAGCGATCGCCGCCGCGGCCGGTGCGCTGGGCCGGCTCGATGTGCTGGTCTGCAATGCCGCGATCACCCGGGACCGTCCGCTGGCGATGATGCCGGTCGCGGACTGGGACGAGGTGATGCGGGTCAACCTGCGGGGCGCCTTCCTGGCCACGAAGCACGCGCTGCGGCTGATGATCCGCCGCCGCTACGGGCGGCTGATCTACGTCTCGTCGCTGGCCGCCGTGGTGGGCAACCAGGGGCAGGCCAACTACGCGGCGAGCAAGGCCGCCCTGCACGGACTGTCGAACTCGGTCGCCCAGGAGTACGCCGGATACAACATCCGCTCGGTGGTGCTGTCCCCGGGACTGCTCGACGCCGGCCTGGGCGCGGAACTCGACGACGGAATCCATCGGCAGAAGGCGGAGCGCAGCCTGCTCGGGACCGGCGAGGCGCGATCGGTCGCGGCGACCCTCGCCTTCCTTGCCAGCCCCGCCGCCGACTACATGAACGCCGTCGTCATCCGCAGCGACGGCGGGATCCGCTACTGACGGCCCGGTTCAGGCGTCCGGAGGGGTGCCGGCGACCAGGCCCAGGCTCGTCGCCCGGGCGCCGGCCTCGAACCGGGACCGGGCGCCCAGCCGGCGCATCGCGACGGCCACCTGCCGGCGGTACGTGCGCAGCGAGACGCCGAGCATCCGGGCGGCCACCTCGTCCTTGTGTCCCTGCGCGAGCAGGGTGAGGACCTCCGATATCTGGTCGGATCCCAGTTCGCCGGCCAGGTGCCGCTCGACGTCGTTCAGCCCCACCGCCGAGGTCCAGATGCCTTCCGCCAGCCCCGCCACCGGCCCGACCAGGTCGGGCGTGTGGATCAGCACATACGGATGCGACGCGTTCAGGGCGCCGCGCCAGACGAGGGCGCACCGGCCGTCGAAGACCGCCGTGCCGTACTGGACCGCGGTGGAGATCCGCACCCGTGCGCCTCTGTTGATCAGCCTGCGGGTGAAGTCCCGGTGTGAGGGCAGGTGGATCGAGTCGGGATGGCACAGCATCCGGATGCGGGCGCCCCGTTCGGCCAGCGTCTCCAGTTCCCGTTGGCATCGCTCCAGGATGGCGGGGTCGCAGCCCGCGGCGGAGTGGCCGCCGCTGAGGTAGAGCACGTCCTGCCCGGTGCGTCGCAGCCAGTAGCTGGCCAGGCTGGGAAAGGCGCCTCCCGGGTGTCGATCCACCGTCCCCGGCCGGCCGGCGCCCGGTTGCCGCGCCAGGGCACGACCCGTTGATTCATCCGTACGTTGACGCAAAGGATTGACCAGATCGTGGCCCGTCATTTTTCCCCCGTTTCTGGACACCACTGTGATCCAGTGGTTCACATTTTACCGCCGCCTTTTGCGGTCGGCGAACGGAATGTTTTGCGCGTTGCTTTCCGCATCGCTGGTGGGGTTCGCCTGTTCGCGATATGCGTCCTCGGCAATTTATCGACAACTCCCGGTAATTAATGATTTGCCGGGAGCCCCGGTTGAGTGGAAACCGGGCAAACGACGTTCTCCGGTCCTATCCGTCCGGGCGGTGGCCAGGCGGCCCGCTCGACCCGGTCCCGCCGTGGTCAGGGGCTCGTCCGCGGTGTCGGGAGACGTGGCCTTTTAACGTTCGTCGCCTATTTGACATTCGGGCCATGTGTGCCGATAAAAACGTGAAACATGCTACGGTGAGGAAAGGTCGTCGCGACATCGGTTCGCTGTTCAACTCCTCGGAAAAGCTCCCGTGGAGAGGGGGCGCGAGTGCTGAGCGCACGGGGGCCAACGCGTCAGCATGCAGTTTCTGTCCCCATTCCGGGGAACCGTTGTCTCATCATGGCCGTGCCGCAGTGGCTTCATTTTCATCCTGTCGATCCGCCCTGCGGTCCCCCTCGGGGTCGGCTCCATCCTGCGCTGTCCCGGGAAGCCTGCCCGGTCCGCCGGGTGGACCTTCCCGGGACAGTTCAACGACCACGACCTGACCGAGTTCCGGGTGGTCGCGCGACCTGGCCTCGGCTCGCCACGGGCGAGCCTCGTCGAAGACCCTCTCAGGCCGTCAGGCTGGTCAGGAAGTCGCCCAGGCCCTGCGCGATCGCCATCAGGACGGCGCCGATGCCGCGGACCGTCTGCGCCGCCCCGTCCGGTCGGAATGCGACGAAGAAGATCAAGAAGCCCAGGAAGAGCCAGGAGAAGATCTTCTTGACGGTGATCGGCATGACGCCTCCGTTCCTGCCCTCAAGATGCATGGCGAACGGCGCGGGTTCCCCGGTGAGTGGCGCGGCTAAACGGGCGAGTCGCCGCAAAAACGGAGAAAATCGGGATGGCCGGCCGGGCAGGTTTGTCGGCCCCCGCGACGGGTACGGCTCAGCACATCCGCCGTGCTCCGGCCGCACCGCAGCTCCCGCCATCTTCCTGGAGGCGCCATGGAGAGCCGACTCAAGGTGCTGGGCCACCCGGTACATCCCATGCTGGTCATGTTCCCGGTGGCGCTGTTCGTCACGGCGGTCCTGTTCGACCTGGCCGACGCGTTCGGCGGTCCTCGGGTGCTCGGCGAGGTGGCGTACTGGGACATCCTCGTCGGCCTGGTGCTGGGCGTGCTGGGCGCCGCGGCCGGCCTTTTCGACCTGCTGGCGATCCCGGCCGGCACCCGGGCCAAGCGGGTCGGCGTCCTGCACGCGCTGGTGAACTCCGGCGTCCTGCTGCTCTTCGCCGGCGTCTGGGCGGTCCGCACGTCGGCGGCCCAGCCGGCGGCCGGCGGCGGCCTGCTGGCCATCGAGGTGGTCGCGCTGGCCGGGGTGGCGGTCGGAGCGTGGTTCGGCGGCGAACTCGTCGACCGGCTCGGGGTCGGCGTCGATCCCGACGCCGACCTGGACGCGGCCAGTTCGCTGCGCCCGACCGGCCCGCCCAACAGCAAGCTCAGCCAGATGGGGGATGCGCCTTGACCGCACCGCGACGCGCCGACCGGTGGGATCCGTTGGCCGAACTTCAGGCGCTGCGGGCCGAACTCGGCCGGCTGGTCGGCACCGCCCTGGTCGGTTCCGGTGGCGGTACGCCGGACGTCGAGCTGACCGAGTCCGCGGACGGCTGGCGGGTCGTGGCGCGGCTGCCCGGCGTCGCGCCGGACGAGGTCGCCGTGGAACTGGACGACCGGGACCTGTGCATCCGCGCCCGCTCCGAGGAGGAGGTGAACACCGACCTCGGGATGCCGGGCAGCGGCTCGCGGAGCCGGTCGTTCGAACACCGGGTCGCGTTGCCGAGCCAGGTGGACGCCGACCGGATCGACGCGGTGATGGACCACGGCCTGCTCACCGTGCACCTGCCGCGCTCCTCCCGAAGCTCCCGGCGGACCATCACGATCGGCCGGGCCAGTTACGGCGCCGGCCTGCCGGCCGCCGTCTCGCCCGACCCGGCCGCGGACCGCGAACTGCACCACCCGGACGTCGCGGACACCACGCTGCGCCGGCCGAGCTGACCGGCGATGGCCGCCGGTGACCTGGTGCCGGACGTCCGGCGCATCGCCGTCCTGCGGGCCAACGCCCTCGGTGACTTCATCTTCGTGCTGCCCGCCCTGGCCGCGCTCAAGGCCGCGTACCCGGAGGCCGAACTGGTGCTGCTGGGCGCGCCCTGGCACGCGGCGCTGTTCGACGGTCGGCGGCCCGGCCCGGTGGACCGGGTGCTGGTGGTCCCGCCCGCGCCGGGAATCCGGGTGGCCGGCGCCGATGAACCGGACGTACCGCTTGGCGACTTCCTGGCCGCGGCCCGGCGCGAGCGGTTCGACCTGGCGGTCCAGTTGCACGGCGGCGGCGCCAACTCCAACCCGCTGATCCTCGACCTGGGGGCGCGGCTGACCGTCGGGCTGCGGGCGCCGGACGCGCCGCCGCTGGACCGCTGGCTGCGGTACGTCATCTACCAGCCGGAGCCGGTGCGCTACCTGGAGGTGGTCGGGCTGGTCGGCGCCCGCCCGGTGGACCGGGCGCCCCGGCTCGCGGTCACCGAGGCGGACCGGGCCGAGGCGAGCGCGGTGACCGGCCCGGTCGGGCGACCGCGCGTCGCGCTGCATCCCGGCGCCACCGACCCGCGCCGGCGGTGGCCGGCCGAACGGTTCGCGGCCGTCGCGGACCGGCTGGTGGACGGCGGGTACGACGTCTTCGTCACCGGCTCGGCCGCGGAGCGGGAACTGACCGCGCGGGTGGTGGCGGCGGCCCGGGCACCGGTGCGCGACCTCACCGGCGAACTGTCGCTGAGCGGGCTGGTGGGGTTCCTCGCCGGCTGCGCCGTGCTGGTCGCCAACGACACCGGACCGGTGCACCTGGCCGCCGCGGTGGGTACGGCGACGGTCGGCATCTTCTGGGTCGGCAACATGATCAACTGTGCCACGCCGCTGCGCGCCCGGCACCGGCCGATCATCTCGTGGACCCTGCACTGCCCGGTCTGCGGCGCGGACTGCACCCGGGACATCTATCCGGACCGGCCGGGCGAGGGCTGCGAGCACCGGGAGTCGTTCGTCACCGACGTGCCGGTGTCCGAGGTGCTGACGGCGGTGGCCGACCTCACGGTCACCGGAGCCGTCACCGGAGCCGTCACCGGAGCGGGCGCCGGAGCCGTCACCGGAGCGGCCACCGGAGCGGGCGCCGCAGCGACGGGCGGGTCGGACCCGGTCAACCGAAGCTGACCGGGTTGTTCAGCAGGATCTCCCACGCCTCCACGTCCCGATCTGTGACCGTGGTGGGGGTCTCCAGGTGGTACGCCCCGCTGGGCACGATGCCGGCACCGCCGTACCGCTCCAGCACGGCGAGCTGGGCGGCCACGTCCTCGCCCTGATGCCGGTCGCCCACCTCGGGCCAGAAGTCGAAGGCGCCCGCGTCGACCAGCTTGGCCCGGTCGTACAGCACGCACCCGCCGATCCAGGAGACCTTGTACGCGCGCCACTCGTCCGGGGCCAGCCGCAGCCGCTCGGTGATGTGCAGCAGGTTCGCCGCCGGATGGATGCGCGCCCGCTCCCAGGCCGGCGTCCCCGGCCGGATCCGCTCCGGCACCGGCGGCCCGTCCCACTCCGCGTAGTGCCCGTGCACCTCCGGGCGCCGGTCGGTGAGGTAGGACAGCCCGTGTACGGCGTTGCCGACGAACCCGCAGCCCAGCTCGGTGATGGCGGTCATCATCCGGTCCACGGCGCCCGGTTCCAGCCAGACGTCGTCGTCCACGCAGAGCACGTACCGGGCCAGGGACTGACCGAGCAGGAACGCCCGGTGTTCGGCCAGCCCGCGGCGGGGCAGCCGGCGGGTCAACAGCACCGGATGCCCCCGGTGGCGCAGTACCCGGACCATCGTGGCGACCGCCGGGACGGACCACCCCGGCTCGCCGTCGGACTGGTCGCTGACCACCACGCCGAAGTCCGCCGGCCCCGACTGGGCGGCGAGTCCGGAGAGCGTGACGGCCAACTCCGCCGCGCGGTTGCGGGTCGGTATCAGCACGTCCAGCCGGCGCGCGGTGCGGAACTCCACCGCGTTGCCCTGCTCCACCGGCCTGCTCACCGCCGCTCACCCGAGAGGAACTGTCCCCTGTCCTCGCTCGCGGCGGAGGGATCCCTGGCCAACCCGTGCGCGCGGATCCGGTCGATGATCGCCGAGGTGGACCGGTCCGGCACGTACCCCAGGGTGCGCACCTCGCCGCCGAGGTCATGCACCAGCGGCGCCTCCGGCACCAGCTCCGGCGGATAGTCGCCGCCCTTGACGTACACGTCGGGCCGCACCAGTTCGATGAGCGCGCCCGGCGAGTCCTCCGCGAAGGTCACCACGTGGTCCACACAGGCCAGTGCGGTCAGCACCGACACCCGGTCCTCGATCGGGTTGACCGGCCGGTCCGGGCCCTTGAGCCGGCGCACGCTGTCGTCCGCGTTGACCGCGACGATCAGCACGTCGCCGAGTGCGCGAGCCTGTTGCAGGTACCGGACGTGGCCGCGGTGCAGCACGTCGAAGCAGCCGTTGGTGAACACGATCGTCCGCCCGGCGTCGCGGTGCCGGTCGACAAGCGCGGCGAGGCCGGCCGGATCCACCAGGCCGGGTACCGGCACGGCCGGGCCGTCGCCCACGCCGCCGGCCACGCCGAGCGCCGCCAGCAGTTCCTCCCGTACGCAGACACAGGTGCCGGTCTCCGACACGGTGATCGTGGCCGCGAGCTGGGCGAGCTGGGCCGCCGTCGGCAGCGGCGCCCCGGCGGCCAGCGCCAGGGTCATGGCCGCCAGATACGCGTCTCCGGCGCCGACCGTGTGGCTGGGCGGGACGGGCGTGGCGTGGCTGCGGCCGTGCTGGCCGTCGGCGCCGCCGACGACCGCGCCGTCGACGTCCAGCGTCACGGCCACCACGTCGGCGCCGGTGCGGGCGCGCAGCTCGGGCAGCCGTACCCGGGCCAGCTCCGCCCGGTCGGCGCCCAGGTCGAGGCCGGCCGCCACGATGTCGTGGTCGGCCGCGCCGATCTCGTCGCCGGTCAGCTCGATCTCGCCCACCCCGTCCAGCGGCGAGCCGTCCAGCGGTGTCGACCCGTCCAGCGGCGAGCCGTCGAGCGCTGCCGAGCCGGTGGGCGGTACGGCCGGGCTGGTCGGTCCGGCGGCCAGCTCGGCGGGCACGACCACCGGGACGCCGGCGCTGCCCGGCGCCGCCCCGTCCAGCAGCCGGGTCGCCTCCGCGAAGCTCGGCGTCACCACGGTGGGCGCGAGCGCCCGCCAGTCGGTCAGATCGTGCGCGTCCAGCGCCACGGTGGCGAACATGTCCCGGTGCCGGACGAGCCAGGCGCGTACCGGCTCGGGCAGCGCGCCGAGCCCGTAGTCGCAGATCACCAGGGCCGGGTCGGTCCTGGTCCGGGCCCGCAGCTCGGCCGCCGCCCGGGCGAGCGCGCCGAGCAGTTCGCCGATCACCTCGCCGGTGAGCCGGCAGTCCGCGTCGCCCTCGTCCTCGCGTACCAGGATCTGGTTGCCGGCCAGCAGCCGGCGCTTGATCGGGGTCGGGCGGCCGGGCTGGGAGACGGTCCGGTCCCAGACCCCGGCCCGGTCCAGGCAGTCGTGCAGGTCGTCGGCGGCCACGTCGGTGCCCACCGGCGCGACGAGGGCGGCGCGACCGCCGAGCGCGGCCAGGTTGACCGCCGTGTTCGCGGCTCCGCCGGCCGCCACCAGCCGGCGCCGCAGGGTGAGCACCGGGGCGGGTGCCTCCCGGCAGAGCCGGTTCGAGTCGGCGAAGCGCCACTCGTCCAGCATGGCGTCACCGACGATCAGGACACCCCGGCCGTCCCATCCGTGCACCACGGCCGCCATTCGCTGCTGCTGCGCTGCTGTCGGCATGCCGGTACGGATCCCCGGGGCGAAGGCGACCAAACGCGGCCGGTGCCACGGTGCGGCGGTGCCACGGTGCGGCGGTGCCACGGTGCGGCGGTGCCACGGTGCGGCGGTGCCACGGTGTTGCGGCGTTGCCGCGTTGCGGCGCGGCGGTGACCGGACGCGGGCGGTGCCGCGGTGAGCGCGGGCGACGGCGTTTGGTCGCCGCCGATCCGGGAAGGAATTCGTCCAGAGCGTACCGGAATGCCGGTTCGCTCGGCACGGACCCGCCCCCGCCGATCGACCGGGCGGGGCCGGGAAACCTGGGGAGAGGGAGGCCGACCGATGGCGGCATCGTTGCAGGGCAAGCACATTGCGCTCCTGGCCACGGATGGCATGGAGGAACTGGAGTACACGCAGCCCCGCGAGGCGGTGGAGAACGCGGGCGCGACGGCCGAACTGGTCTCGCTGCGACCCGGGACGATCCAGGGCTACAACTACCTGGAGAAGAGCAAGTCGTACGACGTGGACATCACGGTCGCCGAGGCGGATCCGGACCGGTACGACGCGTTGGTGCTGCCCGGCGGGGTGGCGAACGGCGACTTCGTGCGCGCCGACCGCGAGGCGGTCGCCTTCGTCCGGTCGTTCTTCGACGCCGGCAAGCCGGTGGGCGTGATCTGCCACGGCGGGTGGGCGCTGGTCGAGGCGGACGTCGTGGCGGGGCGCACGCTGACCTCCTGGCCCAGCCTGCGGACCGACCTGACCAACGCCGGAGCGACCTGGGTGGACGAACCGGTGCACACGGACAACGGGCTGGTCAGCAGCCGCAAGCCGGACGATCTGCCGGCGTTCTGCGCCAAGATCATTGAGGAGTTCGCCGAGGGCCGGCACTGACGCTCGCACGGGCGGCGGCCCACGCCGCCTCCTCGGCCTCCTTGCGTGCCCGGCCGTCCCGGCCGTCGTACCGGACCAGCGCCGGCAGCGTGGCGGCCAGCGCTGCCGTGCCGAGTACGCAGAGGACACCACCGGAGACGATCGCGCCGGAGACACCGGTCCACCGGGCGGACAGTCCGGATCGGAGCTGGCCGAGCAGCGGTCCGGTGGAGTACGACAGCATCTCGATGCCGGCCAGCCGGCCACGTAGATGGTCCGGAATGGTCTGGTTCCAGATGATGCCGCGGAACAGCGCCGAGATCTCGTCCGCGGCGCCGGCCAGGGCCAGCAGCAGCACGGCCAGCCAGAGCGCGTGGGCCAGGCCGAAGCCGACGATGGCCAGCCCCCAGCACCCGGCGGCGAGCAGCACCATCAGGCCGTGCCGGTGTACGTGCCGGGCCCAGCCCGAGGTCAGCGCCGCCAGTGCCGCACCGGCGGCCGGTGCCGCGTACAGCAGTCCCAGTACGGCCGGCCCGCCCAGCCGCTCGGCCAGGAACGGGTAGAGCGCCTGCGGCATGCCGAAGAACATCGCGTTGATGTCCACCAGGTAGGTGCCGAGCAGTTCCGGCCGGCTGCGCGCGTACCGCAGGCCGTTGGCGACCGACCGCAGGGACGGCCGGTCGGCGGCCGCCGGCGGTGGCATGGCGCGGACCAGCCCCAGCAACGTCAGCGAGACCGCGAAGGTGGCCAGGTCCAGCGCGTACACCCAGGCCAGGTCGACCGTGGCGATCAGTACGCCGGCCAGCGCCGGACCGGCCAGCGAGACGATGTTCATCCGCATCGAGCTGAGCGCCCCGGCCGCGGGGATCTCGTCCGGCGTGACGACCCGGGGCGTGATCGCCTCCAGGGCCGGCCGCTGCACCCCGTCCAGCGCGGCGGTCAGCCCCGCGACCAGGTAGAGCAGCCACAGGTGCGGGCGCTCGGTCATGGCGTTGACCAGCAGGATCCCGCAGAGCACCGTGAAGCCGATCTCGCCGCCGAGCACCAGCCGCCGGCGGTCCAGATAGTCGGCCAGGGCGCCGCCGACGAACGCCATGAACAGCAACGGCACCAGTTCGCAGACCCCGAGCAGGCCGACCAGCAGCGGGTCCTTCGTCAGGCTGTAGACCTGGTACGGGATCGTGACGTACGTGACGAAGGACCCCAGCCCGGACACGCCGGTGGCGCCGAAGACCAGCCGGAAGTCCCGCGACGTGCGTAACGGGGTGAGGTCGATCGCCAGCCGGCGCAGGAGGCTGTTCAGCGGCACGAGCGATGCTGATCCGGTCCGACCGCGCTGTCCAGCGAATATCCCCCGGCACGGTCCGGCCCGGCATGCCAGGTCCGGCCCGGCATGCCAGGTCCGGCCCGGCATGCCAGGTCCGGCGTGGCGCGGCCCGGCCGGAGCGGGGCGTCCCAGGCATGTTTCCGGTCGACCCGGGGAGACCGGACCATGACCTCGGCTCCGGCTCCGGCCTCCAGCGACCACCCCGCACTGCCGCACGGGCAGATTCTGCTGCTGATGGGCGGCCTGATGACCGGAATGCTGCTCGCCGCGCTGGACCAGACGATCGTGGGCACGGCGCTGCCGACGATCGTCGGCCAGCTCGGCGGGATCAACCACTACTCGTGGGTGGTCACCGCGTACCTGCTGGCGGCCACCGCCTCGACGCCGCTGTACGGCAAGATGGCCGACCTGTACGGGCGGCGGCCGGTGTTCCTGTTCTCGATCGGGGCCTTCCTCGTCGGCTCCCTGCTGGCCGGCCTGTCCCAGAACATGACCCAGCTGATCGTGACCCGGGGGATCCAGGGGCTCGGTGCCGGCGGGCTGATGACGCTGGCCTTCACCATCATCTCGGACGTGGTGCCGCCCCGGGAACGCGGTCGCTACCAGGGCCTGTTCGGGGCGGTGTTCGGGCTGGCCTCGGTCGCCGGGCCGCTGGTCGGCGGCTACTTCGCCGAGCACGACTGGCGGTGGATCTTCTTCCTGAACGTGCCGCTGGCCGTGGTGGCGATCGTCGTCTGCTACCGCGTGCTGCGGTTGGTCCCGTTCAGCCGGCGCCGGCACGCGATCGACTGGCTCGGCGCGCTCCTGCTGGTGGCCGGGGTGAGCAGCCTGCTGCTCGCGCTGAGCTGGGGCGGCAGCCAGTACCCGTGGGGTTCGGGCACGATCGTCGGGCTGTTCGTCGCGGGCGGCGTCCTGGCCGTGCTCTTCCTGCTCCAGGAGCGCCGGGCCAGCGAGCCGATCCTGCCGCTGGGCCTGTTCCGCAGGTCCACCTTCGCGCTGGCCAACGCCGCCGGCTTCGTGCTGGGTCTGGTGATGTTCGGGTCGATCATCTTCATCCCGCTCTATCTCCAGATCGTCAAGGGCGCCACACCGACCCGCAGCGGCCTGCTGATGCTGCCGATGATGGCCGGCGTCATCGTCACGTCGGTGCTGTCCGGCCGGGCGATGAGCCGGCTGGGCCGCTACAAGTGGTTCCCGGTGGCCGGCTCGGCCACCCTGGTGGTCGGCATGATGCTGTTCACCGGACTGCAGGTGCGGTCGCCGCTCTGGGTCGCCTTCGGCGACATGGTGGTGATCGGCGTCGGGCTCGGGTTGTGCATGCAGTCGCTGATCCTGGCGGTGCAGAACGCCGTCGAGCCCCGGGATCTGGGCGCCGGTACGTCGGCCGCGACGTTCTTCCGTTCGCTCGGCGGCTCGTTCGGGGTGGCCATCCTGGGCGCGGTCCTGTCGAACGGGCTGACCGGCGGTCTCGCCGCCCGGCTTCCGGCGGCGATCGCCCAACTCCCGCCGGACGAACGGGCCCAGGTGGCGGCGGCGGGAGGCGCCGGCATCTCGGTCAACGAGCCGTCCCGGATCCTGGCGCTGCCGGCGCCGGTGCGGTCCGCGATCCAGGCCGCGTTCGTCGACTCGCTGCACACCGTCTTCCTGGTCGCGGGGCTGGTCGCGATCCTCGCGGTGGCCGTGACGCTGGCCCTGCCGAACAAGGAACTGCGCGGTGCCGGTCCGGGCGGCGCCACTGGCGGGGTGGGGCCGGCCGGCGGTCCCGCGCCCGCGCCCGGGGGCCGGCCGCTGGACCGGCAGTCCAAGGACGAGGCCGCCACCGAGATGGAGGCCCAGTCGCAGACCATGATCTAGCGGGTCCCGGACGTGGGCCGGGCCACCCTCGCGCTACTTGAGCACCAGCCGGCCGGTCCGTTCGAAGGCCACGAGATCGGCCAGGGTCTCGATCACCGAGCCGGAGAGCGGCTCGGGGAACTCGTCCGGCCGGCAGAACCGGGCGTCGGTGGTCTCCTCGGTCGGTACGACCAGCTCGCCGGACCATTCGTCGACCCGGAACGCCACGGTGAACAGCTGGTAGGTGTGCCCGAACATGTTGGTGTGGGTCCGGTCCGCCCCGGTGTACATGGCGAACGGGGTCACCGCTGTCGCGGCCAGCCCGCTCTCCTCGCGTACCTCCCGGATGACGCAGTCGGCGATCGACTCGCCGAGTTCCATCGCGCCGGCCGGCATGGCCCAGTGCCCGTTGTCCGAGCGTTCGATGAGCAGCACCCGGCCGGTCTCGTCCCGGACCACCGCGCGAGCGCCCACGAACAGCAGCGTCCGGTCGCCGGCGAGCGCGCGGAGTTGACCCACGTACGACTCCGCCCAGGACAGGTATGCCATGGTTACACCCTAGGCGTCCGACCTGGCCGTACCCGCGATGGACCGGATCGACCGGACCACGGGTTTCGCACTGTGACGCGCGCCACTACGGTGTGACCCATGCGCAGCACGATGATGGACACGCCCCTGCTGGTCTCCCGGATCCTCGACCACGGCACCACCGTGCACGGCCGCTCCGAGGTGGTCACCTGGACCGGTGCCGAGCCACGCCGGCTGTCGTACGCCGAGGTCGGGGCCATGGCCGCGCGGCTGGCACACGCGCTGCACGACGATCTGGGGGTCACCGGCGACGAGCGGGTCGGGACCTTCATGTGGAACAACGCCCAGCACCTGGCCGCGTACTTCGCGGTGCCGAGCATGGGCGCGGTGCTGCACACCCTCAACATCCGGCTCTTCCCCGAGCAGGTGGCGTGGATCGCCAACCACGCGCAGGACCGGGTGGTGCTCGTCGACAGCACGCTCATCCCGCTGCTGGCCAGGGTGTTGCCGGAAATGACGACCGTGCGGCACGTGGTGGTGGTCGGCGGCGGCGACCCGGCGCCGCTGCTGGCCGCCGGGGACGGCCGGATCGCCGTACACGCCTGGGACGATCTGCTGGCCGGCAAGCCGGACCGGTACGACTGGCCCGAGCTGGACGAACGGGACGCCGCGGCGCTCTGCTACACCTCCGGCACCACCGGCAACCCCAAGGGCGTCGCCTACTCGCACCGCAGCATCTACCTGCACTCGCTCCAGGTCTGCATGCCGGAGAGCTTCGGGTTCGGCCCGACCACCCGGGAGTTGGCCATCGTGCCGATGTTCCACGCGATGAGCTGGGGCATCCCGTACGCCGCCTTCATCTCCGGGGCGTCGCTGATCATGCCGGACCGGTTCCTCCAGGGCGGCCCGATCGCCGAGATGATCGCGGCCGAGCGGCCCACCCTGGCCGGCGCGGTGCCGACCATCTGGACCGACCTGCTGGCGCACCTGGACGCCCACCCGACCGACACGTCCTCGCTGCGCGAGGTCATCGTGGGCGGCTCGGCCTGCCCGCCGTCGCTCATGCACGCCTTCGCCGAGCGGCACCAGATCGACGTCATACACGCCTGGGGGATGACCGAGATGTCCCCGCTCGGCTCGGTGGCCCGGCCGCCCGCCGGGGTGGACGACGGGACGGCCTGGACCTACCGGTACAGCCAGGGCCGCGTACCGGCCGGTGTGCAGGCCCGGATCGTCGGCCCGGACGGCGAGCCGATGCCCGCCGACGGCGAGGCCGTGGGGGAGGTGGAGGTCCGCGGACCGTGGGTCACCGCCCGGTACGTCGGGGACGACGACCCGGACCCGGACAAGTTCCGCGACGGCTGGCTGCGCACCGGTGACGTGGGAAACCTGTCGCCCGAGGGGTACCTGACGCTGACCGACCGGGCCAAGGACGTGATCAAGTCCGGCGGCGAGTGGATCTCCTCGGTGGAACTGGAGAACGCCCTGATGGCCCACCCGGCGGTGCTGGAGGCGTGCGTGGTGGGCGTCCCGGACGACCGCTGGGACGAGCGACCGCTGGCCACCGTGGTGCTGCGGGCGGGCGCCACCGCCGCCCCGAGGAACTCCAGACCTTCCTGGCCGACCGACTGGCGCGCTGGCAGGTGCCCGAGCGCTGGTCGTTCATCGAGTCGGTGCCGAAGACCTCGGTGGGCAAGTTCGACAAGAAGCGGGTCCGGTCCCGGTACGCCGCCGGGGAGTTGCCGGTCACCCGGCTGGACTGATCGGCCCCACCGGCCCGCCCGGAACCGGGTTCCGTCCCGGATCGGGCCGGATCCGCGGCGGTACCGGGATCGGGCCCGATCCGCTCGTTAGCACGGCCGGCGGGCGGATGCGCGGCTTGCCGGATTGTCCGGACGGTCCGGCCGGGTCTGCACTATGACTGCCTCAGTGGGGCGACCTCGCCGCACGGACGGGGTGGATCACGGTGGGCGAGCCGGTGAGGTTGCTGCACAAGGGCGAGGCGACACGGCGCGCCTCGTTCCTTGAGCTCTTCTTCGACCTGGTGTTCGTCTTCTCGCTCAACCGCGTGGTGGCCCGGGCCGTGGAGGACCTCACCACCGACCGCGGACACAACCACCTGCCGACGGTGCTGGCCGGCGGCGGCAAGACCGCGCTCCTGCTGCTGATCCTCTGGTCGGTCTGGCAGCAGAACGCCTGGACCACCAGCCGGTACGACCCGTACCACCCGATCATCCAGCTCAGCGTGCTTATCGCGCTGGTGTCCAGCATGGTGATCGGGGTCGGCATCCCGCGCGCCTTCGGGATCAACGGGGGTGCCCTGGTGGTCGCCGGCTACCTGATCGCGCAGCTGAGCCGGCCGGCGCTGCTGGCCGTCGCGCTGCGCGGCACTCCCCGCCAGCGACTCAAGATCCGCACGTTGATCGTCTACTCGTGCACCGGGATCATCTGGATTCTCGGCTTCCTGCTGGTGAAGAGCTGGCCCCGGCTGTACGTCTGGGGCGCCGCCCTGGCCATCGAATATCTGGCCAACCGGACCGGCTGGCCGGTGCCCGGCCTGGGTCGCTCGGCCCCGGCCAAGTGGGACATCGCCGGCGCCCACCTGGCCGAGCGCTACCAGCAGTTCTTCCTCGTCGCGCTCGGCGAGGCGATCCTGGTGGACGGCCTGAGCTACGCGCGCTCCGGATTCGGGGCGCTGGAGACGGCGGCGTTCGCGATCGCCCTCGGCATCACGATCCTGATCTGGCGGATCTACTTCTACCGCGCCGGTGAGATCTTCGCGGAGGCGGTCGGCCGCGCCCGCCGGCCGGCCCGGATCGGCCGCTCCGCCGCGGACTCGCACCTGTTGATGGTGGCCGGGGTGGTGGCCACGGCCATCGGTTACGACCTGGCCATCGAGCATCCGATGGGGCACACGCCACCGGCCTGGATCGCGGTGATCGCCGGCGGCCCGGCGCTGTACATGATCGGCCGGTCCCGATTCGAGCGGGAGGTGTTCGACCGGGTCTCCCCGTCCCGGCTGGTCGCGATCGGCGTGCTGGCACTGGTCTTCCCCGCCCTGTTCTGGGCGCCGACGGTCGCGGTGCTGTTCGCCGTCGGGCTGGTGCTGTTCGGCGTGGCCCTGGCCGACGCGCGCCGCGCCTGGGGCAAGCCGCCGGAGCCGCCCGCGCCGCCGCTGTGAGCGGCCCCTGGGCGGTGAGCCGCCCGCGCCGCCGCGGTGAGCGGCCCCTGGTTGCCGCCCGCGCCGGCGGGCTGGGGCTGCTACTGCGCCGCGGTCGTGATCAGCACCTTGCCCACCGCCGACTCCTCGACCGCGCGATGCGCGGCGGCGGCCTCGGCCAGTGCATACCGGTGCAGCGGCAGCCCCGCCTCCCCGCCCACCCGGACCGCCCCGTCGGCAACCGCGGCGGCCACATCCGTCACCGCCTGCGCCTTCGCCGCGGGCGGCACAGTGTAGACCAGCACGAACTGCCAGCGGGCGTTCGGGGGCATGTTGGCCCGGACCGGGACGGTCACCTCGGCGCCCCCGTCGTCCGCGTACATGGCGACGGCGCCGTACCGGGCGAGGACCTGGCTGTCGACGCCGGCGTTGTGCGCCGCGGACACCTCCACGACGGTGTCCACCCCGGCCCGCGCGATCTTCCTGGTCTCGGCGACCACGTCCTGCCGGCGGTAGTCGATCACGTGCGTCGCGCCGGCCGCCATCGCCAACTGCGCCTTCTCCGGGCTGCTCACCGTGGCGATCACGGTGGCGTCCGCCCACCGCGCCAGTTGGATGGCGGCGTTTCCGACCGCGCCGGCGCCGCCCTGCACCAGGACCGTCCGATCGGTCAGCGCACCGGCGTGCAGGTGCCGCGGCATCGTCTCGCCGACGGTCAGGCAGCGGTGCGCGGTCAGGAACGGGATGCCGAGACAGGCGCCCAGGTCGAACGAGGCCGCCCCGAGCGGCTGGACCTGCCGGACCGGCACCGCGGTGTACTCGGCGGCCGTGCCCCACGGCCGCTGCCAGGCGGCCTCCCAGAGCCAGACCCGCTCGCCGACCAGCGCCCCGTCGACCCCGGTGCCCACCGCCTCGACGACGCCCGCGCCGTCCTGCCCGGGTACCTGCCAGCCGGCCGGCGGCGGGCCGCCCGAGCCGTCGCCGCGGCGGGATTTCCAGTCGGTCGGGTTGACCCCGGCCACGGCGAGCCGGACCAGGACCTCGCCGGGCTCCGGCTCGGGATCCGGCCGGTCGGTCAGCTCAAGCACGTCCGGACCACCGGTACGGCGGTAGACGATCGCCTTCATGCGGACGACTCCTTTCGGTGGATCCCGCTGCGGGACCCCTCCCATCCTGCGCGGAGCCGTCCCCTCGGCGTCGCCGTTCGCCGGCTTACGGCCGGCTCAGCCCTCGTCGCTGTCGTCGGCGGTCGGCTCCGCGGGCGGCCCGGTCCGCCGTTGCGCGCGGGACCGGAGCAGCTCGACGGCCTCGTCGATCCGGCCCTGCTCGCTGAGCAGGGTCAGCAGCAGGCCCACCGAGCGCCAGTCGTCGTCGGGCGCACCGCGCAGCAACTCGATCGCCTCGTCGATCCGGTCCCGGCCGACAAGCATGGTGGCCAGTTCGGTGCGGGCCACCGGCTCGCCGCGGTCGGCGGCGATCCGCCAGAACTGCTCGGCCTCGTGAATCTCGCCCCGGTCCCGAAGGAGCGCCGCGAGGCGGGCGGCCGCGTGCCAGTCGCCGCGCTCGGCCCGGGTCCGCAACTCGTCGGTGCGGCCCCGGTCGGCCAGCAGGTCGACCAGCACGCTCCCGGCCAGGGCCTGACCGGAGTCGGCCAGGTCGCGCAGGTAGCCGGTGGGGTCCGGTACCGACGTGATGCCGGCGGCCTCCTCGCCGAAGAACCGGCTGCCGCCGAACTCGTGCCGGAGCTGGTCGTCCAGGTCGTCCGCGATCTCCACCATGGCGCGGATCGCCACCAGCAGGTGAGTCGGCTGGAACTCCTGGCCGAACACCGGGATCGAGGCCCACACCGTGTCGCCGGTGCAGTAGACCCGGCCGATGATCATGCCGCTGGTCAGGTCGGCCAGTCGACGGTAGAGCGTCTCGGTGGGCTGTACGCCGGACAGCAGCGGGGAGAAGACGTCCACCAGCGGCGGATCCTCCTGCGTGCGTACGAAGATCATGGCGGACCCGGCCCGGATCGCCATGTCCCCGTCGGAGTCCAACCGGAGCTGATCGGCCGTGGTGCCGAGGATCTCGGCCACCACCCAGCGGACCCGCTCGGCGAGCTTCGCCCCGAGGTCGGTGTCCCGGCGGGCGCTCCAGCCCGGGTCGATCGGCGCGGACCGGACCGCACCGCCGTCCACGTGGCTGATCGGCCGCGCGGCCAGCGCGGCGGCCAGCCGGGTCCGGGTGGGCAGCGGGGTGGAGGCGGTCGTGGCGGCCGGATGCGCGGCCAGCGCCGAGACCAACCGACGGAGAAACCTGTCACGCCCCGTCATCGTCGTTGCTCCCCGGCCGCATCGACTCCGGTATGGACGAGCGGTCGAGCACCCGGACCTGATCGAACAGCTTGGCGATCACCAGCGGTGCGGTGACTCCGAAGCCGAAGGCGGCAAACGCCGTGGTCGCCAGCTCCCCGGCCGCCGTCGCGGCCGCGAGACCGGTACCGGCCGCGGCCCGCAGCGCGATGGCGAACAGCATGATCGGCCGGTCGCGGGGATCCCGCCAGGGCCACTGCCACCGTCCCTTGGACTCGGTCGTGGGGCGCATCATCCCGTAGAGGTTCAACGCCTCGGCGACGCCGCTGCCGACAAACCCCCATATCGCCGCAATCCATAGAGACACGTGCCCACTGTACTGAGTGGGCGCTCGCACGGGTCGGGCCGGTCGCGGTGGTGGTCGCGGTGCTCGCGGTGCTCGGCCGGGCGGTGGTCGGCCGGGCGGTGGCCGCCGCGGTGGTGTGGCGGGCGGCGATGGTCGCGGTGGTGTGGCGGGCGGTGGCGGCCGGGGCGACGGATGCCCCGATCCGGGGCCAGCGGGTCATGTCTGGACGGTAGCGCCGATCGGCAAGTGCCAAAATCCCGTTGCCGGTATCCCCGCACGCTCCGCGATCAGGGGCGACAAACGATCAGCGCGACGAGCGATCAGCGCGACGAGCGATCAGCGCTACGACAGGAGCGCGGCCACGGCGTCGACGGTCAGCTCGTCGATCCGGCCGATGGTGAGCGCGGTCCGAGCGGCCACGTCCGGGTCGAGCGGGTACGCGCCGTGCGGCACCGCGATCACCCGCATGCCGGCCGCGGCGGCGGAGCGTACCCCGTTGCTGGAATCCTCGATGGCGACGCAGCGGCTCGGGTGGGCGCCCAGCCGCTGCGCGACGGCCAGGTAGACGTCCGGCGCCGGCTTGCCACGCGGCACCCGCTCGGTCGACAGGGTGGCCCGGAACTCGCCGGCCACCCCGGCGGCGGCCAGCGCCGCGTCGATCAGCCGGGGCGGCGAGGAACTGGCCAGCCCCAGCGGCCAGCGCCCGGCCAGCCGGCGAACCACCTGCACGGCGCCGGCGATCAGCGGTACGTGCGCGGCGTACCGCTCGGTCATCTCGTCGACGACCTCGGTGGCCACCTGCTCGGGGCTGCGCTGGACGCCCAGCTCACCGCTCAGGTACGCGGCCCACTCCCCGGTGCTCATCCCCATCAGCCGGCGCTGGCTGTCGGGCTGCCACCGCCCGCCGTGCCGGTCGACGTACGCGCGGCGCACCTCCTCCCAGACGGGCTCGGAGTCCACGATCACGCCATCCAGGTCGAAGATCACCGCGTCGGTCACGTACCCATCCTGCCGGATCCCCTCCGGTGCGGTCCCGGTGCGTGCCGGTCCGCGCGGTTCGTGGGCGGGCCGCTCAGGCCGACGCAGGGGTGGGCGGCGCGGTGGCCGGCAGCTTGTCCCCCTCCAGGAACGCCTGGAGGTTGGCCAGGATCGGCGTCCAGCCGGCCTCCCAGCCCGCGACGTCGTCCGGGCTGGCGAACTGGTCGTGGACGAGGCGCAGCCGCACCTTCCCACCGTCGAGCGGCTCGATCTCGAAGGTGACCCGGGTGTACGGCCGGTCCAGCTCGGTGACCGGGCCGTCCTCGTAGCGGAAGCTGTACACCAGCCGGCGCGGCGGCACGCTCTCCAGCACCACGCCGGTGTCGGTGATCCGGTCGCTCGTACCGTCGTAGAAGGTGACGGCCGAGCCGACCAGCCAGTCCGACTCGATCCGCCGGTCGAACCAGTACGCGCGGGTCAGGGAGCCCGTGGTGAGCGCGGTCCAGAGCCGCTGCGGGGTGGTGGCGATCTCGGTCTCGTAGACGAACGCAGCCTCAGCCATGAGACTCCTCCTCCAGGTGACGTTTGAGTTCGGCCAGCGCGAACAGCCGCCGGCTCTCGTATTTGTGGATCCATCGACCGGCGAGGTCGAGGATCGGGGCGGGATTCAGGTAGTGCCGCTTCTCGCGCCCGCGACGCAGCGTCACGACGAGCCGTGCCTCCTCCAGCATGGCCAGGTGTTTGCTCACCGCCTGACGCGTCGTTCCCACTTGCGCGCAGAGTTCACTCAACATCTGACCATTGCGCGCGTACAGGCTGTCCAGTAGCCGGCGCCGGGTCGGATCGGCGAGCGCGCGGAAGACCGCATCGTCGTCGTCCACCGACCCAACATAGGCAACCATATGGTTGCCTGTCAACGGATCTCGCGCCGCTGGCATACTCGCTGCTCATGGTGTTGTCGCGGGGTTGGTCCGGGTTTCTGCTCGGCGTCGGCGTCTGGACCTGGGTGATCTGGCCCCGGTTCGCCGTGGCCATCTGGAACGATCCCCGCTCGTGGTCGGGCGGCGCCGTCGGCCAGGGCGGCGGCACCGGCTTTCTCTGGGTGCACGTGCTGCTCATCGCGGCCTCGCTGGCCATCGGCAGCGCGGTCGGGGTGCTCGGCGTACGCGGCCTGCTGGCCACCCGCCGCGCCCGGACCCGGCCCGAGGCCCGGTAGCTGGCTGGTCGCCCGCCGTCCACCGTCGGGGCCGGCCCGGCCCGGCACGCGGCGCACCGAATGTTCCTGCTCCTCTGCTTGACTGGTCGAATGCGGATCGACGGGTTCCGGGGCATCGCGGACGCGCTGGGCGGCAGGATCGTGACGGCATCCGTGCTGGCGGGCGGGTTCTCTCACGAGACGTGTCTGTTGACGCTTGCCGACGGTCGGGTCGTTGTGCGGTTCGGCGGAACGGACCCGGCGATTGAGGCAGGGGTCATGGCCGCCGCCCGTCGGCATGTGCCGGTTCCGGACGTCCTGTTGGTCATGCCCGGCGGGGATGAGCACGCACGACCCGCGATGGTCATCGAGTACGTGGACGGGGTCATGCTGAGCGGATTGCTCGGTCAAGGTGATCTTGGCCGGTCCGCGTTCGGTGAGCTGGGAGCCGAGGTGGGCCGGGCCGTCGCCGGGATCGGCGCTGTGCGGTTTGACAGGCGTGGGTTCTTCGTTGACGGTGACCTCAGCGTGAAGGAGGAACGGCCGTGGTCGCAGCAGTTGGCCGAGGTCGCCGAGAGCTGCATGGCCGCAGCGCCCGAGGACCGTCTCGACGGCGTGACCCGGCGCGCCTGGGTTCGGCTGTGCGAGGTCAGCGCGTCGGCGTTGGCAGGCGTCGACGATCACGCCCGGCTGGTGCATGCCGACATCAACCCGAAGAACATCCTGGTGTCTCCGGCGGGCCTCGGTTGGCGAGTAGCCGCGCTGCTGGACTGGGAGTTCAGCTACTCCGGCTGCCCGTACGGTGACGCCGCGAACATGCTCCGCCTCGGAGCCGAGTACCCCGAAGGCTTTCTGGACGGCTTCCGCGCGGGCTTCGTCGAGGGCCAGCCCGCTGACCTGCCGCTGGTGGAGAACTGGGCTCATGCGGGCCGGGTTCTGGACATGTTCGCGCTGAGCGACCTCGTGACTCGCCCGCTGGGGCATCCCGTGGCGGACCAGGCCGCCGAGCAGATCCGGCACTGGGTCCGGCACGGCGTACCGGACCGGGGTTGATCAGCTGGGGCCTTAACGCTTGGTCGTGGAAGGGGAGACGGGCTTGACCATCTGCTGGCTCGCCACGGCGTAGCCGAGGCCGTGGAACAGCCCGCGGGCCGCGGCGTTGCCGGTGAAAAGGTTCAGCTCCATTGCGGGTACGCCCCGAGCAACCAACTCCCGCTCGACCGCCAGCATGGCGCCCCGGCCGTAGCCCTGCCCGCGCTGGCCGGGATCGATCTCCAGGTGGCTCAGCCCCGCCCGGCCGGACCCCTCGGCGCCGTCGGGCAGCCGCACCCAGACCCAGCCCACCTCCGTGCCATCCGCCGAGCGCAGGGTTCGCAGCAGCGCGCCCCGGCTCTGCGCCCCATCCGGCAACTCGGTGCGGATCCGCTCGGCGGTGCGGGCACGGCCCTGTTCCACCGGGATCCGCCGGCTGGCCGCCTCGGACCGGGCATGCTCCTGCGACCAGAGCGGCAGCCGGACCAGTAGCTCGTCCTCGGTCATCGGTGCCAGCGCGACCAGCGGGGACACCGACTCCGCGGCCTCGGCGGCCCCGTCGCCGGACTCGGCTTCAGCTCCAGCTCCGGCACCAACCCCGGCTCCGGCACCAACCCCGGCTCCGGCACCAACCCCGGCTCCGGCACCGGCACCGGTACCGGCCGGACCCGCCGTACCGAACGGCTTCGCCAACTGCCAGGCGGTGACCTCGTAGCCGAGACTCTCGTACAGCCGCATGGCCGTGGTGTTGTGGCCGTGCACGTTCAGGCCGAGCGCGCCCACGCCACGGGCGGCAAGCTCCCGCTCGGCGGCCAGCATGAGGCCCCGGCCGTACCCCCGGCCGCGGTGCTCGGCCGACACCTCGATGTTGTAGACCCAACCCCGCTCGGGGCCGCCGGCCTGGTCGCCGGGGAGCGCGAGCCAGATCCAGCCGACCTCTTCCCCGGCGGCGTCCCGCCCGGTGAACAGCAGCATGCCGGGGCTTTGCAGGCCGTGCGGCAGGGCCCGCCGGGTCTGCTTCTCGGAGTCGGCCATCGCCTCCGCGAGGGGAATGTTGCGGGCCTCCGCGTTGGCCCGGGCGTAGTGCTCGACAGCGGTGCGCATCCGCCGATCGAACTCGTCCTGGGTCATCGGGATCAGCGAGAGCGTCATGACGCGAGTGTAGGGAGACGCAGGTCCCCCCGCCTCAGGCGGACTTGCGGGAGGAGGTCTTCTTGGCCGCGCCGGTCGCCTTCTTGGCGCCGGTGCTCTTCTTGGCCCCGGCGGCCTTGCCGGCGGTGGTCTTCTTGGCCGCGGTGGCCTTGCCGGCGGCGGTCTTCTTGGCCGCGCCGGTGGCCTTCTTCTCGGCGGTCTTCCTGGCCGGAGCCTTCTCCGCTGCCTTCTTCGCTGCCTTCTTCCCGGCCGGCGCCGCCGCCTTCTTGGCGGAGCGGGCCGAGGTGATCGGGGTGGGCTCCCCGCCACCGCCGTGGGCGCCGCCGCTGCCGCGACCGCCGCCGGCGCCGCCGGTTTCGCCGCGGGCGGTCCGGGCCCGGTCCACCGAGGCGCGCAGCGCGGCCATCAGGTCGACCGCGGCGGCCGGGGCGGCTTCCTCCTCCTCGGGTGCGACGATCTCGCGCCCCTCGACCTTGGCGTCGATGACCTCCTGCAGCGCCGCGCGGTAGTCGTCGGTGTAGGCGTCCGGCTGGAAGTCGGCGGCCATCGAGTCGATCAGCGAGGTGGCCATGGCCAACTCGGGGGCGCGGACGCTGATGTCCTCGTCGAGGAAGCCGAAGTCAGGGCTGCGGATCTCGTCCGGCCAGAGCATCGTGTTGAGCACCAGCACACCCTCGCGGACCCGCAGCGTGGCCAACTGCTCGCGTTGCCGCAGCGCCACCTTCACGATCGCGACCCGGTCGGAGTCGGTGAGCGCGTCGCGCAGCAGCACGTACGGCTTGGCCGCCGTGCCCTCGGGCTCCAGGAAGTACGCCTTGTTGTACAGGATCGGGTCGACCTGCTCGGCCGGGACGAACTCCAGCACGTCGATCGCGTGCGAGGTGCTCAGCGGCAGGTCGGCGAAGTCGGCGTCGGTGAGGATGACCATCTCGCCGCCGCCGAGGTCGTACCCCTTGGCGATGTCGTCGTAGCTGACCTCCTCGCCGCAGACCGAGCAGGTGCGCTTGTACCGGATCCGGCCACCGTCCTCCCGGTGCACCTGATGGAACCGGATGTCCTTTTCCTCGGTCGCCGAGTAGACCCGGACCCCGATGGAGACGAGGCCGAACGACACGGCGCCCTTCCAGATTGCCCGCATCCCCGCACTCCTCGCCCCGTCGCCGGTCTCCCTCCGATGTCCATTGACCAGGATTCCACCAGCGGCAACCGGGCGCGAGGCTTTCCCGGCGGATCCGGCGCCGGCGGATCTAGGCTGGTGAGCGTGCCAGGGGCGCCGGTGAAGCCGATGCTGGCGGTGACCGGGGAACTGCCGAGCGCCGCCGGCTGGGGCTACGAGTTCAAGTGGGACGGCGTACGGGCCCTGGCCGACACCGACGGCGGCCGGCTCGCACTGTGGGCGCGGTCCGGCGTGGAGATCACCGCGGCCTACCCGGAACTGGCCGCGCTGGCCCGACAGGCCGAGGACGTCCTGCTGGACGGCGAGGTGGTGGTGCTCGGCCCGGACGGTGTCCCGTCGTTCACCGCGCTGGCCGAGCGGATGCACGTGCGGGATCCCGGTCGCGCCGCGCGGTTGGCGGCCGGTGCGCCGGTGACGTACATGATCTTCGACCTGCTCCGGCTGCGCGGCGCCGAGCTGTACCGGTGGTCCTACCGGCAGCGCCGGCGCGCCCTGGAGGAACTGGGCCTGGGCGGGCCGCGCTGGGCCGTACCCCCGGTCTTTGCCGATGGCCGGGCCACCTGGGCTGCCGCCGGCGAGCACGGCCTGGAGGGGTGGTGGCCAAGCGGCTGGACTCGGCCTACCGCCCGGGGGCGCGCTCGCCGGACTGGGTGAAGGCCAAGCTGGAGACCACCGGCGACTTCGTGGTGGGCGGCTGGCGGCCGGGGGTACGCCGGATCGGCGGGCTGCTGGTCGGCGTGCCCCGGCCGGACGGCCGGCTGGACTACCGGGGCCGGGTCGGCGGTGGGATCGGCGCGGCGACGGAGCGGGAGCTGCTGGGGATCCTGGAGCCCCTGCGCGTACCCGATTCGCCGTTCGTGCCGGGGGTGGCGCGCGGCGCGGTGCCCCGGGAGGATGCCCGGGGGGCGCGCTGGGTCACCCCTCGCACGGTGGTGGAGGTGAAGTACGGCCAGCGCACCCCGGACGGGCGGCTGCGGTTCCCCCGGCTGCTCCGGCTGCGCCCGGACAAGGCCCCGGACGAGGTGCACGATGCCGGCTGAGCGGGTACGGGTCAGGGTGGCCGGCCGCGAGCTGGAGCTGTCCAATCTGGACAAGGTGCTGTATCCGGCCGCGGGCTTCACCAAGGGCGAGGTGATCGACTACTACACCCGGATCGCGCCGGTGTTGCTGCCCCACCTGCGGGACCGGCCGCTGACCCGGATCCGCTTCCCCAACGGGGTCGACGGCGCGTCGTTCTTCGAGAAGAACAAGCCGGCGGCCACGCCCGGCTGGGTGCGGGTGGTCCGGCTGCCGGCGCCGGGTTCGTCGAAGGGCCGGGAGACCATCGAGTACGTGGTGGGCGACGACCTGCCGACGCTGGTGTGGCTGGCCAATCTCGCGGCGTTGGAGCTGCACACGCCACAGTGGCGGATCGGCCGGCACCCCGACATGCTGGTGGTGGACCTCGATCCGGGGGCGCCGGCCGGGCTGGCCGAGTGCTGCGCGGTGGCGGTCCGGATGCGGGACCGGCTGGCCGCCGACGGCATCGCCAGCCATCCGAAGACCTCCGGCAGGAAGGGCATGCAGCTGTGCTGCCCGATCGCCGGCGAGCAGTCGGCCGACGAGGTGTCCGGGTACGCCCGGCGGATCGCCGGCGAGCTGGAGAACGCCGACCCCCGGCTCGTCACCGCGAAGATGGCGAAGAAGCTGCGGCCGGGCAAGGTGTTCATCGACTGGAGTCAGAACAGCGCGGCCAAGACGACGGTGACCGCCTACTCGCTGCGGGCCGCGGCCCGGCCCACCGTGTCCACCCCGCTGACCTGGGACGAGGTCGAGGACGCGGTCGCCGCCGGCGGGGCCGTCCGGCAGTTCACCGCCGCCGAGGTGCTGGCCCGGGTGGACGGGTACGGCGACCTGATGGCCGATCTGCTCGACGGCGGTCCGCGGGTACCCGGTTGACGAGTTAGTTATTGGTCACTAACATTGCCGCCGTGAGTCCCAGGATGAGTGCCGACGAGCGCCGGATCGCCGTGCTGAAGGCGGCCCGGATCGAGTTCGGCGCGTCCGGCTACGCGGGCACCAGCACCGAGGCCATCGCCCGGCGGGTCGGCGTCTCGCAGCCGTACCTGTTCCGGCTCTTTCCCTCCAAGAAGGCGATCTTCCTGGCCGCCCTGGAGGACTGCTTCGACCGGCTGGAGGAGTTGTTCGAGACGGCGGGCGAGGGGTTGAGCGGCGCCCCGGCCCGGGAGGCCATGGGCGCGGCGTACGCCGCCCAGCTTGAGGACCGGTCCATGCTCCAGCTCCAGTTGCAGATGTGGGCGGTCGCCTGCGACGACGCCGACGTGCGGGCGGTGGCCCGGCGCCGGATGGGGCGGATGTGGGCCCAGTTCGACCGGATCATCGGCGGCGACGACCGCGAGGTCATGCAGTTCATGGCCAGCGGGATGCTGCTGAACGTCTTCGCGGCGCTGGACATCCCGCGGATCAAGGAACAGCTGGGGGAGTCGCTCACCGGGCTGATCGAGCCGCCGCCGGAGGACCGGGCGGGCTGAGTCGCCCGCCGTTTTGTTGCCCCAAGAAGTTAGTGGTTAATCACTTCCCTAGGAGGAGAGATGCGGCAGGACCGCTCCCAGCTCTGGACGTTCCTGATCACCGGCATCGCGGTCTTCATGGTCGCGATGGACAACCTCGTCGTCACCAACGCACTCCCGGTGATCCGGGTGGACCTGCACACCGGGCTGGAGGGGTTGGAGTGGACGGTCAACGCGTACACCCTGACCTTCGCGGTCTTCCTGCTCACCGGCGCCGCGCTGGGCGACCGGTACGGCCGCCGCCGGCTGTTCACCCTCGGGCTCGCGCTGTTCACCCTGGCCTCGGCGGCGGCGGCCGTGGCGCCGGACATCCAGACCCTGATCGCCGCCCGCGCCGTGCAGGGCCTCGGCGGCGCCATCGTCACCCCGCTCACCCTCACCCTGCTCGCCGACGTGGTGCCGGCCGAGCGCCGCGGCACCGCCTTCGGGCTCTGGGGCGCCATGAGCGGCCTGGGCGTCGCGCTCGGACCCGTCATCGGCGGCGCGGTCGTCGAGTACGCCTCGTGGCAGTGGGTGTTCTGGATCAACGTACCGATCGGGCTGGCGCTGCTGCCGCTCAGCCGAGCCCTGCGGGAGAGCCGCGGCGGCGCGGGCCGGCTCGACCCGATCGGCGTGCTGCTGGCCACCACCGGCCTGTTCGGGGTGGTGTTCGGGCTGGTCCGCGGCGGCGGACACGGCTGGACCGACGGCACCGTACTGACCGGCCTGATCGGCGGCGGCCTGCTGGTACTGGCCTTCCTCGGCTGGCAGCGCCGGGCGCCGCACCCGATGATGCCGCTGCACCTCTACCGCAGCCGCGGCTTCAGCCTGGCCAACGTCGTCGCGTTCGTGATGTCCTTCGGGGTGTTCGGCTCGGTGTTCCTGGGGGCGCAGTTCCTCCAGACCGTCCAGGGCTACTCGCCGCTGGCCGCCGGCGTCCGGAGCCTGCCCTGGACCGCCCTGCCGGCGCTCGTGGCGCCGTTCTCCGGCCGGCTCGCCGAGCGGATCGGCGGTCGGCTGGTGCTGGCGCTCTCCCTGGTGCTCCAGGCCGTCGGGATCGGCTGGCTGTCGCTGGTGAGCCGGCCGGACCTGCCGTACTCGCAGCTGGTCGCGCCGTTCGCGGTGGCCGGCCTGGGCATGGGGCTGTTCTTCGCCCCGATCGCCCGGGTCACCCTCGGCTTCGCCCCGCAGCACCTGGCGGGCGTGGCGTCCGGCACCTCCAACGCGCTACGCCAGCTCGGAACGGTGCTCGGGATCGCCGTGCTCGGGGCGATCTTCTCGGCCGCGGGCGGGTACGCCGACGGCGCCCAGTTCGTCGCGGGGATGCGGGCCGGTCAGTTCGTCGGCGCGGTCGTACTGGTCGGGGCCGCCCTGGTGGCGCTGGCCATCCCGAACGACCGTGTTCCGGCGAGCGCCGCACTCTCCGACGGCGCGCCCGCGGAGAGTGCCCCGGCGGGTGGCCCGGCCCCGGTCGGCGGCCCGGTGCCCGCGGCGGCCCCGGCCGGCTGAGAAACGGCCCACCCGGCAGCGGACGCCCACCCGGCAACGGGCGGGCGTCCGCTGCCGGGTCAGTCGACCGACGGCAGGGGCGGGCCGAGCACGTCGTCGGCGTCCACGATGGTGTACGCGTACCCCTGCTCGGCGAGGAACCGCTGCCGGTGCGCGGCGTACTCGGTGTCGATGGTGTCCCGGGCGACCACCGTGTAGAAGTGCGCCTGCCGGCGGTCGGCCTTGGGCCGCAGCACCCGGCCCAGCCGCTGCGCCTCCTCCTGGCGCGAGCCGAACGTGCCGGAGACCTGGATCGCCACGGCCGCCTCGGGCAGGTCGATGGAGAAGTTGCCCACCTTCGAGATGACCAGCGTGCGGACCTCACCGGCCCGGAACGCGTCGAACAGCCGCTCGCGTTCCTTGTTGGTGGTCGAACCCTGCACGATCGGCGCGTCGAGAAACTCGCCCAGCTCGTGCAGTTGGTCGATGTAGCCGCCGATCACCAGCACCTGATCGTCCGGATGCCGCCCGACCAGGGCGCGCACCACCGGAAGCTTGGTCCGGGCGGTGGCCGCCATCCGGTACCGCTCCTCCGGCTCGGCCGTCGCGTACGCCATCCGCTCGGCGTCGGTGAGCGTGACGCGTACCTCGGTGCAGTCCGCCGGGGCGATCCAGCCCTGCGACTCGATGTCCTTCCACGGCGCGTCGTACCGCTTGGGGCCGATCAGCGAGAAGACGTCGCCCTCCCGGCCGTCCTCCCGGACCAGCGTGGCGGTCAGGCCGAGCCGGCGCCGGGCCTGCAGGTCGGCGGTGAACCGGAAGATCGGCGCGGGCAGCAGATGCACCTCGTCGTAGATCACCAGACCCCAGTCGCGGGCGCCGAACAGGTCGAGGTGGGTGAACGCGCCGCCGCGCCGCGCGGTGAGCACCTGGTACGTCGCGATGGTGACCGGACGGATCTCCTTGCGCTCGCCGGAGTACTCGCCGATCTCCTCCTCGGTCAGCGAGGTGCGGGCGATCAGCTCCCGCTTCCACTGCCGGCCGGCCACGGTGTTGGTGACCAGGATCAGCGTGGTGGCCTTGGCCTCGGCCATCGCCGCCGCGCCGACCAGGGTCTTGCCGGCGCCGCAGGGCAGCACCACCACCCCGGAACCGCCGGCCCAGAACTGCTGCACGGCCTCCCGCTGGTAGGACCGCAGGGTCCACGGCCGGCCACCGTCCCCGCCGGCCTCGGCCAGCTCGATCGGGTGCGCCTCACCGTCGACGTACCCGGCCAGGTCCTCGGCCGGCCAGCCCACCTTGAGCAGCGCCTGCTTGAGCCGCCCGCGCTCGGACGGGTGCACCGCGATCGTGTCGTCGTCGACCTTGGCGCCGAACATCCCGGCCAGTTTCTTGCTCTTGGTCACCTCGATCAGCACCATCCGGTCCAGCGCCCGCAGCACCAGCCCGTGACTCGGGTGGTTGACCAGTTGCAGCCGGCCGTACCGGTCCATGGTGTCGGCCACGTCGACCAGCAGCGCGTGCGGCACCGGGTAGCGCGAGTACTTGATCAGGGCGTCCACCACGCCCTCGGCGTCGTGCCCGGCCGCCCGGGCGTTCCACAACCCCAGCGGGGTCAGTCGGTACGTGTGGACGTGCTCCGGCGAGCGCTCCAGCTCGGCGAACGGCGCGATGGCCATCCGGCAGGCAAGGGCGTCCGGATGATCGACCTCCAGCAGGAGGGTCTTGTCCGACTGCACGATCAGTGGGCCACCGGTCACGCCATCGTTCCTCTCGCACTGGTCCTCGCGGCAGACCCTCCAGTCTTGCACGCGGATAACGGGACGGACACGGTCGTCGGACGGGCGCAACGGATCCGTGGCATGTCGCGTCTACTGCAAGGTGAACACCGCCTGGGGAGGCTCGATGACTCGAACACGTCTCGCGATCCGCCTGTTGATGGTGGCGGTGGTCACGCTGGTCGGTGCCGGAGCGTGCACGTTCGGGCCGCAGGAGCACCAGTCGGGTCAAGGCGGATCCGTGCCGGTGGCCGCGGAGAGCGAGGTAACGGGGGCGAGCGGTTTGCCCGGCTCCGCCCAGCCTACCGGCGCCGCTCCGGGTCCGTCGTCGGCGCAGCCCGCGTCACCGCAACCGACCCGGAGCGGTTCGCCGGGTCCGTCGCCGACCCCGTCGGCCTCGCCGTCGTCCGCATGCCCGCAGGGCGAGCGGCAGCGCGAGGTGGAGAAGTACCTGGCCCAGCTCGGCGGATTCGGCACGGTCGAGGTGGACGGCCGGCAGTCGGACACCGACTGCGCGGCCATCAAGCGGTTCCAGCGCCGGTACGGGATCCTTCCGGCCGCCGGTCGGGCCGGTCCGACCACGTACGACGTGGCCCGCCGGCTGGCGAGCACCGACACCAGCGACTGCCGGGCCGGCTCGGGCACCACCTTCTGCGTGGACCTGACCAACCAGACGGTCTGGGTGATGCGCAGCGGCAAGGTGGTGATGGCTCCCACGGTCACCCGGACCGGGATGGCCGGCTACGCCACCGTCTCCGGCTCGTATGCGATCAACTACCGGAACAAGCGGGAGTGGTCCAACCCGTACGAGGTGTGGATGCCGCTCTGGCAGCGCTTCTACGGCGGCATGGGATTCCACCAGACCACCACGTACCTGCACAACAAGTCCATCGGCTCGCACGGCTGCGTCAACCTGCTGCCGGCCGACGCCCAGCGGCTGTGGGAACTGGGCTCGGTGGGCACGCACGTGCGGCTCTTCGGCCGCCGCCCCGGCACCTGATGCGGTCCGGGTGAACCCCCAGCGCGGTTTCCGGGACGGTCCCGGGTAGGGCGCCTGTCGCCGTACCCCGTCCTCAGGTGCGAGGCTGGAGGCCGGACAACGCACGGTGGGGAGGCGCGCATGAAGGATGCATCGAAAGGCCCCTTGTTATCACCTTCGGTGGGCGAGGGGCACCCTCCCGCCGATCCGGCCCGGTCCGCGTCGGCACCGGACCTGCCCGGCCCCCGGTCCGCCGGGATCGACCCGGCCGGAGCCGCGCCGCCCGCCGCGCCGCCCGCCGAGCCGGAGCCGGTTTCGCGCGTCATGCTCGCCGGCTACCTGCTGGTGGCGGTCATCCTGGTCGGCTGGTTCCTGTGGGGGTGGCTGGGCCTGCGGCAGGGCTTCGTCGACTCGGTGGGCGAGTCCGCGGGTGCCGGGTTCGCGCTGCTGCTCCTCGTCTCGATCGTGGGCTCGCTCCGCCGCAGCCGCCGCTGACCGGCGCGCCCGACGGCCGTCGCCGTCGCGGGCCGGCGCGCCCGCGGCCGTCGCCGGCTCCGGCCGACGGCGGACGGCGGACGGCGGACGGCTCCGGCCGGGGCCGCTCAGTCCAGCACCGCGGCGGTGATCCGGTGCAGCGCGAAGGTGTGCAGCATGTCCGTCCGCTCGTCCTCGGCCCGCAGGTAGCCGGCACCGATCGACACCGGCCGGACCAGTCGGGACGTGGTCCCGCCGTGTGCGTCGACGTACCCGACCCAGACCAGCGACCTGTCCCGGATCGCCTGCTGGAGCACGGCGAGTGCCTGGCTGTGGGTGTGCCGGGCGGCCGGTCGGGCCGCCGGCTCGCCGGCGCGTACCCCGTCCGGCGCCCGCCGCGCCGCGCGGGCCGCCGCCTCCCCACGCCGCATCTGCTCGATGATTCCCAGCACCCGGGGCGGCTCAGCCGCGGCAGCGTCCGTGGGTCGCCGGGCCGGGCGGACGGCACCACCCGGACCGGCGCGCGGACCGGCTTCGGCCGGCTCAGCACCGTGGCGCCGGTGGCGTCCTCCGGCACCGGCGCGTAGCCGGCCTCCCGCAGCACACCCAGCAGCCGGGCCACGTGGTACGGGCTGACCAGGACCGTCGGCGCCAGCCGGCGCAGCGCGAGCGCGGCCACCCGGCGGTCCGCCAGCACCTGCGCCAGCAGCGCCTCGTCGTCGCTGCGCAGGTACACCCCGGCCGCGCCGACCCGCAGCCCGCCGTGCCTGCGGGCCACGTCGTCGATCAGGTACGTCAGCGTCTGCGGCACCGGGGTGCGGGACCGCCGCCGGAACAGCCCGTGCAGGTCCTCGGCGGCGTACCCGATGTCCAACGCCCGGCGCAGGCCGTCCGCGGTGACCCGGTACACGCTGGCGCCGCCGGCCGACTCCGGCTCGGCCACCGCGTCCAGTTCGGCGGCCAGCGCCGGCTCGGGCGGGCCGGGAACGACCACGGTGAGGTCGGCCTGCACCAGGAAATGATCGACCGGGGAGGGCAGGAGCGAGTCCAGGGCGCGTACCGCCGGGGAGGCCGCGCCGGGCAGCGAGGTCGCGGCGGCGCGCACCCCGAGCGGGTCGTTCTCCACGGCGAGCCGTTCCTCCTCGGGGTCGGCCAGCAGCAGCCGGCCGTACGAGGTGAGCGCGCCCAGGCCGGTGATCCCCAGCGTCGCCGCCTCGGCCAGCACCTCCCGGTAGGCCCGTTCGGCACCCCTGCTGCGCCGGGGGCGTGCCAGGCGACCAGTTCCAGCGCCTCGTCCTGGTCCGGCGCGGCGCCCGGGGGAAGCCCGGCGAGCACACCCAGCACGGCCCGCCGGGCGGCGGGTGCGCCGCCCCGCTCGACCTCGGCGGAGAGCGGCGTGATCGGCCGGTCCCGGTCGTCGCGCTGGCCGACCATCCCGGGCTGCCGGGTCATCGCCAGCCATCCGTGCGCCAGGACCTCCCAGCGCTGTGCCAGCGGTTCGCCGCGCCACACCTCGTACCCGGTGGTCGGCAGGACCTGCTGGTCGGCGCCGGCCCGGCCGCCCGCACCCGGCGGGTCGGCCTCGCCGGCCAGCCCGGCCGCGTGGGTGACCTCCAGCAGCAGCGCCGCGGTGGACTCGTCCAGCCCGGTGCTCTTGGACAGCCGGCGCAGCTCGCGGATGCCGATCCCGCCGGAGCGCAGCACCGGAGCCGGCTCGGCGGCGAGCGCCTCCAGCAGCGCCTCGGCGTGCCGGACCGCCTCCATGGTCTGACCGGCGCCCGCCGAGTCGACCGCCTTGGGCTCGCGCGGGGCAGCGGCCGGTTCCGGCGGTGTGGCCCGCAGCGGTCCCAGCGGGCCGGTGTCGCGGCGCAGCAGCAGGCCGACCTCGCGGGGCAGCTCCACGGCCATGCTGCCGGCCGGCAGGCCCGGGTCGGGCACCGGCACGAGCAGGGCGTGCTCCACCAGCCAGCGCACGGCCGAGCCGCCGCCCGGGGCCGCCTGGTCGTCCGTACCCGCCCCGGCCGCCGGCCCGTCCACGGCGGCCGCGTTGTCCGCGGCCGTCCTGTCGGTCGCGGCCGTTTCGTTGGTGACGGTGCCCACGGGTGGCCCGGCGGCGAGCCGGTCCAGGATCTTGCGCGCCCCCGGCGGCGCCGCGAGCACGGTCCGGCGCAGCCGGGCCGGCTCGGCGCAGACCTCCTCCGCCCGCGGGTCCAACTCCGCCGCCGGCCGGCCCAACCCGGCCGGGTACGGCGGGCAGACCTCGTCCACGGCGGCGGCCACCGCCAGCGCGTCGTCCGGCCCGTGCAGCAGGAACAGGTCGCGCAGCCGGTCCAGCGCGGCCCGGACGGCGGCCCGGTCGACCGCGCCGGGCGGGTCAGGGCCAGCGAGAGTACGGCCTCGGCCGTGGTCGTGCCGGTCTCCGGCTGCCGGGTCAGCCGCGCCGCGTCGAGGATCTGCAGGGCGAACCGGTCCAGTCCGTCCAGGGCGCGGGCGACCGACACCCGGGACTGCGCCCGCAGCGCCAACGCGGACAGGTCGGCCGGAACCGGGACCACCAGATCGGGACGCAGCTGGAGGAGTCTGACCAGCGCGTCGTCCGGCATGGACCGCAGACGGTCCGCGAGTGAGGTGCTCATCGTCGTTCCACGCTAGCCGGCCCGACCGGTGTCGCGCCTCTCGGTCGCCAGCCTCCGGTACGCGCGGCGAACCGGAGGCGACGCAACCGGTGAATCCCGCCGCCGGGCCGGCGAATTCGCCGGCACAACTCGGCGGATTCTCAGCGGCGGCACACCGGCCCGGCCGGTTAGCCTTGATAGATCAGCAGTCCGAGCGAAGCAGGGGATGACAGGTGCCGACCGGTCGAGTGAAGTGGTACGACGCGGCCAAGGGATATGGGTTCGTCACCAGCGACGAGGGCGGCGACGTCTTCCTGCCGAAGGGCGCGCTGCCCGCTGGGGTCACCGAACTCAAGGGTGGTCAGCGGATCGAGTTCGGCGTTGTGGACAGCCGCCGGGGCTCGCAGGCGCTGGGGGTGAAGCTGCTGGACGCGCCGCCGTCCGTGGCCGAACTGCGCCGCCGTCCCGCCGAGGAACTGCACGGCCTGGTCGAGGACATGATCAAGGTGCTGGAGGCGAAGGTGCAGCCCGACCTGCGCCGGGGTCGGTTCCCGGACCGGCGGACCGCACAGAAGATCGCTCAGCTTGTGCACGCGGTGGCGCGCGAGCTGGAGGTCTGAGGCACCAGGCCGGCGGCCGCGGCGCGTCCGAGCAGGGCGTCGACCGCGGCCCGGCCGTCCGTACCGAGGTCGGCCGTGAATTCGTTCACATACAGCGCGATGTGCTGCCGTACCACGTCCGGGTCCATCTCCTGAGCGTGCTCCAGGACGTACCCGTGACTGGCCGCCGGGTCGGCCCAGGCCATCCGGACGGATTCGCGGACCCAGGCCGCGGCCTCGGCCGGATCCACCGCGCCACGCCGGGCGAGGATGGCGCCCAGCGGGATCGGCAGGCCGGTGTCGCCCTCCCACCACTCGCCGAGGTCGACCAGGGCGGTGAGCCCGTGCTGCGGGTAGGTGAACCGGGCCTCGTGGATCACCAGCCCGGCGTCGTACCGGCCGGCCGCCACCCCCGGCATGATCTCGTGGAACGGAACGATCTCGATCCGGCCCGGCGGCCGGCCGGCCGACCAGAGCCGGAACAGCAGGTACGCCGTGGTCCGGTCGCCGGGCACCGCCACGGTGGCGCCGGTCAGGTCGGTGCGGTCGCCTTGGTCGGTGCGGTCGCCACGGGTGAGCACCAGCGGGCCGCAGCCGCGTCCGAGAGCGCCGCCGCAGGGCAGCAGGTGGTAGTCCTCCAGCAGCCACGGCAGCGCCGCGTAGCTCACCTTCACCAGGTCGAACGCGCCGCGCTGCGCCGCCGTGTTGGTCACGTCGACGTCGGCGTAGGTCACCTCGACCGGCGGTGCGCCGGGCACCAGTCCGTGCACGAGAGCGTGGAACACGAACGTGTCGTTGGGGCAGGGCGAGATCGCGAGGGACAGCGGCACCCCTCCACCGTAACCACACCGAGCCCGGCCACCGCGGGGAGATGCCTCACCGCGTCTCGGCCGGGGCCGACGATCCGGTGCTCGGCGAGGCGTTGGCCGGCGATCCGGTGGCCGGCGCGGCGGTTCGGGCGGTCCCGGTGGGGGCGGCCGCCGGGGCGGCGGACGGGATCGCGTGGCCCACACGGCGGATCGCCGGGGCGGCGGTGGTGAGCGCCCGGAAGGCGGCGTCGAGTCGCCACGCGGACCGGTCGCGCGGGCCGACCAGGTTGGAGATCGTTCGCAGTTCGGCGAAGGGCAGGCCGGCCTGTCCGGCGGCGGTGGCCACGCCGTACCCCTCCATGGCCTCGGCCACGGCGTCCGGGTAGCGCCCGGCCAGCGCTCGGGCCGTGGCCCCGGTGCCGGTCACCGTGCTGAGCGTGAGCACCGCCCCGGTCACCGCGTCCGGCAGCGCCGCCCGCAGCGCGGCCAGCAGCGCCCGGTCCGCCGGAACCACCGGGTCGCCGAAGCCCAACTCGTCCAGCGGCAGGAACCCGGTCGGCGACTCGGCGCCCAACTCGGCGGCGATGCTGCGGGTGGCCAGCACGAGCGCGCCGATCGCGGCCCGGTCCGGAAAGCCGCCGGCGATGCCGGCGCTCAGCACCGCCGAGTACGGCGCACCGGCCGCCTCGGCGGTGGCGAGCAGCCGGGCCGTTCCGGCCGCGGCAGCCGCCGGACCCACCCCGACGGCCCGCACATCCACGGGCACCGAGCCCGTCCGCGCCGCCTCCGGTGCGCCCTCCGACGTCCCGTCCAGTCCGGCGCGTACCGCGGCGGCCTCGGGCTCGACGGCCGTGGCCACCAGGACCCGTACGGTCATCCCGGCCGTCCCCCGGCGCCGCGTCCCGGGCCGTCGCCGGCCACCGACGAGGGTCGGTAGATGTGGAAGCCCGGCGGGGCGGTCCCCGCGCCTTGCGAATCGGCCGCCGGCTCCGGCTGTTCGTCGGCGTCCGGAGCGTGCGTCCCGGACCGGTCGTCGGACCGGGGCTGCGGGCCGGGAGCGGGCTGCGGGCCGGGAGCAGACGGTGGGCCGGAAACGGGCTGCTGGCCGGGGGCGGGCGGGGGCCGGAAGCCGGTTGCGGGATCGGCCGCTCGGCACTGGCCCGGCCGCTCAGCCGGTCGCCCCGGGCACGGCGGCCACCCCAGGCGGCCGCACCGGCCGCGACGGCGGCCAACCCGGCGGCGATGCCGACCCCGACCTGCCCGGGCAGCGGGATGAGGCCCACCGCGCCGCCGAGGACGAAGGCGAGCATCAGCACGGTCTCGGAGTGCGCGAAGGCGCTGGCCCGCTGGTGCTCCGGGATCCGCTCCTGGATGGTGGCGTCGACGGCCAACTTGGCGATCCCGCTGACCGCGGCCGTGACCAGGCAGAGCGCCGCGGCCATCGGCAGGGAGAGCCGGATCGCGGTCACCGCGGCCAACGCGGTGACCAGCACCAGACCGGCGGTCTGGAGCACGACCGGGCGGCGGATCCGCAGCCGGGTGCCGACCGCGGTGGCCAGGAAGGTGCCGGTGGCCAGGGCCGCTCCGACCAGGCCGAGCGCCACCTCGGCGCCGATGTGCCGGCCGAACGCCGTCGGGTCCAGGTCGCCGGCCCGGATCGCGAAGGCGAGGAAGAGCAGCAGGAAGCCGTACCCGGCCCGCAGCGTGGCCGCGCCGAGCAGCGTGGTGCCGACCAGCGCGCCGGAGAGCACCCGCCGGGCGCCGTGCCACCACGGGCCGGATCGGACGCCGGGTCCGGGCCGGTCGGAGTCGGCCTGGGCCGGCAGCCGCAGCGCGATCACCATGCCGACCAGGAAGATCACCGAGGACACCCGCAGCGGCCACTGCGGGCCGAACCAGAAGGCGGCCAGGCCGAGCGGGGTGACCACCGCGCCGGCGATGGTGCCGTACACGCTGGCCCGCGCGCCCACCTGGGACAGGCCGAGTCCGGCGGGCAGCAGCCGGGGTACCGCGGCGGACCGGGCCACGCCGTACGCGCGGGACAGCGCGAGCACCCCGAACGCGGCCGGATAGAGCCCGATGCCGTGGATGTAGTCGGAGATGAGCCAGGCCAGGAACGCCCGGCCCAGCATGGTCGCGGCCATCGCGTACCGCCGGCCGTGCCGGAAGTGGTCCAGCAGCGGTCCCACCACCGGCGCCAGCAACGCGAACGGGACCATCGTCACCAGCAGGTAGAGCCCGACCCGGGTACGCGCCTCGCCCAGCGGAACGTTGAAGAAGATCGTGCCGGCGAGGCCGATCGCGACCAGCGTGTCCCCGGCGCACGAGGCGGCGTGCAGGTCGAACAGCCGGGACATCCCGGTCTCGCCGCCCGCGCCGCGGGACCGTACCCGGCCCACGCCCCGGCCCACCCACCGGCCGCCGCGGAACCCGCCGCGCAGCAGCAGGCGGAGGCCGCGGACGGTCGTACCGGTGGCGTATCCGGCGACCGAGCGCCGGGGCCGGTCGGCGCGGGAGAAGAGCGGCATGTCCCCATCCTCTCCGATCGCTGCCCGCCGTGCCGCGACTGCCGTGGAGAACAACCGGGGAGTGCGTGTCGGTGGCCCGGACGGATAGGAGACAATGAACGGGTGAGCAGGTCCTCCACCACCCGCGCCCCCCGCCTCGACCAGGTGTGTGCCGCCGCTGTGGAGGTGGCGCGGGCCGGCATCGGCGAGGTCGATCCGGCAGACGTCGGCGAGCACCTCACGGTGGTGGCGGAGGGCGACCGCCTCGTCACGCACTTCTTCGAGTGCCGGCTGCCCGGCTACCAGGGCTGGCGGTGGGCGGTGACGGTGACCCGGATCCCGCGCAGCCGGTCCGTGACGATCTGCGAGACCGTCCTGCTGCCCGGGCCGGACGCGCTGCTGGCGCCCGGCTGGCTGCCCTGGCATGAGCGGCTTCAGCCCGGTGACCTCGGCGTCGGTGATCTGCTGCCGACGTCCGCGGACGACGAGCGGCTGGTGCCCGGCTACCTCTACTCGGACGATCCGGGTGTGGAGGAGGCGGCCTGGGAAATCGGCCTGGGTCGGTCCCGGGTGATGTCCCGGGAGGGCCGGATGGACACGGCCCAGCGGTGGTACGACGGCGACCACGGGCCGGCCGCGCCGATCTCCGTCGCCGCTCCGCCGGCCGCCCGCTGCGGCACCTGCGGCTTCTACCTCCCGCTGGCCGGCGCCCTGCGCCAGGCGTTCGGGGTGTGCGGCAACTTCTACGCGCCGGACGACGGCCGGGCGGTGTCGGCCGACCACGGTTGCGGCGCCCATTCGGAGACGCTTGTCGAGTCCGCCGAGGCGCCGGTCGAGGAGATGCCGACCGCGTACGACGACAGCGCGGTGGAAGCGGTGGAAGCCGTCACGGTTGCCGCGACCGCCGTCGACCCCGCCGCGGGGGACGACCGGAGCTGACCGTCGACGCGTACCGCCGGTGGTGCGGTCAGCGGTCGGCGTGCCGCCGGGCGCGGTGGGCGTCGTAGCGGCGCATCACGGCCAGACCGGGCAGCCCGACCAGGACGCCCGCCAGGCAGATCCACAGCCAGTTCTCGTGCCCGTGCGCGGCCAGCCAGTCGCGGAAGAAGATCAGCAGCACCAGGCCGGCCAGTGCCCACAGCACCATCCCGCCGACCGCGAACGGGACCATCGGCGGGTCGACCGGCTCCGGCTGGTCAGGTGGGGTGGCAGACACGTGAGCAGGATACGCGGCAGGGGGCCGGTGGCGGCGGCCGTGGTCTACGCTCTGCGCTTGGCTGGTCGGCCGCTGGGCCGCCGGGCCGAGAACGGGGTGAGTATGGTCATATCGGTGGTCGTTAGCCAAGCTTATTAGTTAAGCTAACGATGTGACGGAGCGGACGGTGATGGCGGTGGACCTCCCACCGGCGCAGCTGGCACCCCAGCTGCGCGATGCGATCACCCGACTCAACCGCCGGGTACGGCAGGCCCGCCCGGTCGGCGATCTGACGATGACTCAGCTCTCCGCCCTGACCAGCGTCGAGCTGGCAGGCGCGCTGACTCCCCGTGAGCTCGCCGACGCGGAACGGGTCCAGCCACCGACGATGACCAGGACCGTGGCCAAGCTGGAGGAGCGGGGCCTCGTGCGGCGTTCGCCGCACCCGACCGACGGACGGCAGGTCCTGCTCAGCACCACGGATGCTGGGCGGGAGGTTCTGGCGATGTTCGAACGGGCCCGCGACACCTGGCTGGCGCAACGGCTCGCCGAGCTGACCGACGCCGACCGGGAGACCCTGGCCCGAGCAGCGGAGATCCTGCAACAGGTGGCCCGCGCCTGACCGGCGCCGACCATCGGGTCCGCTTCGTCCACCGATGTGGATGACGCGTACAACCCGAAGGAGGCGCACCCCGAGTGCGGCCGCAGCTCAGCAGGACGTTCCAATCCCTACACGTGCGCAACTACCGGCTCTTCACGACCGGTCAGCTCATCAAGCTGATCGGTACCTGGATGATGTTCGTCGCCCAGGACTGGCTGGTCCTACGCCTGTCCGCGCCGACGGCGCTCGGCATCGTCACCGCCTGCCAGTTCACCCCCGTGTTGCTGCTCACGCTCTTCTCCGGGCGGCTGGCGGACCGGTACGACAAGCGGGCACTGCTGCTCATCGCGAACGCGTTCTGGGTGGTGCTGGCGGCCGGGATGAGCCTGCTGGCCATCAGCGGCCTGGTGCAGCTGTGGCACGTGTTCGTGTTCGCGGCCCTGCTCGGCGTGGCGAACGCGATGGAGACGCCGGTCCGGCAGTCCTTCGTCTCGGAGCTGGTCGGCACGCCGCTGCTGCCGAACGCGCTCGCGCTGAACGCGGCCACCTTCAACTCCGCCCGCATCCTCGGCCCGGCCGTCGCCGGCCTCGCGATCGCCGCGTTCGACGTCGGTCCGGTGTTCATGATCTCGGCCGCCAGTTCGATCGCCCCGCTGGTCTGCGTGCTGCGGATGCGCGCGACCGAGCTGCACCGGGAGACACTGCCGGCCGGTGCCGTCCGGCAGCCCGCCCGGGTGATCGACGGGCTGCGGTACGTCGCCAAGCGGCCGGACATCATGCTGCCGATGGCGCTGATGGGCGTGATCGCCATGGGGCTGTTCAACTTCCAGCTCACCCTGGCGGCGCTGGCCAAGACGGTGTTCCACACCTCGGCCGCCACCTTCGGACTGTTCACCACCGCGCTCGCGGTCGGCGCGCTGTGCGGGGCGTTCGCCGGCAGCGGGCGGCGCGGCCGACCGTCGGTGTGGCTGGTCATCGCCGGTGCGCTGGCCACCTCCGTGTTCGGCACGCTGGTCGGGCTGGCCCCGGCGTACTGGCTGGTGGTGGCCCTGCTGCCGCCGACCGGATTCTGCATGGTCTTCTTCGCCCAGGCCGCCAACCAGCGGGTTCAGCTCGGCGTCGACCCCGCGTTCCGCGGTCGGGTGATGGCGCTGTGGGTGCTGGTCTTCCTCGGTACCAACCCGGTCGGCGCCCCGCTGATCGGCTGGACGGCCGAGCACGTCGGCGCGGGTGCCAGCATCTGGATGGGCGGCCTGCTGTCGATGACCGCCGCGGTCACCGCGCTGGTCTGGCAGCTACGGCACAGCGGCGCCACGCTGCGGCTCCGGATGCTTCCGCTGCCCCGGTTCTCCGTGGTGCCGCGGCCGACCGACCCGTGAGGCGGGACCGTGTCCCGGCGCCGCGCGGTCGGGATGTCGTACCCCGGTGGTTTCCTTGCCGCCATGGATCGGAAGCGTTACCTGGAGTGCCTGGCCGCGGATGAGCGGCGGCTGCGCGAGCTGGCCGGTGGTGCCGACCTCGCGACGCCGGTGCCGAGCTGTCCCGACTGGACGCTGGCCGACCTGGTCGAGCACGTCGCCCTGGTCTACCTGCACAAGGTGGAGAGCATGCGGCACGGCCGGCCCCGGCGGTGGCCACCGGCGGATGTCGAGCCCGAGCCGCTCGTCCTGCTCGACCGGGGATACCGCGAGCTGGCCGCCGAGTTCGCGGCCCGGCCGGACGACGAGGCCAGCCCCACGTGGTACGAGCCGGACCAGACCGTCGGTTTCTGGGTGCGCCGGATGGCGCAGGAGACGGTGGTGCACCGCATCGACGCCGAACTCGCGGTCGGGGCGCCGATCGTCGAGGTGCCCGCCGACCTGGCGTTGGACGGCGTCGATGAGATCCTGCTGGCCTTCCTCGGCTACGCGGCGCGCAGTCAGCCGGGAAGCTTCGCCGACCGGCTGCCGGCCGCCGAGCACCGGGTCCTGGTCACCGGCGGCGGCCGCGGCTGGCTGGTCGGGCTCGGCCCGGCGGGCATCGCCGTGACTCGGGCGGACACCGGCACCGGCACCGGCACCGGCCGCGTGGGCGCCGACGGGGCGGGCACCGGGTCCGACGGGGCGGGCACCAATGTCGACCGCGCGGGCACCGGCGCCGACCTGCCGGAGGTCGACCCGGCGGCTGCCGCGGCCGGCACCGGCGGGACCGTCGAGCCGGATGCGGTGGTGTCCGCACGCCCCGACGACCTGCTGCGTTGGCTGTGGCGGCGCTCGCCCGACGAGGCGGTCCGGATCACCGGCGATGCGGCGGCGGTACGGCGGTTCCGCCGCGTGCTGGAGGTGGTGACCCGGTGAGCCCGGCCCGGCGGCCAGCCCCGGTAACGCAACGATGCTGGTATCTGAATTCGCTGGCAGCGTCCGGCGACAGGGCATAGCGTCGATATCGTGGCCGACGGGTTGGTGCTGGCACTGGCACTCCTCGGCGTCGCGTGCCTTCCGGTTGCGGTTGCCGCGGTGGTGTGCGCCGACGAGCTCATCGACCGCGCCGTGTGCGGGCTCGGGGACTGGCGCGAGCAGCGGCGGGAGCGCCGCACGATCGCCCGTCTCGACCAGCTGTTCTCAGTGGAGGGTCAGCCCCCGCGGACCGACGCCGCGGAGCTGGACCGGATCGAGCGACCCTCCCTCGAGCAGATAGCCGCGGACCTGCGCCGGCTCGGCCGCCAGCGGCTCAACGTCGGCAACCGGTCCGGGCTGTGGCAGAGCGCGGTCCAGCAGGCGTACGACGAGCGCCTGCGGCTGGCCAGCCGTGCCCTCGGGATCGACGAGCACCTCGCCGGGTTGGCCGGGGTGGACCTGGAGATCGAACGGGTACGCGTCGAGGGCGAGTTGCAGGCGGCCGGGCTGCGGTTGCCCGGGGTCGCCGAGCAGCGTGGCCGGCGTCCCTGACCGGGCCGGCCGTGCGACTGTTCGTGGCGCTCTACCCGCCGGCCGCCGCGCTGGACGACCTGGCCGCGCGGATCGCCCGGCTGCGGATCGGGACGGCATCGGCCCGGGGAGTCAACGTCCGGGTGCCGGACCGGCACCTGATCCACATCACGCTGGCCTTCCTCGGCGAGGTCGCCGACGACCGGCTGCCCGCCGCGCAGGAGGCGCTCGGCCGGGCCGCGTCGGCCTGGCGCGCCGCCGCCGGGGATTCCGCGCCACTGCTGAACCTGGCCGGTGGCGGCCGGTTCGGCCGGGGCCGGTTCTCGATCCTCTGGGTGGGGGTGGGGGGTGAGACGCAGCGGCTACGGCAGTTGAGCACGACGGTCCGGCGCGAGCTGCGTCGGGCGCGGCTGCCGCACGATCGCCGGCCGTTCCGGCCGCATCTCACGGTGGCCCGTCCCGGCGACCGGCTTCCGGCCGCCGACGTGGCGGCCGACCGGGCGGAGCTGGCGGAGTACGCCGGCCCCGCCTGGTCGGCAACCGAGTTCGTGCTGGTCCGCAGCCATCTCGGCCCGCGGCCCGAGCACCACCGGCTCGCCGGCTGGGCGCTGCGCTGACGGGCCACCCCAGCGACGCCGACCGGTCACGCCGACCGGTCACGCCGACCGGTCACGCCGACCGGCAGCGCCGATCAGCGACGCCGGACCGGTAACGCCGACCCGGCAGCGCCAGCGAGCGACGCCGACCCGGCAGCGCCGACCGTGCCCGCGCCCCGGTCCTACCAGGCCCACGCCTCCGGGCCGGGTCCGCCCTTGCCGACCGGCGGGAAAAGCTCGTCCAGGCGGCTCAGCGCCTTCTCGTCGAGCCGCACGTCGAGGGCACCCAGCGACGCGTCGAGCTGCTCGGCGGTCCGCGGGCCGATGATGGGCGCGGTCACCCCGGGCCGGGCGAGCAGCCAGGCCAGTCCCACGTCCGCCGGGTCGTGGCCCAGCTCGGCGCAGAAGCTCTCGTACGCCTCGATGGCCGCGCGGTTCTCGGTCAGCCCTTCGGCGGCCCGTCCGCTGGTGCTGCGGGCGGCGCCACCCTGCTCCATCTTGCGCAGCACCCCGGCCAGCAGCCCGCCGTGCAGCGGAGACCAGGGGATGATGCCCAACCCGTAGTGCTGGGCGGCCGGTACGACCTCCAGTTCCACGTGTCGGGTCATCAGGTTGTAGATGCACTGCTCCGAGACGAGGCCCAGGAAGTTGCGCTGTTGCGCCGCGGCCTGCGCCTGCCCGAGGTGCCAGCCGGCGAAGTTCGACGAGCCGACGTAGAGCACCTTGCCCTGCGCGACCAGGGTCTCCATCGCCTGCCAGATCTCCTCCCAGGGAGTGCTCCGGGAGACGTGGTGCATCTGGTACAGGTCGATCGTGTCGGTCTGTAGCCGGCGTAGCGAGTCCTCGCAGGCCCGCACGATGTGCCGGGCGCTCAGGCCCTGTTCGTTGGGCCAGTCGCCCATCTTGCCGTACACCTTGGTGGCCAGCACCACCTTCTCCCGGCGACCGCCGCCCTGGGCGAACCACCGGCCGATGATCTGCTCGGTGACGCCCTCGCCGGTCTGCCACCCGTAGACGTCGGCGGTGTCGAAGAAGTTGACGCCGCGCTCCAGCGCGCGGTCCATGATGGCGAAGCTGTCCGGTTCGCTCGTCTGTGGACCGAAGTTCATGGTGCCGAGGCAGAGGCGGCTGACGGTAAGGCCGGTTCGGCCCAGGTTGGTGTACTCCATTACTTCACCCTGCCACGCGGACACTTCGAGTGCCCTGCAACTGTGGAGGCCAGCCGACCTCCACAGTCACCGGGCGGTCGAGGGTGCGCTCAGGAGCTTTCCCGGGCCGCCGGCCCGCCGCCGAAGAGCACGTCGTCCCAGCTCGGCAGCCGCTTGCGGGGCTTGCCGGCGGGGTCGGTGGACTCGGCGCCGCCGGACTGGCCGCCCGCCCGGCGTGGCCGCAGCACCGCCAGCGACGGCACCGCCGGGACCTCCTTGGGCAGGTCCGCGTCGTCGTCGAAGGCCGAACCCTGGCCCCCGCCGAGCAGCGCGGCGGCACCGCCGGCCACCGGCCGCTGCCGGGGCGCCTCGGCGCCGCCGAGCGCCGCCGGGTCGAGACCGCGCCCGGCCGAGGAGCCGAGTGGACGGTCCAGCGAGGCCAGCAGCGCGTCCCGGCCGGCCCGGATCGGGTCGCGACCCGGACGCCCGGGATCCGCGGCGGCCGGCAGCCCGTGCCCACCCCGGCCGGGCTCCATCCGACTGGGGCCGGGCAGGGCGTGCCCGCCGCGCTCCGGGGCGGGTTCCTGACCCAGCAGCGGTGCCGGCCGCTCGGCGCAGAGGTACTGCGCCATGTCGTCGTGCGGGGCCACCGTCTGCCGGCTCTTGTCCAGATCCCAGATGGCCTGGGCGGTCGCCTTCCCGGACGGCCAGGTGGCGACGATCCGCCAGGTGCCGTCGTCGCGCCGGTACGCGTCCCAGGAGATCTTCTCGGTGTCGATGCCGTGCTGGGCCAGCCGGCCGTCCACGACCTCGGCCAGCGGGGTCGCCTTCTCGGCGGACTTCAGCCGGGTGCGCCGGGCGTGCTGGGCGAGCATGGCCCGCTCCTGCAACACCGGACCCGCGTACCGCAGCACCCGGTCCACCGGGACGCCCGCGATGCGGGCCACGTCCTCGGCGGACTCGCCGGCCCGGATCCGGGCCTGGATGTCCCGGGGGACAGCGACGGCTGCGGGTCGTTGCCCGCCGGCGCGACCGCGAGCGGCGGCGAGCCCGGCTCGTTGTGCATCGCCGTGGCGACCCGCTCGTCGATGGGTAGCGCGAGCAGCCGGCCCACCTCGTCGGCGAGAACCAGGGCCTGGCCGTCCTCGGAGAGGGCGACGAAGCGTACTGGGCGCATCGCGTTGCCTCCGTCCCGCTTCGCTGGCCATCGCCGCCCGGCGCGGCACGCCGGGCGCGTTCCCTGGACACGGTACGCCGGTCAGGGTACCGATGGGGGGACGCACGCCCCGCATGTCGTGACCGGAAGGGCCGGTGCGGGGGCGTCGGGGACGACTCCCGGGCCGGCGGGAACCGGCTGCGCTGACCGGCCGGTCAACCGGCCGACCGGTCAGGCGGGTGCCGGGTCGGCGCCCCGGTGGCGGGGCGGATGGTGTCGGGTCAGAGCCGCTCGACCACGTGGTCGATGCACCGGGTCAGCGCCTCCACGTCGGCCGGTTCGACCGCCGGGTAGAGGGCGATCCGCAGCTGGTTGCGGCCGAGCTTGCGGTACGGCTCGGTGTCCACGATCCCGTTCGCGCGCAGGACCTTGGCCAGGACCGTCGCGTCCACCCCGTCGGCGAAGTCGATGGTCGCCACGACGTTCGAGCGCAGCGCCGGGTCCAGCACGAACGGGGTGGCCACGCTCGACCGCTCGGCCCAGCCGTACAGGACGCCGGCGCTCTCGGCGGTCCGCTTGGCGGCCCAGCCCAGCCCGCCCTGGCCGTTCATCCAGTCGGTCTGCTCGGCGGCCAGGAAGATGGTGGCCAGCGCCGGGGTGTTGTACGTCTGCTCCAGGCGCGAGTTGTCGATCGCGGTGACCAGATCCAGGAAGGCCGGAACGTACCGGCTGGCCCGGACCTCGGCGGCCCGCTCCAGCGCGGCCGGCGACATGAGCGCGATCCACAGGCCGCCGTCGGAGCCGAAGCACTTCTGCGGGGCGAAGTAGTAGACGTCGGTCTCCCGGACGTCCACCTCCAGCCCACCGGCGCCGGAGGTCGCGTCGACCAGCAGCAGCGACCCGTCGTCGGCCCCCGGCACCCGGCGGATCGGCACGGCGACGCCGGTCGAGGTCTCGTTCTGCGGCGTGCCGTACGTGTCGACGCCGGCCTCGGCGGTCAACGCCGGCGCGGAGCCCGGGTCGGCCTTGCGGACGGTCGGCTCGCCCAGGAACGGCGCCTCCGCCACCGACTTGGCGAACTTGCTGCCGAACTCGCCGAAGCTGGCGAGCTGGGCCCGGTCCCGGATCAGGCCGAACGCGGCGACCTCCCAGAACGCGGTGGTGCCGCCGTTGCCGAGCACCACCTCGTACCCGTCGGGCAGGTCGAAGAACTCGGCGATGCCGCGCCGCAGCCGCGCCACCTGGTCGCGGACGGTCTTCTGCCGGTGGGACGTCCCGAGGTAGCTGGTCGCCACGTCCGCGAGGGCCGCGACGGCCGCCGGGCGGACCTTGGACGGCCCGCTCCCGAAGCGGCCGTCGGCGGGCTTCAACTCATCGGGGATCCGGATGCTGGGGACGTCAGCCACGGTGATCGAAGATCCTTCCGGACGGGGCCACTCGCTCGGCGGCCCGCGGCGGGGGTACCCGCCGGATCGTGCGGGGTGCGACCCGGTCGGCGGCGGGTGAGGACCGGCGGCGTTGCCGTGCCACCATCCTTGCACCCGCCGGCCGACACCCGGGCCGGGGTGGGCGGGTCAGCGGTGAGGCGTCCGCCACAGCCCGCCCGTGCGCATCGCTCAGACGTCGTGCGGGACGGCGTCCCAGCCCGGCACCTGGCTCGGCTTGCGGGGGGCGGCGCCCACGTACTTCGCCGACGGGCGGACCAGCCGCTTGAGCCGCTTCTGTTCGAGGATGTGCGCGCTCCACCCGCCCATCCGGGCGCAGGTGAACATCGAGGTGAACATGTGCGCCGGCACCTCGGCGAAGTCGAGCACGACCGCCGACCAGAACTCGACGTTGGTGGCCAGGACCCGGTCGGGGCGGCGGGACTGCAACTCGGCCAGCGCCGCCTTCTCCAGCGCCTCGGCCACCTCGAAGCGGGGCGCGCCGAGTTCCTTGGCGGTCCGCCGGAGCACCCGGGCCCGCGGGTCCTCGGCCCGGTAGACCCGGTGCCCGAAGCCCATCAGCCGCTCGCCGCGGTCCAGCACGCCCTTGACGTAGCCCTCCGCGTCGCCGCTGCGCTCCACCGCCTCGATCATGCCGAGCACCCGGGACGGCGCGCCGCCGTGCAGCGGCCCGGACAGCGCCCCGATCCCGGAGGAGATGCAGGCCGCGGCGTCCGCGCCGGTCGAGGCCACGATCCGGGCGGTGAACGTCGAGGCGTTCATGCCGTGCTCGGCCGCCGAGATGAAGTACGCGTCGACCGCCTTGACGTGCCGCGGGTCCGGTTCCCCGCGCCAGCGCTTCATGAACCGCTCGACGATCGTCGACGCCTTGTCGATCTCCTTCTGCGGCACGGCCGGCAGGCCGAGCCCGCGGGCGGACTGTGCCACGAACGACAACGCCGTCACGGATACCCGCGCCAGGTCCTCCCTGGCCCGTTCGGCGGAGATGTCCAACAGCTGGTCCAGCCCCCAGTAGGGCGCCAGCATCGCGACGGCGGACTGCACGTCCACCCGGATGTCACCGGAGTGCACCGGCACCGGGAACGGTTCGGCCGGCGGCAGCCCGGGGCCGAAGCGGCCGTCCACCAGCAGCGCCCAGACGTTTCCGAAGGAGACCTGGCCGATGAGATCCTCGATGTCGACGCCGCGGTAGCGCAGCGCGCCGCCCTCCTTGTCGGGCTCGGCGATCTCGGTCTCGAAGGCGGTTACGCCCTCCAGCCCCGGCTTGAAGTCGGACATGTGCTCTCCTGGAATCGATCGTCCGCGCGCCGGGCCGTGCCCGATGTTCCCGGGCGTCGCTGTCCCGACCTCCATGGGTGTGTTCGGAACATCTTGCCCCCGCACAAGCGGCAACGCGACCCTCGTGAGCTGTGCGGCATGTGACATCCGCCGCTTGAGCTGGGCCGGACGGACGCTCGGGGCGGCGTCGAGGGCGAGGATGGGGGCGTGGCCGACCCTTCCCAACCGACCCGGATGCGCCGGGAGTACGCCGGCCGCGGCCTGCGTCGCGCCGATCTGGCCGCCGACTGGCGTACCCAGTTCGGGAGCTGGTTCGCCGACGCGGTGGACGCGGCGCTGCCGGAGCCGAACGCAATGATCTTCGCCACGGCCGACGCCGCCGGCCGACCCAGCACCCGGACCGTGCTGCTGAAGGAGTACGACGAGCGCGGGCTGGTGCTGTACACCAACTACGGGTCGCGCAAGGGCACCGAGGCGCGGGCCAATCCGCACGGCAGTCTGCTCTTCCCGTGGTTTCCCATGCGGCGGCAGGTGGTGTTCTGCGGCCGGATCGAGCGGGTGGACCGGGCCGAGACCGAGGCGTACTTCGCCCGCCGGCCGCGCGGCTCCCAACTCGGTGCCTGGGCCAGCGCCCAGTCCACGGTGCTGCCGGACCGGGCCGCGCTGGACGAGGCGTACCGGTCGGTGGCGGCGCGGTTCGGGCCGGACGACCCGATCCCGCCGCCGCCGCACTGGGGTGGGCTGCGGCTCGTGCCCGAGACGGTGGAGTTCTGGCAGGGCCGGGCCAGCCGCCTGCACGATCGACTGCGCTACCGGCGGACCGCACCGGACGGCTGGGTCGTCGAACGGCTGGCGCCGTGACCAGTACCGAGCGGCAGCCCGAGGCAGCCGAAGGGGCGGCGGAAGCCGGCGGGATCGGGGCGGCCAGCGGGGCCGAGGCGGCCGGGGCGGCCGGGGAGGCCGGCGAGACCGGGGCAGCGGCCGCGCCGGCGGCCGGCGGCCGCCTGGCGCGCTGGGCGATCGACGTACGGCCGCTGCGCCTGGTCCCGTACCGCCGGCTCTGGCTGGGTGACGCCGTCGCGACGTACGGCTACCAGTTCACCGCCGTGGCGGTGCCGGTGGAGATGTTCGTCCTGACCCGCTCGTCGCTCTGGGTCGGGCTGCTCGGTCTGGCCGGACTGGTGCCGTTGTTGATCTTCGGCCTCTGGGGTGGTGCCATCGCCGACGCGGTGGACCGGCGCCGGCTGCTGCTGGTCAGTTCGCTGCTGGCCTGGTCGGGCACGCTGGGCCTGCTGATCCAGGCGGTTCTTCGGGTGGGCAGCCCGACCCTGCTGCTGGTCCTGGTGGCGGTCCAGGCCGTCGGGTACGCGGTCAGTTCGCCCACCCGGACGGCGATCATCCCCCGGTTGGTGCCGGCAGACCTGGTGCCGGCGGCCAACACGCTCCGGTTCACCACCGGCCAGGCCGGCCTGGTCTTCGGCCCGCTGAGCGCCGGGCTGATCTTCGCGGCCTGGGCCGTGCCGGTGGCGCTGCCGATCGCGTACGCCTGCGACGCCGCGTTGTTCAGCGTGTCGCTCTGGGCCGTCCTGCGGCTTCCGGCGCTGCCGCCGACGGAGGTGGAGCCCGGTGCGGTCCGCTCGGTCGGGCTGCGCAGCGTGGTCGACGGCCTGCGCTACCTGGCCGGCACCCCGGTGCTGCTGCTGTCGTTCGCCGTCGACATCGTCGCGATGGTGCTGGCCCTGCCGCGTTCCCTCTTCCCCGAGGTGGCCGCCGAGCGGTTCGGCGGTACCGCCGCGGTGGGCTGGCTGTACAGCGCCATCGCGATCGGGTCGGTCCTCGGCGGGCTCACCTCGGGTTGGATCGGCCGGGTCCGACGGCAGGGCCTCGCGCTGGTTGCCGCGGTGGTCGGCTGGGGAGTGGCGATCGCCGCGGCCGGGCTGGCCCGGCAGCTCTGGCTGACGGTGCTGCTGCTCGCGCTGGCCGGCGGCGCCGATCTGGTCAGCGCGGTCTTCCGCCAGTCGATAATGCTGGTGTACGCCCCGGATCGGCTGCGCGGTCGGTTGCAGGGCGTGAACACGGTGGTGGTCGCGGGCGGGCCGCGCCTCGGCGACCTGCGGGCCGGCGCCACCGCCGCGGCCTTCGGCACCGGGGTGGCCTGGGTGGGCGGCGGCATCACCGCGGCCGTGCTGGCCGCGCTGCTGGCCGTCGTTTTCCCGGCACTGCGCCGGTACCGGGCGCAGCGTTGAGGCACTCGCCGTAGCTGAGTGCGCACGCACTCGCCGTGGGCGATCGCGGCGAGACCCGCCGGTAACCGATATCGTCCCCGGCATGGAAAACGTCGAACCGGGCGGCCGGCCGCCCTCGGGCGCACAGTGGACGATCGCGGCCGGCGGCCACGAGGCGGTGATCGTCGAGGTCGGTGGCGGCCTGCGGTCGTACCGGCATGAGGGCGTCGACTACCTCGACGGCTACGGCGTCGACGAGCTGTGTCCCGGCTGCGCCGGCCAGGTGCTCGCGCCGTGGCCGAACCGGATCCGGGACGGCCGGTACACCTTCGGCGGGCGCACGCTCCAGCTCGACCTGAGCGAGCCGGAGCGGCACGTGGCGATCCACGGACTGGTCAACTGGGTGCCGTGGCGGCTCGTGGAGCAGGCTCCGGACGCCGTGACGCTGGAGTACGACCTGCCGGCCCATCCGGGTTACCCCTGGTCGCTGCGGCTGCGTACCCGGTGGGCGGTCGGCCCGGACGGGCTGTGGGCGGAGCATCAGGTGACGAACCTGAGCGGCGAGTCGGCCCCGTTCGGATTCTCGGTGCACCCCTACCTGCGACTTCCGGACGTACCGGTCGACGACCTGATGCTGCGGCTGCCGGCGCGGACCCGGATGCTGGTGGACGGTCGGCTGCTGCCCATCGGCGCGGCGCGGGTGACCGGCACCGAGTACGACTGGACGTCGCCGCGACCGATCGGCGAGGCCCGGCTGGACCTCACCTTCGGCGACGTGATCCGCGACGACGACGGATCCTCCGCGGTCACGCTGGCCGCGCCGGACGGCTCGACCGGGGTACGGATCTGGGCGGACCGGGAGTTCGGCTGGTGGCAGGTGTTCACCGGCGACAGCCTGCCCGGGGAGCGGCACCGCCGCTCGGTGGCGGTGGAACCGATGACCTGCCCGCCGGACGCCTTCCGGTCCGGCAACGACGTGATCGCCCTGGAACCCGGCAAGGACTGGCACGGGACCTGGGGCATCCGGCCCGTCGGCTGAGCCTGCCCGGGAGGGGTGGCATGGAATTCTCCGAGGTGGTGCGCCGCCGGCGGATGGTACGCAACTACGACCCGGACCGGCCGGTGCCGGCGGACGTGCTGGAGCGGCTGCTCGAACACGCCCTGCACGCCCCGTCCGCGGGCTTCTCGCAGGGCTGGGGCTTCCTGGTGCTGGAGTCCGCGGCCGACCGGGACCGGTTCTGGGCCACCACCACGCCGGACGAGTTGGCCGGCAGCGGCTGGCTGGCCGGGATGCGCCGGGCGCCGGTGATCGTCGTGCCGCACGCCAACAAGTCCGCCTACCTCGACCGGTACGCCGAGTCGGACAAGGGCTGGGCCGATCGGGACGAGGGCCGGTGGCCGGTGCCGTACTGGCAGATCGACACCGGGTTCGCCGCCCTGATGATGCTGCTGACGGCCGTCGACGAGGGGCTGGGCGCGTGCTTCTTCGGCATCCCGCCGGAGCGCGTGGATCCGTTCCGGGTCGAGTTCGGGGTGCCGGACCGGTACGGGCCGATCGGGGCGATCACGATCGGCTACCGTGCCCCGGATCGCCGCTCGCCCTCGCTGCGGCGCGGACGCCGGCCGGTGGCCGAGGTGGTGCACCGGGGACGGTGGCGGGAGCCCGGGTCGGCCTCGTGAGGCGGTTGAGTGGCGAGACAGTCGTAACGAAACTGACATCCTGGAACAAACCGTAAGTGGAACCGGGTCGTTAGGCTGGCACGGGTCGTTGTGACCCGACATCGCGACCGCGGGATCGCAACGTCGGGGCGGGGAACGCCGGGGTCCGTCCGACCCCTGTGTGGGGAGGGGAGCGTGCCGTCGTGATCTTCAAAGCGGTTCGGGACGGGCGTCCCTATCCCGAACACGGGCTCACGCTGAAACAGTGGTCCGAGATCCCGCCGCGCCCGTTGCGGCTGGACCAACTGATCACGACCAAGCGCGAACTCGCGCTGGACAAGCTGCTGGCCGAGGACTCGACCTTCTACGGCGACCTGTTCCCGCACGTGGTGCAGTGGAACGGCGGGCTCTACCTGGAGGACGGGCTGCACCGGGCGCTGCGGGCGGCGCTCCAGCAGCGCAACCAGATCCACGCCCGGGTGCTGGTGCTGCCGGCACCCACCGCCGGCTGAGCCCGTCCGGAGCAGGCTGAACAGCCGTTAGGGTGGCGGTCATGACGGACCGACGCCGGCCGGCGGATCCGCCGGTCACCCCCGAGCAACTGCTCGACCTGGACTCGCTGCTCTCCGACGAGGAGCGGCAGATCCGGGACGTGGTGCGCCGGGTGGTGGACGACCGGGTACGGCCGTACGTCGCCGACTGGTACGAGCGCGGCCAGGTGCCGGCGCGCGAACTGGCCGTCGAGTTCGGCAGGCTCGGCCTGCTCGGCATGCACCTGAGCGGGTACGGCTGCGCCGGCGCCTCGGCCGCCGCGTACGGGCTGGCCTGCCTGGAACTGGAGGCCGGCGACTCCGGGATCCGCTCGCTGGTCTCCGTGCAGGGCTCGCTGGCGATGTTCGCCATCTGGCGGTACGGCAGCGAGGAGCAGAAGCGGCGGTGGCTGCCGGTGATGGCCACCGGCGAGGCGATCGGCTGCTTCGGCCTCACCGAGCCGGACCACGGGTCGGATCCGGCGAACATGGTCACCCGGGCGCGCCGCGAGGGCACGGACTGGGTGCTCACCGGCGGCAAGACGTGGATCACGAACGCCCCGGTCGCCGACGTGGCGGTGATCTGGGCGCGGGTCGTCGAGGACGGCGTGGTCGGCCGGGTCCGCGGCTTCGTCGTACCGATGGACAGCCCCGGCGTGACGGCCCGGCCGATCGGCCGCAAGATGTCGCTACGCGCCTCCAGCACCGGCGAGATCGTCCTGGACGAGGTGCGGCTGCCGGCCGACGGCCTGCTGCCCGACGCCTCGGGGCTGGGCGCCCCGCTGTCCTGCCTCACCGAGGCGCGGCACGGGATCGCCTGGGGCGCGCTGGGCGCGGCCCGTGACTGCCTGCACACCACGCTGCGGTACGCGGGCGAGCGGGAGCAGTTCGGCCGGCCGATCGCCGGGTTCCAGCTCACCCAGGCCAAGCTCGCCGACATGGCTGTCGAACTGCAGAAGGGCTACCTGCTCGCCCTGCACCTGGCCCGGCTGGCCGACCGCGGTGCGCTGCGCCCCGAGCAGGTCAGCGTGGGCAAGCTGAACAACGTCCGGGAGGCACTGGCGATCGCCCGACAGTGCCGGACGATTCTCGGGGCCAACGGGATCAGCGGCGAGTATCCGGTGCTGCGGCACGCGAACAACCTGGAGAGCGTGCTGACCTACGAGGGCACCTCCGAGGTCCACCAGCTGATCATCGGGCAGCGGCTGACCGGGCTGAGCGCGTTCGCCTGACCCCGGTCCGCCCGGCCCGACCTCCGGCCCGCCCGGCCCGACCTCCGGTCCGTCCGGCCCGACCTCCGGCCCGCCGCAGGTCATGATCCGGCGGCGCCCGCCGATTCGCGCGTGTCGTACCCCACTTGTACCGTCATGGATACACCCAGCTTCGTGAGGACGGTGAGGGCGATGGCTCCGAGGGACGGCGTCGACGAGCCCACCCGGGAGTTCCCGGAATACGCATCGGGCCGGGCCGAGCCACCGCAGATCGGCCACGAGGCCGACCCGCCCGCCACCGACGATCCGGGCTACGACGGGCCGGAGCCGCCGCGGGGTGACGACCGCGCCCCGGCGCCGGCCGCTCCCCACTCGCGGCTGCTCGGGTGCGGCCTGTTCACCCTGGTCGCGGTGATCGGTGTGGCGGTCGTGGTGATCCTGGGCATGCAGGGCGCCGGTCTGTGGCCGCACCTGAGCAATCCGTTCAGCAAGGAGCAGACCGACCGCAGCCAGCCGCCGCTGCTCACGTCGATCCAGGACCTCAGCCGGTACGTCGCCGCCGAGGGCAACTTCCAGGTCGTCGTCGACCTGGAGAACGACCGGAAGTACGTGCCGGACTTCCTGCTCAACGACCGGACCCTGTTCGTGGGCGCCGGGACCGTCGAGGCGTACGTGGACTTCTCCCAGGTGGCCGAGGGCGCGATCACCGAGTCGGACGATCACGGCACCGTCGAGCTGAGACTGCCGGCGCCGCAACTGGGCGAGGCGCACCTGGATCTGGAGCGCAGCTACGTCTTCGCCGAGAAGCGCGGCCTGCTCAACCGGCTCAGTGACGTCTTCGGCAACGATCCCAACCGGCAGAAGGTGGTCTACCAGACGGCCGAGGAGCGCATCACGGCCGCCGCCCGGGACAGCGGGCTCGCCGACCGCGCCCGGGAGAACACCCAGAAGATGCTGGAGGGCCTGCTGCGCTCGCTCGGCTACGAGAAGATCACCATCACGTACACGACGCCGTAGCCGCGCCGTTCGGGAGCCGGCAAGCCGGCGGGCCGCCCGGATACCAATGTCGTATCCGGGCGGCCCGCGAACGCCACCGGATGTCCTCCGGGACCGGCCCGGCCGGCCGGTGATCCAGGAGAGACCCGTCAGTTCTCGTTCGGCATCAGGATCCAGAGCACCAGGTAGATGACCACCTGCGTGCCCGGCAGCAGCAGCGACAGCACGAACAGCAGCCGGACGAGGCCGGCCGACAGGCCGAACCGGCGGGCCAGCCCGGCGCACACGCCGGCGATCATGCGGTTGTCCCGGGGCCGTACCAGCTTGCGGCTCATCTGCTTCCTCTCCCCAAACTCGCGGTCGTGAACACCGCGTCTCTGTCTCGACGGTAGGTCCAGCGGGCCAGCCCGCCGTCGTTCCTGGGGCGGATCCGGCGGGCGCGCTCCTAGGTACTTACCCCGACCGCGTCCCGGGGAAGCCTGGCGGGGCGGTGGCCCGGACGGCCCCGGGCGACCGGGCCGGCCGCGCCGCTGACCCGGGGTTGACCCGAGGGCCGACCCGGGGCTGACCCGGGGCTGACCTGGGGACTGACCTGGGCCGGAAGGCGTGACGGCCGGTGTCGGTCGGCCCGCGGCGGAGTAGGCTCGCCGGTCGGGCCGGCACCGGCGCCGCGCCCGGCGGTGAGGGGAGTACGGCGTTGATCAGCGTGTTCGATCTGTTCTCGATCGGGATCGGGCCGTCGAGTTCGCACACCGTCGGCCCGATGCGCGCCGCACGTACCTTCGTGCTCGGGCTCAAGGCGGACGGCCTGCTCGCCGACACCGCCCGGATCACGGCCGAACTCTTCGGCTCGCTCGGCGCGACCGGGCACGGCCACGGCAGCGACCAGGCGGTGCTGCTGGGCCTGGCCGGCGAGGCGCCCGAGACCGTGGACACGGACGGGGTCGACCAATGGCTGGCCGAGGTCCGCCGGACCGGCCGGTTGGACGTGCTGGCGGTGCATCCGGTCGCCTTCGATCCGGACCGGGACCTGGTCCTGCACCGCCGCCGGTCCCTGCCGTTCCACCCGAACGGCATGACCTTCGCCGCGTACGACCGGACCGGCGAGCCGCTGCGGAACCGGACGTACTACTCGGTCGGCGGCGGGTTCGTGGTGGACGAGGGCGCGACCGGCGCGGACCGCATCAAGCCGGACGGTACGGCGGTTCCGTACCCCTTCCTCACGGGCGCGGAACTGCTCGATGTCACGCGGCGTAGCGGCTTGTCGATCAGCGAGGTGATGCTGGCCAACGAGCGGTCCCGGCGTTCCGAGGCCGAGGTACGGGCGGGGCTGCTGGAGATCTGGCGGGTGATGCGGGAGTGCGTCGAGCGCGGCTGCGAGCGGACCGGGACGCTGCCCGGCGGCCTGCGGGTCCGGCGCCGCGCGGCGGAGCTGCGGCGCAGCCTGGAGGCCGAGCCGGCCGGCGGGGCCGACCCGCTGCGGGTGATGGACTGGGTGACCCTGTTCGCGCTGGCGGTGAACGAGGAGAACGCCGCCGGGGGTCGGGTGGTGACCGCGCCCACCAACGGCGCCGCCGGGATCATCCCGGCCGTCCTGCACTACTATCTGCGGTTCGTTCCGGGCGCCTCGCCGGAAGGGGTGGTCCGGTTCCTGCTCGCGGCGGGCGCCATCGGCGTGCTGTTCAAGGAGAATGCCTCGATCTCCGGCGCCGAGGTCGGCTGCCAGGGTGAGGTCGGTTCGGCCTGCTCGATGGCGGCCGCCGGGCTCGCCGAGGCCCTGGGCGGCTCCCCGGAGCAGGTGGAGAACGCCGCCGAGATCGGGATGGAGCACAATCTCGGCCTGACCTGCGATCCGGTCGGCGGCCTCGTGCAGATCCCGTGCATCGAGCGGAACGCGGTGGCGAGCATCAAGGCGATCACCGCAACCCGGCTCGCATTGCGTGGTGACGGAGTGCATCATGTGTCGCTCGACAAGGTCATCAAGACAATGCGGGAAACCGGTGCGGACATGAAAGTGAAGTACAAGGAAACGGCCCGCGGTGGGCTGGCGGTCAATGTCATCGAGTGCTGATTCCGCCGTCTGACGGGCGATTTCCCACCCCCGCCACCGACTACCCGGGGTGATTTTCGACTGCTAACCTATGGCGCGCCCAGCGGTGGCCCTCGGGGGAGGGATGACCGCCGCACCGGCGTGTCGACGCTCACGCCGGGATCGTGCGGGTGTCTCCCGCCGTATCGTCTTCGTCCCACCCGAGCGCGGCAGGCACAATGGTTCTGTCCAGGTGACCGCCCTATGCGGTCAGAAGGAGTCACAGGTGAGGCGAGGACACTATCGGCGCGCCCGGGCGGCAGGACCGCGGGCGGCGGCGCCGGGTGGAGGGGGCAGCGATGACGTCGGCGGCGGCTGATGTGTGGGCCCACCGCAACGCTCTGGCGTTGCTCGTGCGCCGGGACCTCGCGGTCAAGTACCAGCAGTCGGTGTTGGGGTATTTCTGGTCGTTGATCGAGCCGCTGGCCATCGGCGCCATCTACTGGTTCGTCTTCGGCGTGCTGTACCACACCAACCGGCACGTGTCCGCGTACCCGCTCTACCTGATCACCGGCATCTTCGCCTGGCAGTGGATCAACTCGGGGATCAGCGAGGCCACCACCGCGCTCACCGGCCAGGCCCGGTTGATCACCACGATGAAGGTGCCCCGCCAGGTCTTCCCGTTCGGCCGGGTGATCGGCCGGTTCGCCGAGTACCTGGCCGGGCTGCCCGTGCTGGCGGTGCTGGCGGTCTGGTTCGGCCAGTTCTCCTTCGGCTGGCACCTGCTGGCGCTGCCGCTGGCCGTCGTGCTCTCCTTCACGTTCCTGACCGGGCTGGCGCTGCTGCTCTCGTCCCTCAACGTCCTGCTGCGCGACATCGACCGGTTCATGCGGCTGGCCACCCGGGTGCTGTTCTACGCGGCGCCGATCATCTATCCGCTCTCGCTGGTGCAGAGTTCGTCCATGCCCGGCTGGCTCAAGGACGTCTACGAGCTGAACCCGCTGGTCGGGATCCTCCAGCTCTTCCACGCCGTCTGGTATCCCGACCAGTTCCCCGGCACGAAGCTGCTGCTGGCCTCCGTGGTGGGCAGCCTGGTGGTCCTGCTGGCCGGTAGCTGGGTGTTCCGCCGGCTTGAGCCCGCGGTGCTGAAGGAGCTGTAGTGACTCAGCCGATCATCGAGGCGAACGACCTCGGTATCCGTTTCGTCCGCAACCGTCGCCGGCAGCTCCGGCTGCGGGAGATGTTCATCCACCGCGGCCGCCGGCAGCCCTCCTCCGAGGAGTTCTGGCCGCTGCGGCACCTGACCTTCGACATCCAGCCGGGTGAGGCCGTCGGCATCATCGGCAAGAACGGCACCGGCAAGAGCACGACGCTGCGGCTGATCGCGGGCGTGCTCATCCCGGACGAGGGTTCCATCACCGTGCGCGGCAAGGTGGCACCGCTGCTGGAGCTGTCGGCCGGCTTCTCCAACGACCTGACCGGCCGGGAGAACGTGCACCTGGTCGGTTCGCTGCACGGGCTCAGCCCCGCGTTCCTGCGGGCCAGGTTCGACGAGATCATCGATTTCGCCGGCGAGCAGGTGCAGAAGGCGATCGACACGCCGGTCCGGCACTACTCGTCCGGGATGAAGGTCCGGCTGGGCTTCTCGGTGATCGCCCAGTTGCAGCACCCGATCCTGCTGGTGGACGAGGTGATGGCGGTCGGCGACGCCGAGTTCCGGGCCAAGTGTTACGCGACCATCGAGCGCCTGCTCGGCGAGGGCCGCACCCTGGTCCTGGTCTCGCACAACGAACCCGACCTCACCCGCTTCTGCAAGCGCGGCCTCTACCTCAACCGGGGCGAGTTGGTGGTGGACGGCACGATGCAGGAGGCGCTCGACGCCTACAACAACGTGGTCCGGACGTGACGCGGGCGATTCGGGCGTGATGCGGGCGGTCCTGCTCGGTTCCGCGGGTTCCGCGGGCGAGTCGCCGCCCGGATCCGGGCCCTCGCCGCGGGATCGGCTCGTCGAGCAGCTCACCCGGGCGGGCGCCGACACGGTGATCGTGACGAGCGATCCGGCCGAGGTGGCCCGGCTGGCGCAGGAGGCCAGCGGGCCGCTGCTGCTGTGCGCCGACGACCTGGTGGCGCACACGGCGGTGCTGCGGCACCTGGCCACCAGCCCGGTCGGCCCGACCGTGGCCCTGGTGCTGCCGGAGCCGCCGGCCGGCGACCGGATCGGTGTACGCGAGGACCGCGGTCAGGTGGTGGCCGCGGTGCCCCCGGACACCGGCTCCGTCACCGGTGGGCCGGTACCCGGCGAACCCGTCGGCGGTGGATCACCAGGAGCCGGCGCCGCCACCGGGACGTTCGGCGGCGCGCTCCGGGTCGGCACGCCCGACCTGCCGGCGCTGGCCGCCGCGGCCCACGCGGTCGCCGCCGCCCGTACCGTCGCCGCGCCCGGCGGGGCAACCGCGAGCGGTGCCGCCCTCGGCGACGCCGACGGAACCCGCGGCACCCCGGTCGACGACCTCTTCGCCGCGCTGGCGGGCGACAACCTGATCTTCAGCCACCGGGTACGCCTGCTGGTCGCGCGCCGGGTCCGCGGATCCGCCGAGCGGCGGGCCGCCGAGGCGGCCGTGGCCGCCGTGCCGTCCGAGCCGGCCGAGCTGCGGCTCGCGGTCAAGGAACGGGACGACCTGTTCACCACGTACTGCGTGAGCACCTGGTCCCCGCACGTCACCCGGCTGGCCGCCCGGCTGCGGCTCGGCCCGACCGGGGTGACCGCGCTGTCCGTGCTGTTCGCCGCGGTGGCGGCGGCGCTGTTCGGTCTCGGCGGCCGGCCGGCGCTGGTCACCGGCGCCGTTCTGCTCTACCTGGGCTTCGTGCTGGACTGTGTGGACGGTCAACTGGCCCGGTTCACCCGGCAGTTCAGCCCCTGGGGCGGCTGGCTGGACACCATGGCCGACCGGGCCAAGGAGTACATCGTGTACGCCGGCCTGGCGGTGGGCGTGGAGCGGTCCGGCCTGGGCAACGGGTGGGCGCTGGCCATCGCGGCGATCACCCTGCAGACCGTGCGGCACATGACCGACGCCTGGTACGGGGTGCTGCACGACGAGGCCGCCCGGCGGCCCGGCCCGGCCGCGGGGGGCGGCATCGGCGCCCGGCTCAGCCAGGCGTCCAACCGGGTGCAGGCCGACACGGGCTCGGTGGGTTACTGGCTGAAACGCACGGTGGTCTTCCCGATCGGTGAGCGGTGGGCGCTGATCGCGATCACGGTGGCCCTGTTCAACCCGCTGGTCAGCCTGGTGGCCGTGCTGGTCTGGGGGGTACTCGCCGCCGGCTACACGCTGGCGCTGCGTACCCTGCGGTCCCGCTCGATGCGGATCGCTGTGCTGTCCACGGTGGACACCTCCGCGCACCGGGACGACGGGCCGCTGGCCCGCTGGCTCGGCACGCGTACCCGGCTCTCGGGTCCGCTCCCGGCGGCGGTGCTGGCCGCGTTCGCGGCGGCGGCGCTGCTCGGCACGGCGTTGGCGCGCGACGGGACCGCGGACCGCCGGCTGGTGCTGCCGGCCGCGCTGCTGGTCCTGGTGGCCGCCCTGCCGGCCGGCCGGGCGCATGCCGGCCCGCTGGACTGGCTGGTGCCGGCCGTGCTGCGGGCGGCCGAGTATCTTTTCGTCATCGCGGCCGGGCTGCTCGGCCGGGTGCCCGCGTGGCTGATTTTCGCGCTGCTGCTGGCGCTCGCGCTGCACCACTACGACCTGACCGCCCGGCTGGAGAAGCGGACGGCCAACCCGGGGTCGTGGGTGTACGGCCTCGGCTGGGACGGGCGTATTATCCTGCTCTCCGCCGCTGTCGCGGCGAATGCGGCGACTGTCGTCTTCGCGGCCGTTGCCGGCTACCTGCTTGTCCTGTTGGTGTCGGGCGCGCTGACCACCTGGAGTGTGGCCGCCCGATCTGGACGGCGGGTGGCCCGTTGAGAACCGGAAGATATTGTTGTGGTGAACTCCAGCTCGACCAGCCGGCAGACACCAGTGACGGGCCGCCCACCGGGATGGCCGAGGAACGGAACCGATGACTCTGATCAGCTTCGTCGTACCGGTTTATCAGGTTCAGGGCTACCTGAGGGAATGCCTCGACTCGATCCTCGACCAGTCGTTCACCGACGTTGAGGTCATCGCGATCGACGACAACTCGCCCGACCACAGCGGCGAGATCCTCGCCGAGTACGCCGCTCGGGATCCGCGGCTTCGGGTCGTCTCGCTGGACCGGAACGAGGGACAGGGCCCGGCCCGCAACCGCGGCGCCAAACTGGCCACCGGTAAGTACGTCTGGTTCCTGGACAGCGACGACTGGCTGGCCGAGGGTGCGATCCAGGCCGTGGTGGACCGGCTCCGGGAGACCGACGCCGAGGTGCTGATCGTCGACTGGGCGCGGGTGTACTGGACCGGCCGGACCGACAACAGCGTGCCGGGCCGGCGGTTCAACCTCGCCCCCGCGGTCTTCGCGGCCCGGGAGTGGCCCGAGGTGCTGGAGATCCTGCACGTCCCGTGGAACAAGGTCATCCGTCGGGATCTGCTGGAGCGGATCGACTTCCAGTTCCGGTCCGGCTGGTACGAGGACGTCCCGTTCACCTACCGGCTGCTGCTCACCGCCGACCGGGTCAGCCTGCTGGCCCGCACCTGCGTGTACTACCGGCGCCGGCGCAGCGGGGCGGCCACCGGCACGCTCGGCGACGGCCACTTCGCGATCTTCCCCAACTGGGCGCAGGTCTTCGAGACCTTCGACGACAGCCGTCCCGGCGCGGCCGATCTGCGCGGGCGGCTGTTCCGCCGGATGATCTGGCACTTCCTGATGGTGCGCGGCAACGACGACCGGATGCCGAAGCACCTGCGCAAGCGGTACTTCGCCGAGATGACCGACCACTACCGGCGCTACCTGCCGCCCGACGGGTATCCGATGCCCGACGGCGTGGAGGGGCTCAAGCACCGGCTGGTGGCCCGGGGCGCGCACCACACCTTCCAGGCGCTGCGGCTGGCGTTCCGCGCCCGCGCCTACGTCTCCCGCAAGGTGCGCAAGCAGAAGCGGCGGGTCGGCAAGACCGCCCGCCAGGTGGCGAAGGTCGCCCGGGACGGGCTGCTGATGGCGTACTACAAGCTCCAGTTGCGGATGCCGATGGACCCGAAGCTGGCGCTGTACGGGGCGTACTGGTACCGCGGCTACTCCTGCAACCCGGCGGCCATCTACGCGAAGGCGCGGGACCTGGCGCCGGACGTGCACGGCGTGTTCGTGGTCCGGCGGGACAAGGCGGAGACCATGCCGCCCGGCGTGGACTACGTGATCGCCGGGACGGCCCGCTACTACCGGATGCTGGCCCGCGCGCACTGGCTGATCAACAACGTCAACTGGCCCGACATGGCGGTCAAGCGTCCGGGGTCGGTCCACGTGATGACCCACCACGGCACGCCGCTCAAGGTCATGGGCATCGACCAGCGGTCGTACCCGGCCGGCGCCGGCGATCCCGACCTCGGCGCCCAACTGCGCCGGGCGGACCGCTGGGACTACAGCATCACCGCGAACGGCTTCACGAGCCAGATGTGGGACCGGGCCTACCCGTGCCGGTACGAGACGCTGGAGACCGGCTATCCGCGCAACGACCGGCTCGCGCTGGCCACGCCGGAGGAGATCGCCCGGGTCCGCGCGTCGCTCGGCATCGCACCCACGGACCGGGTGGTGCTGTACGCGCCGACGCACCGGGAGCACCTTCCCGGCTACCACCCGCCGTTCGACGCGGCCGCGTTCGTCGACGCGATCGGCCCGAACGGGCTGCTGCTGATGCGCAGCCACTACTTCCACGACCGGGCCAAGGCGCCGGTCACCAGGCAGGAGATCGAGCGGGTCCGGGACGTCTCGGAGTACCCGTCGGTCGAGGATCTCTACCTCGTCGCCGACGTACTGGTGACCGACTATTCCTCGCTCATGTTCGACTACTCGGTGCTGGACCGGCCGATCGTGATCTACGCGCCGGACTGGCAGGCGTACCGGTTGGTCCGAGGTGTCTATTTCGACATCATGGCTGAGCCGCCGGGTGCGGTGGCCACGTCGTTCCCGGACCTGCTGGCCCTGTTCCGGGCCAGCGCGGTGGACGACGACGCGGCCACGAAGGCCCGCAGCCACTTCCGGGCCAGGTTCAGCTCGCTGGAGGACGGCCACGCCGCGGAACGGGTGGTCCAGCGCGTCTTCCTGGGCAGAGCCGGCTGACCGGCGCGCCGGAGAGTCCTGGTAACGGTCCCGGAATCCACCCCTGCCGGGACGAACCGCAGTGAAGCATGCGGCGGGTCGGCGAATCGGGCCGACACCGCCGCATGCCGCTTTTTGCCCGGAACGGTCCCTAGGTCATCCACCTGTCACACGGCGAACATGGCACGTTTACCCGATGGGCTAATCCGATGATGCTCGTCACTCTCATTCCCGAACTTGGCCTCAAGCTACGGGGAGGTGGCGGTGACCACCGTCGCACTACGGGACGTGACCAAGGTCTTCTCCGACGGCACGGTAGCCGTCGACTCGGTGAGCCTTGATGTCGCCGACGGTGAGTTCATGGTGCTGCTCGGCCCGTCCGGCTGCGGCAAGTCCACCGTGCTGCGGATCGTCGCCGGTCTGGAGGACCCGACCGGCGGGGCGGTGTTGCTGAACGGCGAACTGGCCAACGACACGCCGCCCCGGGACCGTGGCATCGCCATGGTGTTCCAGGACTTCGCGCTCTATCCGCACATGTCGGTGCGGGAGAACATCGGGTTCCCGCTGCGGCTGTCCGGGATCGATCCGGACCGCCGGGGCGAGCGGGTCTCGGACGTGGCGGGCGCGTTGGGCATCGGCGAGGTGCTCGCGCGCCGACCGGGACAGCTCTCCGGCGGCCAGCGGCAGCGGGTGGCCATGGGGCGGGCGATCGTCCGCCGCCCCGGGCTGTTCCTGATGGACGAGCCGCTGTCCAACCTGGACAGCGGCCTGCGGGCCGAGCTGCGGGCGGAGATCTCCGGGCTGGTCCGGGAGCTGGGCGTGAGCACCATCTACGTCACCCACGACCAGGCCGAGGCGCTGACCATGGCCGACCGGGTGGCCATCCTGCGCAAGGGGGTGCTCCAGGACGTCGGCACGCCCACCCAGGTGTACGGCCGGCCGGCCACCCTGTACGTCGCCGCGTTCCTCGGCAGTCCCCGGATGAACCTGTTGGAAGCGTCGGTGTACGCGCAGCTCGACCGGCACGTGGCGCTCGACCTCGGCGCGCAGACCCTCTATCTGCCCTGGGACGACATCCGGTCCCGGGTCGTGGCGCACTACCACGGCGAGCGGATCGTGGTCGGCATCCGGGCCGAGTCGCTGACGCCGGTGCCGCCGGACCAGCCGGGGGACGTGCTGCGCGGCCGGATCCGCTACCTCGAACACCACGGCCACGAGTCGCTGGCGTTCCTCGACATCGGCGCGCTGGCGGTACCGGTCGACGAGATGGGCTCCGGGACGGTCGAGCCGGCGCGTACCGGCAGCCGGGGAACGCTGGGCAAGCTCATGCAGCGGCTGTCCGGCCGGACGGCGCCGGTGCCGGCGCCGCCCAGCAGCAACGGCCGGGCCAGCGTGCTGGCCGACGGCCGGCACTCCCGGCGACCGGCCGAACTGGCGGTACGGCTTGCGCCGTACCCGGCGGTCGCCGCCGGGCAGTCGCTGGCGGTGTCGGTACGGCTGGACGCGCTGCACTTCTTCGACGACCGCGGCGACCGGATCGACGCCGGTTGGCGCTGACGGCGCCGACGCCGGCCGGCGGTTGCCTTGCCCAATGCGGTTACCGATGGGTAACCTAACGCCGTGATGACCGACGGGGAGCAGGTGGCCGCCGGCCTGCGGGCGGCCGTGCCGTTCGTCCGCACGCTGGGCCTGGAGTTTCTGGAGATCGGGCCGGACCCGGCCGAGGACGCCGCCGGGGCGCTGCGGGCGGTCGTGCGGCTGCCGGACGCCGAGGCCATCCACAACCACGTCGCGGGGCCGCACGCCGGTGCCATCTTCACGCTCGGCGAGACCGCCTCCGGGGCGGTGGTCATGGCCGCCGTCGGTCACCTGCTGGACCGCGCGGTGCCGCTGACGGTCCGCGCCGAGATCGCGTACCGGAAGCTCTCGCTCGGCCCGGTCACGGCCACCGCCTGGCTGCACCGCCCGGTCGCCGAGATCGAGGCCGAGCTGGCCGTCGGCGGCCGGCCCAGGCTGGAGACCCCGGTGCGGATCGCCACCGCGGACGGCGTCGTGCGGGCCGAGATGACCCTGGTCTGGGCCCTCCGGCTGAACTAATTTCAGCGCCCCTGACCAGGGCCGGGACAATAGCGCCCGCGCCGCGCCGGATGCTTGCGTTTCACACATCGGTAACACGGTTTAAGTTGTTCCGGTGTTGGGCCTACCCGATCACGTTTCGACGTGTCTCTTCGATCTCGACGGCGTGCTGACGCAGACCGCAAAGGTGCACAACGCCGCCTGGGAACAAACGTTCAATGACTACCTGCGGCAGCGGGCGGCCGCGAACCATGAGCGGTTCAAGCCGTACGACCCGGGGCCGGACTACAACCGGTATGTCGACGGCCGACCGCGCGCGGACGGCGTACGTACCTTTCTCGCATCCCGGGGTATAACTCTGCCGGAGGGGTCGCCGGACGACCCGCCCGAGGCCGAGACGATCAACGGGCTGGGCAACCGGAAGAACGTGGTGCTGCTGGAGCGCATCCACACCGACGGTGTCCAGCCCTACGAGGGCTCGGTCGCGTACCTGAAGGCGGCCACCGACGCCGGCCTGCGCCGCGCGGTGGTCTCGGCCAGCGCCAACTGCCGGGACGTGGTGCAGGCCGCCGGTCTCGCCGAATATCTGGAGGTACGGGTGGACGGTCTGGTGGCGCGGGAACGCGGCCTGCGCGGCAAGCCGCATCCGGACACCTTCCTGGCCGCCGCGAAGCTGCTGGGCGTGCAACCGGGCGAGGCGGCCGTGTTCGAGGACGCGCTGGCCGGCGTGGAGGCCGGCCGGGCCGGACAGTTCGGCTACGTGATCGGCGTGGACCGGGTGGGACAGGCGGACGAGCTTCGCGAGCACGGCGCGGACATCGTGGTCCGCGACCTCGCCGAGCTGCTGGCCGGGGCGAAGGGTGGAGCATCATGATCCGGGAACGGGCGTACCCCGTCGAGCCCTGGCACGTCCGGGAGACCCGGCTGGACCTGGACGTACTGGCCCAGTCCGAGTCGGTGTTCGCGCTCGCGAACGGGCACGTGGGGCTGCGCGGCAACCTCGACGAGGGCGAACCGCACGGCCTGCCGGGCACCTACCTCAACTCCTTCTTCGAGCTGCGCCCGCTGCCGTACGCCGAGGCGGGCTACGGGTTCCCCGAGTCGGGCCAGACGGCCGTGAACGTCACCAACGGCAAGCCGATCCGGCTGCTCGTCGACGACGAGCCGTTCGACGTGCGGTACGGCAACCTGATCTCCCACGAGCGGATCCTCGACCTGCGCGCCGGCACCCTGCACCGGTCCGTGGAATGGTGCTCCCCGGCCGGCAAGCGGATCCGGGTGCGCAGCACCCGCCTGGTGTCGTTCACCCAGCGCGCCATCGCCGCCATCGAGTACGAGGTCGAGGCCGTCGACGTCGAGGTCCGGCTGATCCTGCAGTCCGAGCTGGTGGCCAACGAGGAACTGCCGGCGCAGAGCAAGGACCCGCGGGTGGCCGCCGTGCTGGACAAGCCGTTGCAGGCCGAGGAACGCCTCGTGCAGGAGGTGGGCGGCCTGCTGATCCACCGCACCAAGGCCAGCGGCCTGCGGGTGGTGGCGGCCATGAGCCACGACATCGACGGTCCGCCGCGGACCAAGGTCGGCACCGAGGCGTTCGAGGACTGGGCGCGCACCACCGTCACCTGCGACCTGCGCCCGGGTCAGCGGCTGCGCCTGGTCAAGTACCTCGCCTACGGCTGGTCCAGCCAGCGGTCCCTGCCGGGCCTGCGGGACCAGGTGGCGGCGGCGCTCTCCGGCGCCAGGTACTCCGGCTGGGACGGGCTGGTCGAGGAGCAGCGGGAGTTCCTGGACACCTTCTGGGACGCCTCCGACGTGCGGGTGGAGGGCGACCCGGAGGTGCAGCAGGCCGTCCGGTTCGGGCTGTTCCACGTGCTCCAGGCCGGCGCCCGGGCCGAGTTGCGGCCGATCGCGGCCAAGGGCCTCACCGGACCCGGGTACGACGGGCACACGTTCTGGGACACCGAGACCTTCGTGCTGCCGGTGCTGACGTACACCCAGCCGGCGGCGGTGGCCTCGGCGCTGCGCTGGCGGCACTCCACCCTGGACCTGGCCCAGGAGCGCGCCCGCACCCTCGGGCTGCGCGGCGCCTCCTTCCCGTGGCGCACCATCCGCGGCCAGGAGTGCTCCGCGTACTGGCCGGCGGGCACGGCCGCCTTCCACATCGGCGCGGACATCGCCGACGCGGTCCGGCGGTACGTGCAGGCCACCGGCGACGAGGAGTTCGAGCGCGAGGTGGGGCTGGAACTGCTGGTGGAGACCGCGCGGCTGTGGGTGTCGCTGGGCCACCACGACCGGCAGGGCCGGTTCCACCTGGACGGGGTCACCGGGCCGGACGAGTACACCGCGGTCAAGGACGACAACGTCTACACCAACCTGATGGCCCAGCGGAACCTGCTGGCCGCCGCCGACGCCGTCAGCCGGCACGGCGACCAGGCGTGGAAGCTCGGTGTGGACGACGAGGAGACCGCCGCCTGGCGGAACGCCGCCGCCGACATGCACATCCCGTACGACGACGAACTGGGCGTCCACCCGCAGGTCGAGGGATTCACCCGGTATCAGGAGTGGAATTTCACCGAGACGGCGCCGGAGCAGTATCCGATGCTGCTGAACTTCCCCTACTTCGACCTCTATCGCAAGCAGGTGGTCAAGCAGGCGGACCTGGTGCTGGCGATGCACTGGCGGGGCGACTACTTCACCCCGGAACAGAAGGCCCGCAACTTCGCCTACTACGAGCGGCGAACGGTGCGGGACTCCTCGCTGTCGGCGTGCACCCAGGCCGTGATGGCGGCCGAGGTGGGGCATCTGGAATTGGCGCACGACTATCTGGGCGAGGCCGCCCTGATGGATCTGCACGACCTGAACCAGAACACCCGGGACGGCGTACACGTCGCCTCGCTCGCGGGCGCCTGGATCGCGCTGGTGGCCGGCTTCGGCGGCATGCGGGACCACGAGGAGGTGCTGTCGTTCGCGCCGCGGCTGCCCAGCCGGCTGGACCGGCTGGAGTTCTCCCTCACCTGGCGGGGGCTGCGGCTGCGGGTGGACGTCCGCAAGCACGAGACGACGTACTCGCTGCGGGACGGCGAGGGCGAGGAGACGGTGGAGCTGCTGCACCACGGTGAGCAGTTGCGTATCGGCTGCGGCAAGCCGGTGACCCGGGCGATCCCGGAGATGCCGCCGGTGGGTCCGCCGCCGGTGCAGCCGCCGGGCCGGGCGCCGGTCCGGCGTACCGCGCAGACCTGAGCGGTACTCCTCCGCCGCGCCCGATCGGGCGCGGCGGAGGAGTCGGCTCGTCCGGTCCCGGCCGCGGGCGGCCCGGCCGGGTCGCTGGCCCGCGGCGGCGGGTCCGCCGGCGGCGGCCGGGGTCAGAACCGGTCGCCGGTGGACGGGATGCCCTCGGCGTCGTGCGGCGTGACCGTCCGCGGGTCATCGGCGGTACGGGCCTGGGCGGCCTCGTCGGCCCAGCCACCCTCCTCCGCTCGCCGGTCGGTGGCCGGCTTGCGGCGCGGCCTGTCCGTGCTGGGATCCTCCGGTTGGGCGGGGTCCTGGCGGTTCATCGGGCGCTCCTCATCGTCGTCGGTCGCCGGCTCCCGGTTCGCGGCGACCCCGGGAGCGCAGGGCGTCTCGGGCCGGGCTTCCCGGCGGGGCGTCTCTGCCGGGCCTTCCGGCTGAGCGTCCCGGGCCGGGCTTCCCGGCCGGGATGCCGGTAAACGCGCAGTTCCCGGACGGAGGCCCCGACCACGCCGAGAGCCCGGGACCGGCCCGCCGCGGCGGGAAGCGCGCCGCGGTGACTGGGCGGCGGCCGGATGGGTACCACAGCGGGCAGGAGGTGCCCGATGCAGCCGCGCGCGACCGAGACGACCATCCCGACCGCCGGCGTACGGCTGGCCGCCGACCTGCTCACCCCCGACGGCGCGGCCGGGATGGTGCTGTTCGCCCACGGCAGCGGCAGTTCCCGGCGCAGCCCGCGGAACGTGGCGGTGGCCCGGGTGCTGGCCGGCGCGGGGCTGGGCGCGGTGCTCGTGGATCTGCTCACCCCGCAGGAGGAGCGGGTGGATCTGCGTACCCGCGAGCTGCGCTTCGACATCCCGCTGCTGGCCGACCGGCTGGCCGGGGTCGTGGACTGGCTGGTCTCCGGCGGGGGCGGGCCGCCGACGCCGATCGGCCTCTTCGGGGCCAGCACCGGCGCGGCCGCCGCGTTGGTAGCCGCCGCGCGCCGGCCGGACCTCGTGCCGGCCGTGGTCTCCCGGGGCGGCCGGCCGGATCTCGCGGGCGCCGACCTTACCCGGGTACGCGCGGCGACGCTGCTGCTGGTGGGCGGCAGCGACGAGGAGGTGCTCGGGCTCAACGAACAGGCCGCCCGCGTCCTGCCGGGCACCGTCGAGCTGCGGGTGATACCCGGCGCCACCCACCTGTTCGAGGAGCCGGGCGCACTGGCGGAGGTGGCCCGGCAGGCGGCCGACTGGTTCGTCGGCCACCTGCCGGGCTGAGCGGGTGTTCGACAGGGCCCGCCGGTGGCGAGTCCTGTCGAACCCTCCGCGACACCGGCGCGCGTCCGGCCGGGTGGGCCGGTCCGCGCGTCCGGGTCGGGTCGCGGCCCCGGTCGGGCCGCGGTCCCGGGTCGGGTCAGCGCACCGGGCGCGGCGGGCTGGGTGCGCTCTCGTTGGCCAGCCGGTCCAGCGCGGTCACCGCGTAGGTGTACGTCCGTCCGGGCTGTGCCGTGCCGTCGAGGTGGGACTGTTCGCCGGTGCCGTCGGCGCGGACCGTGGCCACCAGGTGCGCGGCATCGGCGTACCCGCACGCCGTGGGCAACTGGGCGCCGTCGAACCGGTAGACCGCGTACGACGTCGCCCTGCCCAGCGGCCCGACCCCGTCAAGCAACGGCCGCCACCGCAGGCGTACCCCGTCGGACTGCCGGCTGGCACCGGTGACCAGCGGGAACAGCAGCGGCTTGGCCGGCAGGTGGGTCATCGCGGGCACCAGCGCGGGCCGCGCGTAGTGCTCGGCCGCGTAGATGTCGGTGGCGCCGAGCTTGTTCGCCCGGACCTGGACGGCGCTGAAGTGGATGTTGCCCTGCACGTCGGGGTGGTCCTGGTTGAAGGCCAGGTGTCGGGACATCTCGGCCGGATCCTGCCAGGCGGCCGGCTGGGCCGGATCACCGATCTTGTAGTCGGCCTGCCCGATGTAGAGCTGGACCCGCGTGCCGTGCACCACGTCGGCCCACCACGGCACCAGCTTGGCGTAGTCGGCGACGGCGAGGCCGATGTTCCAGTACACCTGCGGCACGATGTAGTCGATCCACTCCTGCTTCACCCACCTGCGGGTGTCGGCGTAGTTGGCGTCGTACGACTGGGTGCCGGCCGTGTCCGAGCCGAGCGGGTCGGCCGAGGCGTTGCGCCAGATCCCGAACGGGCTGATGCCGAACTTCACCCATGGCTTTGCGGCCTTGATCCGCTGGTTCATCTCCTGGACCAGCAGGTCGATGTTGTGCCGCCGCCAGTCCGCCCGATCGGTGAAGTCGCCGCCGTACCGCGCGAACGTGGCGTCGTCCGGGAAGTCCTGACCGGCCGCCGGGTACGGGTAGAAGTAGTCGTCGAAGTGCACGCCGTCGAGGTCGTACCGCTGGACGGCGTCCATGATCGCGGTCTGCACGAAGTCGCGGACGGCCGGGATGCCGGGGTTGTAGTAGAGCCGCGAGCCGGGGGCGTCCACCGGGTACGCGACGGCCCAGTCCGGGTGTTCGCGGACCGGGTGGCCCGGCGCCAGCTTGTCGATGTCCGCTCCGGCGCCGTCCGGCATGGAGATCCGGTACGGGTTGAACCAGGCGTGGAATTCCAGGTTGCGCTTGTGCGCCTCGCTCACCAGGAAGGCCAGCGGATCCCAGCCCGGGTCCTGGCCGCGTACCCCGGTGAGGTACTCCGACCAGGGCTCGTACGGCGACGGCCAGAACGCGTCGGCGGTGGGTCGGACCTGGACCACCACGGCGTTGTGGTGCAGCCGCTGGGCCAGGTCCAGCCAACCGCGGTATTCGGCCTGCTGCGCGGCGATCCGGTCGGGATCGGTCCAGGACGCCTTGCTGGGCCAGTCGATGTTGACGACCGAGGCGATCCACATGGCCCGGAACTGGCGCTTGGGCGTGGCCGGATCGGTGTCGCAGGCGGCGCTTCCCGCCGGCGCGGTCTGCGTCGTGGCGGCCCGGCCGGGCACCTGGGCGGCGGCCGCGCCGGAGGGCACCGCGAGGGTGCCGAGCAAGGCGAGAGCGAGGGCGGCGACGGGGAGGCGGGGTGCCTTCATTGCGGCTGCGTCCCTTCCGTGGGTGCTACCGGTCCTTGGCTGCTACCGGACAGCAGTGCGGCAACATTCACCGATTGAGATCTGCTGTAGGAAGGAAAGTTTCACACCGCACACGCCCGGCGCAAGCCCTGACGCGGAATCACCCCGGTCCGGCCGTCGCGGGTGGTGGGCCGCCGCCGGGTCAGGCCGCCTTGGCCAGCGCGGCGACCCGGACCAGCACCTCGACCCGGCCGAGTGGGGCGCCGTGGCGGTCGAGCGACTGGCCGATCACCCAGACCCAGTGGTTGTCGTAGTACCGCGACAGGTCGTGCCGCAACTGTTCGACGCGCAGCGACAGTGGGCGCCCGCCACACCGCCAGTCACCCTTGCGCAGCGTGACAACGGTCCCGGCCGGGACCTCCAGTTGGCCGTTCACGGGCACCTCCGAAAGGGGAGGAATGGGGAGGAAAGCATGCACCCGGGCGCCGGCTGACCGATGCCCGGTCTGTCAGCCTCGCCGGGGCCGGACCGTTGGCACAATGCCTCTAAGCAAGATTTCAGGTGCCGAAAGGCGACAGTTCCGATCGACGTATGTGGATTAGTGGACCCGACCGGTGGACCGCCCGGACAGCGGCTATCGTGTGGGCGTGCAGCCGCCGGTCGAGGTTGAGCAGGGTAGCCGGTGATCCATTTCCCGGCGGTGAGGCGCGGTCCGCTCCGGGCCATCAGTCTGCGGCTGCTCGCCGCCGTCCTGCTCGTCTTCCTCGTCGTCGCGGTCGTCTACTCGGACCGGACCGGCTATCGGGACGTCAACGACGACGGGGTGAGCCTGCTCGACAGCTTCTACTACGCCGTCGTCTCGCTCTCGACCACGGGCTACGGGGACATCACCCCGGTCGCCAAGGGCGCCCGACTGGTCAACATCCTGATCATCACGCCCGCCCGGGTGCTGTTCCTGATCATCCTGGTCGGTACCACCCTTGAGGTGCTGACCGAGCAGTACCGCACCGGCCTGCGGCTGTCGCGGTGGAGGAGGAACGTGAAGGGTCACGTCATCATCTGCGGCTACGGCACCAAGGGCCGCAGCGCCGTATCGGCCCTGCTGGAAACGGGCTTCGACAAGTCCCGGATCGTCGTGGTGGAACGCAACCCGGGCGCCATCCGGCAGGCGACCTCCGCCGGCCTGGTCACCGTCGAGGGGTCGGCCACCCGGTCGGCCGTGCTCAAGCAGGCGCACGTGACCTCGGCGAAGTCCGTCATCATCGCGACCGACAGTGACGACGCTTCGGTGCTGGTCACGCTGACCGTGCGGCAGCTGACCGCCGGCCAGGTGCGGATCATCGCCGCGGCCCGCGAGGCCGAGAACGCCCCGCTGCTCAAGCAGAGCGGCGCGCACCACGTGATCGTCTCGTCCGCCACCGCGGGCCGGCTGCTCGGGCTGTCGACCTCCGCCCCGCCGCTCATCGACGTTGTGGAGGACCTGCTCACCCGGGTCAGGGCATGGCCCTGGCCATGCGCTCGGCCGAGCGCGACGAGGTGGGCCGCGCGCCGCGCGACCTCGCCGTGCTGGTGATCGCATTGGTCCGGCGCGGCAAGGTGGTCCCGGTCGCCGACTCGGCCGAGGTCACCGTGGAGACCGGCGACATGCTGGTGTACGTCCGCGACGACCGGCCCCCGTCCGGGCCGGGCGCCTCCGGCCCGGTCGGCGCCGCCCGCTGAGCGACCCTCGTCCGGCGTCGTCACGTCCCTGCTGGTCGGACACCCAGGTATCGCGCCGGCACCGCCGCTGTCAGCCAGACACCGTTGGCACTTCGGTAGAACACGTGCCCATCGCGGGCCATGGCCTCGGCATCGACGGTGAGGATCGCGACCGTACCGGCGCGGCGGGCACCGACCCGGTGCGCGACGTCGGGGTCGGCGGACAGATGCACATGGTGCCGGCGGGCGCGGTGCAGGCCCGTGGCCCGGATCGAGTCCAGCGCGGCCGTGGTCGTGCCGTGGAACAGCCGGGCCGGCGGTGCCTGCGCCACCAGGCCCAGATCGACCGGAACCGAGTGGCCCTGGCTGGCCCGGATCCGCTGGGTCCCGTCCGGGCCGCGTTCGACGGCGAATCGCCGCTTGTCGTTGCCGGCCACCACCGCGTCGAGATCCTCGCGGCTGATGCGGAGGGCGCTGAGGACGTCCTCGACGGCGACCCAGCCGGACCGGTCCAGCGCGAGGCCGAAACGGCCCGGCGCGTGCCGCAGCGCCAACGACATCCGCTTGCTGAGTCTCACCAGGTCCCGCTGAAGCACAGCAAACATCATCCGTGGTCGGCAGCCGACGGGTCCACCCGGATACTGCGATGACGACCGGATCCGTCAGCCGGCGAGTTGGTCGCGGCGGCGGGTGAGGTAGGCCCGCTCGGCGGAGTTGCCGGTCAGCTCGATGGCCCGGTCGTAGGCGATCCGCGATTCGCCGCTGCGTCCCAGCCTCCGCAGCAGGTCGGCGCGGGCGGCGTGGAAGGCGTGGTAGCCGTCGAGGCTCTCGGCGAGCCGGTCGATCTCGGCGAGCCCGACCCCGGGGCCGTCGATCTCGGCGACCGCGACCGCGCGGTTGAGCCGGACGATCGGGGAGGGGTCGACCAGCGTCAGCCGGCCGTAGAGGGCGACGATGGCGGCCCAGTCGGTGTCCCGGATGGACGGCGCGGCCGTGTGCACCGCGTTGATCGCGGCCTGCAGCTGGTAACGCCCGGGTGGGTCGCCGCCGGCGGCGACCGCCGCGATCCGCTCGCGGAGCAGGGCGGTGCCCTCGGCGATGAGGCCGCGGTCCCAGGCGCCGCGGTCCTGCTCGTCGAGGGTCACCAGCTCCCCGGTGCGGGACACCCGGGCCGGCCGCCGGGCGTCGGTGAGGAGCATCAGGGCAAGCAGGCCGACCACCTCGCCGTGATCCGGCAGGAGGGCTCGGAGCAGCCGGCCGAGCCGGATCGCCTCGTCGCTGAGGTCGGCGCGTACCGGATCGTCCCCCGCGCCGGCCAGGTAGCCCTCGTTGAAGACGAGGTAGACGACCGCGAGCACGCCGGCGAGCCGCTCGCGGATGTTTCCGGCCGAGGGCACCCGGTACGGGATGTGCGCCGCCTTGATCTTCGCCTTGGCGCGGGTGATCCGTCGGGCCATCGTGGTCTCCTGCACCAGAAAGGCGCGGGCGATCTCGGCGACGCCGAGGCCGCCGAGCAGCCGGAGGGTGAGCGCCACCCGGGCCTCCATCGACAGCGCCGGATGGCAGCAGGTGAAGATGAGTCTGAGCCGGTCGTCCTCGACCGGCCCGGTCGGCTCGGGAGGGCTGTCGTCGTACACGATCCGGGCCGCCTGGTGTTTGGCGTCGCGTTGCGCATCGCGACGCAGCCGGTCGATTGCCTTGCGGGTCGCGGTGGTGGCCAGCCAACCGCCGGGATTGGCCGGTACGCCCTCGCGTGGCCACCGTTCCGCGGCCGTGACGAACGCTTCGGCCGTGGCGTCCTCGGCAACGTCGAGGTCCCCGAAACGGCGGGCGAGGGCGGCGACCACCCGCGCCCACTCCTCGCGGTGGACCCGGATGATCGCCTGCTCGGCGGCGGGGCCGGTCACTCCGGCCCGGAGTCGGTGCGCCGGGTCCGTCCGGGACCCCGGAACCGGTGCACCTCCTGCGGCCAGTCGAGCACGGTCGCGAGCCGGCCGGCCCAGTGTCGCGCCGCGGCGTCGTCCGGTACGTCCACGACGGCGAAGCCACCGAGGTGCTCCTTGGTCTCGACGTACGGGCCGTCGGTGAAGACGGGCCTGCCGTCCACCGACTCGACGCTGCAGATCGCGGTGGACCGGTCGAGGCCCCCGTTCGTGAAGATCAGGACGCCCTCCGCCTGCATCTCGTCGACGACCGCCCGGACGGCCGTGGCCTTTTCCTGGATCTGTTCCGCCGTGTGCTCGGGCACCCACTCATCGTTGAAGGTGATCAGGTACTCCGTCATGATCGTCTCCTCCCGGCCCTCGGACGAGGGCCCGCGCGCTCCGCGTGCCGGCGACCCGGCCGGCCGCCGTACACCGGTTCCACGAACGGCCCCACCCCGATACGACACCATCCCGCAAAGTCGAGACGACAACGCCGCCGGGCGAAGCTCCAGGGCGCGCCGCAGCCCCCGCCAGTCCTATTGCCGGTCCCTCCAAGGATGCGGCACGTCGATCGCCCGCGCCGCTAGCGGTCCCAGAGGGCCGCGACGTGGCGGGCGTCGGTGCCGCAGCAGCCGCCGACGATGCGTACCGCCGGCAGGTGCTGCCGCAGTGCGTCCAGCGCCACGCGCAGGTCGGGGATGTCGCCCTCGTCGAGATCCTCCGCGACGTCCAGTTCGGCGTGGGTCCGGCGTGAGGCGTTCGGCCGGAGGGCGGCGATCGAGCGGGTGGCGGAGTCGTCGTCGAGACCACCGGCGATGTGGTCGGGGTGGGCGCAGTTGACCCCGAAGTATGCGACCGGGCCGGCGGTGGCGACCTCGGCGATCGCGACGCCGAGCGGGGTGGCGTCGGGCAGGCGTCCGTCGGTCTCCACGGTGAACGAGATGGCGACGGGCAGACCCACCTCGTTGGCGGCCCGCACGATCCCGGCGGCCTCGGCGGTGGTCGTCATCGTCATGGCGTGCGCGAGGTCGGCGCCGGCGGCCGCGAACGCCTCGATCTGCGGGCGGTGGTAGCGCGCCGCCCCGGCGACCTCGGGCCGCTGGTCGGCGACGTAGCCGTCGCCACGGGGTCCGATCACTCCCGACACCACGATGTCGTCGATGCCGGTCAGGCGTTGGCCGATCCGGTGCAGCAGCGCGATGGCCGCTCGATTGACCCGGTCCAGCGCCGCCGCGTCGTAGCCGAGGGTAGCGCCCCAGTCCGGGTTCGCCCGCCACGTCGGCGCCTCCAGCAGTAGGCCGGCACCGGCGCGCCGCGCTATGGCGGCGTACCCGTCGTAGTAGTCGGTCAGGTGGCCGCGGCCGGTCTCGTCCTCCACCAGCGGAAAGGAGGCGAATGCGGGAAGGTCCAGCCCGCGGTGGTAGATGAGGTCGGTCTCCAGGCCGCCATCCGTGACGTAGCGGCCCGTGTCGGACAGGACGAAGGTCATGGTCACTCCTTGTATCAGACTGTTTGGTCTGATTGAAGCAGACCAAACAGTCTGATACAAAGGGTCTGTATGGCACGCGACAGCACCGCGACGCGGGAACGCATCCTTGAGGCAGCCGAACGGCTCGTGCTCGAATACGGCTTCGGCTCCACGACGGTGGACGGCGTCGTGGCCGCCTCGGGCACGTCGAAGGGTGCCTTCTTCCACCACTTCGCCGGCAAGCAGGAGTTGGCCCGCGCGTTGGTGGCCCGGATCGCGGCGGCCGATCACCGCCTGCTCGCCGCGGCGCTCGCCGAGGTCGCTCCACTCGGTGACCCGGCCGCACGGCTACTGGCGTTCCTGGCCCACTTCGAGCAGGTGGCGGGCACGGTGGTCGAGGAGGAGACCGGCTGCCTCTACATCAGCGTGCTGACCGAGCGCCAACTCATCGACTCCGGTACGGCGGACCAGATCGCCGAGGTGGTCCGGACCTGGCGGACGGCGATCGCCGAACTGGTGCGGGCGGCCTTCCTCGGCCGCGCCGACGGGGGGATCGACGCCGAGGAACTGGCCGACCACGTCTTCGTCACCTTCGAGGGAGCTTTCCTGCTCAGCCGCGCGCTCGGCGAACCCCACGTCGCCGCCCAACTGCGGGTGCTGCGGCTCATGCTGGCCGGCCTGCTCGCGTGACCGATCTCCCGTCCCGCGGCTCCGGGCTCCGTACCGCCGACCCGACCCGTACCGCCGACCCGTGCCGCCGACCCGACACCGCGCTGAGCCGCCGACCCGACCCGACGCGGCGCGGGTCCGCGCCGCGTCAGCGGCGGGAGCCCGGGCCGCGCACAGTCAGAGGATGGTCCAGGTGTCGCCGGCGTTGAGCAGGGCGCCCAGCCGCTCCTGCGGGCTGGCGGTGTCCGCCGTGCGGGCCGCGGCCACCTGCTCCTGCACGATCCCGTCGTAGGTGGGGCGCTCGACGTTGCGGAACACGCCGATGGGGGTGTTCCGCAGGTCGAAGCCGGGCAGCCGGGAGAGCGCGAACGCGTACGCGGGCTCGGCCACCGTCGCGTCGTGCACGACGATGTCCTCGGGCGCCACCGAGGCGGTGTCCCGGACCTCCAGGCCGAAGGCGCCGGGCGGGTGTACCACGCAGAACTCGCCGTCGCGGCCGAAGGTGATCGGCTGGCCGTGCTCCAGCCGGATCAGGTAGTCGTCCCGGGTCGCCGGCTCCTTCAACTCCTCGAAGGCGCCGTCGTTGAAGATGTTGCAGTTCTGGTAGATCTCCACGAAGGCCGATCCGGGGTGCGCGGCCGCGGCCCGCAGCACCGACTGGAGGTGCTTGCGGTCCGAGTCGATGGTCCGGGCCACGAAGGTGGCCTCGGCGCCCAGCGCCAGCGACAGCGGGTTGAACGGCGAGTCGGCCGAGCCGACCGGGGTCGACTTGGTGATCTTGCCGAGTTCGGACGTGGGCGAGTACTGGCCCTTCGTCAGCCCGTAGATCCGGTTGTTGAACAGCAGGATCTTGAGGTTGACGTTCCGCCGCAGCGCGTGGATCAGGTGGTTTCCGCCGATCGAGAGCGCGTCACCGTCCCCGGTCACCACCCACACCGACAGGTCCGGACGGGTTGCCGAGAGCCCGGTGGCGATCGCCGGCGCCCGACCGTGGATCGAGTGCATCCCGTACGTGTTCATGTAGTACGGGAAGCGCGACGAGCAGCCGATGCCGGAGATGAAGACGATCCGCTCGCGGGGGATGTTGAGTTCCGGCATGAACCCCTGCACGGCGGCCAGGATCGCGTAGTCCCCGCAGCCGGGACACCAGCGCACCTCCTGGTCGGACTTGAAGTCCTTCGCGGTGAGCTTCAGGCTGACGGGTTCAGGCATTCTTGACTACCTCTTCCAGCATGGTCTCCAGCTCGGCCGCCGTGAACGGCAGGCCGCGGACCTGGTTGTAGCCGATCGCGTCGACCAGATAGCGCGCCCGGATCACGTGCGCGAGCTGGCCGAGGTTCATCTCCGGGATCACCACCCGCTCGTACCGGCGCAGCACCTCGGCCAGGTTCGCCGGCAGCGGCGAGAGGTGCCGCAGGTGCGCCTGGGCCACCGGCAGCCCGCGCTGGCGCAGCGTCCGGCAGGCGGCGCCGATCGGCCCGTACGTCGATCCCCAGCCCAGGACCAGCACCCGGGCGGCGTCGTCCGGATCCTCCACCTCGATGTCGGGGACGGGGATGCTCTCGATCCGCGCCGCCCGGGTCCGGACCATGAAGTCGTGGTTGGCCGGGTCGTACGAGATGTCGCCGGTCTTGTCGGCCTTCTCCAGCCCGCCGATCCGGTGCTCCAGGCCCGGCGTACCGGGGATGGCCCACGGCCGGGCCAGGGTGGCCGGGTCGCGCAGGTACGGCAGGAAGGTGCCGTCCGGACCGTTCGGCCCGCTGGCGAACTCGACCCGCAGGTCCGGCAGCGACTCCACCTCGGGCAGCAGCCAAGGCTCGGAGCCGTTCGCGACGTAGTTGTCCGACAGCAGGATCACCGGCGTGCGGTAGGTCAGGGCGATCCGGGCCGCCTCCAGCGCCGCGAAGAAGCAGTCGGACGGGGAGCGCGGCGCGACCACCGCGACCGGCGCCTCGCCGTGCCGGCCGAACAGCGCCATGTTCAGGTCGGCCTGCTCGGTCTTGGTGGGCATGCCGGTGGACGGTCCGGCCCGCTGCACGTCCACCACCACCAGCGGCAGTTCCAGGGCCACGGCCAGGGAGATGGTCTCGCCCTTGAGCGCCACGCCCGGTCCGCTGGTCGTGGTCACCCCGAGCGAGCCGCCGTACGAGGCGCCCAGCGCGGCGCCGATCGCGGCGATCTCGTCCTCGGCCTGCATGGTGGTCACGCCGAACCGCTTGTGCTTGCTCAGCTCGTGCAGGATGTCCGAGGCCGGGGTGATCGGGTACGCGCCGAGGAACACCGGCAGCCCGGACCGGACACCGGCGGCGACCAGACCCAGCGCCAGCGCGGCGTTCCCGGTGATGTTCCGGTACGTCCCCGGGGCCATCTGCGCCGGCTTGACCTGGTAGCGGACCGCGAAGTCCTCGGTCGTCTCGCCGAAGTTCCAGCCGGCCTTGAAGGCCGCCACGTTGGCCGCCACCAGTTCGGGGCGGGCGGCGAACTTGCGCTCCAGGAAGCGCAGCGTCGAGGCGTAGGGGCGGGAGTACATCCAGGAGAGCAGGCCGAGCGCGAACATGTTCTTGGCCCGCTCGGCGTCCTTCTTGGACACGTCGTGCTCGGCGAGCGCGCCGACCGTCATCGAGGTGAGCGCCACCGGGTGCAGCGCGTAGCCGTCCAGCGTGCCGTCTTCGAGCGGGTTGCTCTGGTAGCCCACCTTGGCCAGGCTGCGCTTGGTGAACTCGTCCGTGTTGACGATGATGTCCGCGCCGCGCGGCAGGTCGCCCAGGTTCGCCTTGAGCGCGGCCGGGTTCATCGCGACCAGCACGTTTGGCGAGTCACCCGGGGTGAGGATGTCGTAGTCGGCGAAGTGCACCTGGAAGCTCGACACGCCCGGCAGCGTGCCGGCCGGCGCGCGGATCTCGGCCGGGAAGTTGGGCAGGGTGGAGATGTCGTTGCCCAGTTGCGCCGTCTCCGAAGTGAACCGGTCACCGGTCAGCTGCATACCGTCGCCCGAGTCCCCGGCGAACCGGATCACGACCCGGTCCAGCTGACGGACCTGCTTGTTCACGGTCCTACCTCGCTTCGCTCGACGCCGCGCCGGGGCCGCAACACGTACCGGCGTGCGTGAGCCTGCCGGTGACGTCGCCTCCCCAGCCGCGGGACTTCTCCTGTAAGCCGGCGACGGGATCCGGCGACAGTGCCGGCACCGTCCTGTCACCCCTGAGCCTACGTCGAAACGGCCATGGATCAGTCGGCAAGAGGTGGAGGATGGCTCGCGGCTAAGCGGACGAAGGGGATAGTTGCTGTCTCAACTCCCCCAGGGGTAACTCAGATCACGCCCTCAGTCGACCGCGCCGCCGGCGTCGACCACCGGCGGTCGTCGTTGTTCGCCCATCCGCCGCCGCAACGTACCGGTTGCCAGCGCGAGCGCCAGGACGACCAGCAGCATCGAGGCCCCGATGAGGACGAGGGCCAGCTTCTGGACCCGGGTCATGCCGGTCTCGCGACCCGCACCGGCCAGCGGCGGAAGGGCGCCCTGCGAGCCGGTGGGCGCGGCGGAGACCACGGGTGTGGCCAGCGCGGCAACCGCCACGATCCGGAAGCTGAGCTGGATCGTCTTGGCCTTGCCGGCCCGGGGTGCCAGCGTGCCGATCACCGCGCCGGACAGCGGCGCGTTGCGCTGCGCCTCCGGCGTCGCGGCCACCGGCAACCGGGCCGTACCGACCTGGCCGGCGACGATCGGGCCGAGGTCGCACCGGGTACGGTCCGGGGCCTCGGCGACGCAGCCCGGCGGCATGCTCGGCACGGTGACCCCGGTGGGCAGGACCACCTCGACGGTGCCGGTGGTGTCCACCCGGCCGGTGTTGCCCAGGCGGACGTCGAGGGTGGTGGCCTGGCCGGTGATGTCGAAGCTGACCTCACCGGCGGCCAGCGACACCCCGGGTCCGGCGGGCCGGCGGGGAAGAGCACCGCGAAACCCTGGTTGTCGGTCACCGCCGGCGCATTCGGCCGGCTCGCGGTGACCTGGACGGATCCGCTCAACGGCATGGTCCGCCAGGCGTCGCCGTCGACCCGGAGCCGCAGGTGGGTCCGGAACCGCGCGCCGGCCGCCACCGTCCAGGCGGTGCAGCGGCCGCCGGTGGGCTCGGCCTCGCAGCCGCGGGTGCCGGCGTCGGTCACGCCCTCGGGCAGCGCGTACGCCAACTGCACCAGCTCGTCGACCTCACCGGTGTTCGCGATGGTGACCCGCAGGTCGGCCATGGTGTCGTCGTCGGACCAGTAGGACTCGGGCAGGGTGATGTCGTCCGTGGTGACGTACACGCCGCGGTGCGGCTGCCCCGGCTGCTGCGGCCCGGGTTGCCCGGGCGTGCCGGGCGGCGTGGGCTGCACCGGCGGGGTGGTGGGCGCGCCGGAGGCCGGCGGCGCGGGCGTGGTCGGTGCCGGTGCCGAGGTGGTCGGGTTGGTGGTGGGGGTCGTCTCGGTCGGCGGCGCGGGGGAGCCGGGGGTCTGCGGCGGCTCGGCCGTGTCGGTGGGCTCCGCGGACTCGGTGGGTGGCGGGTCGCCGTCCGTGCCACCGGGGGTCGGCGGGTCGGCGTCCACGACGAACCCGGCGGGAAGCGCCAGCCGGGCCGGGCGAACGCTTGCCGACGCGGTCGCCCCGGCCAGCAGGGAACCGGCGCACAGCGCCGCGGCCAAGCCGCTGACCAGTAACGTCGCGCGGATGCGGGCGGGCCTCGGGTAGCCGGGAAGCGGCCGTCCGGTGTCGTCGCGCGCCATCGTCCCTCCGGGTAGCGCAGTCAGGGCTGTTCATTATTCGCAGGTAGTTGCCGAAGGGCACTAGTCGTGCGTGAAACAAATCAGTAACGGCCGGCGTCGGATCGGGGGCGTACGCTGCCGGACGCCGGCGCCGGCCGGCGGTAGGCTGCCGGCCATGACCGGCTATCTCGGCTCGTACGCGACGCTCGGTCTCCTCCTGCTGGCCGGCGCCGGGGTGTTCGTGGCCGCCTTCGCGGCCAACCGCGTCCTGCGGCCGGCCGCCCCGGCCGATCCGCCCGGCAAGCGGGTGAGCTACGAGTGCGGGCTGGACCCGGTGGGCGAGGACTGGGCGCAGATGCAGATCCGCTACTACGTCTTCGCCTATCTGTACGTGCTGTTCGCAGTCGAGGCGGTCTTCCTCTTTCCCTGGGCGGTGATCTTCGATCGGCCGGGCTTCGGCGCGGCGACCGTGGTGGAGATGGCGATCTTCGTGGCGGTCCTCGCGCTTGGCATTCTCTACGCTTGGCGGAAGAACGTTCTGCGCTGGTCGTGAATCCAACACGAACGGCAGGCCAGGCCCGGCGGGACGGGCGACCGCCGCCGCCGTTCGGGCCGGCAGACGGCGCCCCCGGTCGATCCGCCGGCGCCCGCGCGGCCCAGCGGGGGCGCCGGCCGGCCCGACAGGCGGGAACCTTGCCCGCGGGTTTTCCGGCACCGCGTACCACGGCCGCTGCCGCCGGTTCCGGGGCCGCGACCTGCGGCATCGCTCCCGGCCGGGCGCTCCGGCGGCGCCCCGCGTCGCCGCGCCGAGCGCCAACTACAGCGGACCGGCTCGTGTGGCGGGCTACCCCGATACTCCCCGGCATGCCACGATCGGGGCCATGGGTCAGCTTTTGCTCATTCTGGTCGCGGCGCTGACCGTCGCGGCGGTGGTCTTCGGCGTGGCGGTGTTGGTGACCGGCGGCGATCCCGGCCTGGCGCCGGCCGAGCCGGACGGCCGTTCCGTTCCGCTGCCGTCCGGTCGTCCCCTCCAGGAGGGCGACGTGACCGACGTCCGTTTCGACACCGCCCTGCGGGGGTACCGGATGGCGCAGGTCGACGAGGCGATGCGGCGGGCGGCCTACGACATCGGCTACAAGGACGAGCTGATCGGCGTGCTTGAGGCGGAGGTCACCGCGTTGCGCGAGGGACGGACCGCCGACGCGGACGCCTTCCGGCAGACCCGGGACGCGGCGCTGCGGGCCGCGACGGGCGAAACGCCGGGCACCGACGCCGAGGACGTCGCCGCCGACCCGGCCGGCGCCGACGGCGCCGACCCGGTCCCGGTGGCGACGCCGGCCGACGGATCGGAGACCGGGACCGAACCCGTGGCCGTCGCCGCGCCCGCGGGCGGCGACACCGCGACCCTGAACGGCGAGTCGCCCGGTACGGCCGCCGACCCGGCCGAGCCGGTGACCTCGGCAACCCCGTCCGACCGGTATGCCGGCAGCGCGCCCGACGCCTCGTCGTCCGAGGTGACGGCGCGCTCGGAGCGGGCGTGACCGAACCCCCGACGCCGAGGAGTTGCGCGCCGCGGCCCGCCCCGGGGCCGGCGAGGTGACGGCCACGGTGATCGTGGCCGCCCCGGCGGAGCGGGTCTTCGCGGCGTTCACCGCCTGGGACCGGCAGGGGGAGTGGATCCCGTTCACCCGGGTGCGGGTGGTCGAGGGCGACGGCGGCGAGGGCAGCCGGATCGAGGCCGTCACCAGCATCGGCCCGGCCGTGCTCCGGGACGAGATGCGGGTGGTCCGGGTGGACCCGCCGTACGAGGTGCGGGTGGTGCACACCGGTGCGTTGCTGCGCGGGCCGGGTGTGTTGCGCTGCACCCAGATGGACCGGGACCGCACCCAGGTGGTCTGGCACGAGTGGTTTCACCTGCCGGGCGGCGCCGCCGGGCGGGTGGCCTGGCCGGTGCTGTGGCCCGGCTCGAAGTTCGGCCTCACCGGCGCGTTGCGGCGGCTGGCGCGGCTGGTGGAGCAGGGGCGGCTGCCGTGAGCGCGGGCACCGCGGTGCCCGGGTCGCCGGCCGTCGCGGTGCTCGGGTCGCCGGGCGTCCCGATCGGGTAACCGGCGGCCGGCTGCCAGCCCGGCGGCCGGAACAGGTGGCCGAGTCGCTGCCGCCAGCCGCTGGCCGCCCGCAGGTCCCGCCCGATGGCGACGTACTCGTGGAAGGCGACCCGGATCGGGTTGTAGGTGCCGATGTTCGTGGTCAGCCCGTACACGCAGCGCTCCCGCTCCGGTGCGAAGGTGCCGAACATCCGGTCCCAGACGATGAGGATGCCGCCGAAGTTGCGGTCCAGGTAGCTGCCCTGCGAGGCGTGGTGCACCCGGTGGTGCGAGGGCGTGTTCAGCACGGCCTCGACGGCCCGGGGCAACCGGTCGATGCGTTCGGTGTGGATCCAGAACTGGTACAGCAGGTTCACCGAGCCGAGGAAGGCCAGCACCGCGGGGTGCACCCCGAGCAGGATCAGCGGCAGGTAGAACAGCCACGAGGTCAGCCCGGTCCACGGCTGGCGCAGCGCGGTCGACAGGTTGAACCGCTGCGAGGAGTGGTGCACGACGTGGCTGGCCCAGAGCACGCGGACGACGTGGTGGCTGCGGTGCGACCAGTAGTAGCAGAAGTCCTGGCCGAGCAGCAGCAGCGGCCAGATCCACCAGGCGTCCGGCATCCGCGCCGGGGTGAGCGTGTAGAGCACGGCGTAGGCCGCGGCGATCGGGATCTTCCACAGGATGTCGGCCCCGACGCTGCCCAGTCCCATGGCCAGGCTGGTCGCCGTGTCCGCGCGCCCGTAGCCGAGTTCGTCGTCGTCCCGGTGCAGCAGGTACGAGATCCGTTCCAGCACGATCAGCAGGAGGAACGCCGGGATCGACCAGGCGATGACGTCCGGTAGTTCGCGCATCGCGTCCCTCCGCCCTACCCGTCGGTAACCTCGGACGATAGGCAAGTCTCGTTGCGCTGGCAAGGGCCATGGCCGGGAGCCGGGCGGTGGTGCGCGGCGGTGTCGGTCCGGTGGCCTACCGTGGTGCTGTGACTGATCTGGTGACGGGGGCGGACGGGCTGCCACGCTGTGCGTGGGGAGCCAGCACCCCCGACTACGCGGCCTATCACGACGGCGAGTGGGGCCGGCCGGTGCGCGACGACGACGGCCTCTACGAGCGGCTCTGCCTGGAGGCGTTCCAGTCCGGGCTCTCCTGGCTCACCATTCTGCGCAAGCGCGAGGCGTTCCGGCGGGCCTTCGCCGGCTTCCGGATCGAGGCCGTGGCCGGCTTCGGTGACGCGGACGTGCAGCGGCTGCTCGGCGACGCCGGCATCGTGCGCAACCGGGCCAAGATCGAGGCGGCGATCGCGAACGCCCGCGCGGCGCTCGACCTGCCCGCCGGGCTGACCGAGTTGCTGTGGGGCTTCGCTCCCGCGGCCCGCTCGACCCGGCCGGCCCGCTTCGCCGAGGTGCCGGCGATCACCCCCGAGTCCACCGCGATGTCCCGGGCGCTCAAGCGCTCCGGGTTCCGCTTCGTGGGTCCGACCACGGCGTACGCGTTGATGCAGGCGACCGGCATGGTCGATGACCACCTGGTCGGTTGCCACGTCTCCGCTGCCGTCCGGGCGGTGCCGGCGTGAGCGACCGCAGGAGTGCCTGGGCGGTGGTGATCCCGGCCGAGCGGTTCGAGGCCGAGCGGCTGGTGCAGCACGACGTGCTGGAGCTGGCCGGTCTGACCGACCGGGCCGGGCCACGCTCCGGTGACGACGTTCTGGTGGTCCGGGACGAGCAGACGCCGCTCGTGGTGGCCGTGGGCCGGGTCAGCCCGGCCGGCGGGGTGCCGGGACACGACCCGGACGACCCGGACGACCCGGTGGCCGGCAACGGCGGCCCGCTGGTGGTCTCCTACCTGCGCCGCGCCTTGGACCGGCCGGTGCCGGCGGCCGACCTCGCGCTGCGGGGACCGGTGACGCCGATCCCCGGTGAGACCTTCCGCCGCTGGTCGGGCCGGGTGGCGGCGCCCGGCACCCGGCGGAGCTGGCTGGTCAGCGTCGACCTGCCGATCGAGGCCAGCTCGGCGGCGGAGGCGGCCCGGGTCTTCTGGTCGTACGTCCTGGAACTCGGCCCGCGGGAGCTGCCGGCGTTCGTCTCGCCGGCCCGCAACGAGCTGGCCATGCAGGCGTTCGTGCTCGGCGCCGAGGCCAACCAGGATCCGGAGGAGGACGACTAGCTAGCGCAGCGTGCCGTCCAGCCGGCCGCGCCAGCCGTTCAGCACCGGCGCCGGGTCGCTGTCCAACACCCGCTCCAGCAGCGTGGCGTAGACGTCGCGGAAGTCGGTGGTGAACTTCAGGTCGCCGTCGTCCAGGTCGGTGAGGCTGGGCTGCTCGCCGTACAGGCCGCCGCGCACCCCGGCGCCGAGCAGGAAGACGTCCGAGGCCGTGCCGTGGTCGGTGCCGTCCGAGGCGTTGGCCCGGACCCGCCGGCCGAACTCGGAGTAGACCGCCACCGCGACCTTGCGGCCGGCGTCGGTCCGGTTCATCCGGTCGACGAACCGGATCAGCGCCCGGTCGAGCATGCCCAGCAGCACGGCCTGGAGCTGCTTCTCGTCAGCGTGGGTGTCGAAGCCGCCCAGCGAGACCGAGAACACCCGGGTGGAGACGCCGGCCTCGACGCACTGCGCCACCAGGTCCAGTTGCGCGTCCAGCGGGGTGTGACCGCCGCCGGTCGCGGTCGCCGAGTCCGCGCCGTCGTCTGCGTCGGCCGAGCCGGCTCCGTCGCGTACCGCCGAGATCATGGCCGAGACCGCGCGCAGGTCGGCGAAGCAGGCGGCGGCGCGGGCCTGCGCCGGCGGCTCGTCGGCGGGTGCCGCGAAGGCGGCGAGGGTCCGGTCGGGCAGCCCGGCGGCCCGGCGGTCGGCGACCGGTACGGCCGCACCCGCGCTGCGGGCACCGGCCAGCAGCGGCGGCAGCGCCGGTTCGAACGACACGGCCAGCCGGGGGTCGGCGCCGGCGCCGTCGAGCCACCGGCCCAGCCAGCCGGTGTTGCCCGGCCGGTCCGGTTCGGCGGTCTGCCAGATGTCCATGGACCGGAAGTGGCTGCGGTCCGGCCGGGGATAGCCGACCCCGCGGACCACCGCCAGCCGGTCCTGCGTCCACAGCTGGTGCAGGCCGCCGAGGGCGGGGTTGAGCCCGAGCCCGCCGTCCAGCGGCTTGACCTGCTCGGCCGGGTACGCCATGTCGCCCCGCGCGTCGTGGTAGGCGGGATCGGCGTACGGGATGACCGTGTTCAGCCCGTCGTTGCCGCCGTAGAGGGTCAGCAGGACCAGCGTGCGGGCCTCCGGGTCGCGGTCACCGGCGGTGTCCAGCAGGTCGGAGAGCGCGTACGTCGTTCCGCCCGCGGCGAGCGCGGCCGCGCCGACCACGCCGCTGCCGATCAGGAACCTGCGTCGGGTGAGGAGATCCATGCCGCCTCCGTTCAACTCACCGTGTACTCGGGACTGACCAGCGCCGCCGCGACCAGCCGGCGCGGATCGCCGGCCAGCGGCGTGAGCGCGGCCCGGCTGCGCGGCGTCCAGGCGTCGACCACGAGCAGCCGGGCCAGCGCGTCGAGCCGGCCCGGTGCGGGCGCCGCCGCGAGTCCCTGGCGGACCGCCGGTGCCATCTGGTTGGCGAACAGCTGGGCCAGCCGCATCCGGGCCTGCAGGGCGCCGGTGGTCAGCCAGGCCGTCCCCGCCGGCCAGCCGCCGACGCTGGGCGGTCGCAGCGGCACCTGGTCCAACCCGTCCAGGCCGGCGACGAGCTGCCGGCGCTGCTGGTCGGACAGGGCCGAGGGGCGGATGCCGAGCTGCCGCATCGCGCCCACGGCCCACTCGACGGGCTGTTTGACCAGTTGGCTCGCCGTACCGCTGAACTGGCCGGCGGTCAGCACCTCCCGCAGCGTTGCGGTGACGTCCGGCCGGACCGGCAGGTCCGGCGCCGGGCCGCCGCAGAACCGGAACCACAGCCGGTCGGCCACGAAGGCGGCCGACTCCGGCCGGTCGGCCAGCAGCCGGGCGTACGCCTCGGCGTCGAAGGCCGCGGTCCGGCCCAGGATGGTCTTCGGGCCCGGGTCGTGCCGGCGCCGGTCGAAGTGGGCGGTGCCGGTACGCCGGTCGACCGTCCAGCCGGTGAGCGCGCGGGCGCCGGCCTTGACGTCGGCCTCCGTGTAGTGGCCGATGCCGAGCGTGAACAGCTCCATCAGCTCCCGGGCGAGGTTCTCGTTCGGTGCCCGGCGGGTGTTCTTCTGCCCGTCCAACCAGACGATCAGGGCGGGGTCGCGGACCATCGCCGTCACCAGGTCGCCGAACGGGCCGTCCCCGTACCGGCGCAGGGTCGCCAGCTGACCGAGCATGAGCTGGGCGGAGCGGACCTTCTTGACGCTGGTGGCCCAGTGGCCGTGCCAGAAGAACAGCAGCTTCTCGGCGAGCTGGTGGTCGGCCGCCACCATCCGGTCCAGCCACCACTCGATGACCTGCCGGACCTGGACGGCCCGCTGCTGGTTCGCCTTCTGCCGCTGCTCGCGGTCCGGTTTGGCGCCCAGGCCCGCGGCCGGGTCCGGGCCGAGCCGCGGCGGCGGGGTGGCGGTCGCGCCGGCGTCCGGGCCGGTCGGCCGGAGCAGCCGGTCCAGGGTGGCGTCGACGCCGACCCGGACGGCCGCGTCCACCTCGGCGGCGGTCGGCCCGAAGGTGGCCCGGCGCAGCAGGTGCGCGACGGTGTCCCGATTGGCCATGCCCGCAACGCTACGACCCTGATGTACGGATCGGGTAAGCGCGATGTCCGGGTCCCGTCCGGGGCGGTGCCCCTCGTCCCGGGCGCGGCCCGTCCCGGGTACGGGTCAGCGGCCCTCGAACTGCGGCTTCTGTTTGCCGACGAAGGCGGCCGTGGCGGCGCGGTGGTCGCTGGTCGCCCCGCAGATGGTCTGCGCCTGTGCCTCGGCGGCCAGCGCCGCGGAGAGCGTGCCGGCGTCGCCCACCGAGAGCTGCCGCTTGATCGCCCCGTAGGCGACGGTCGGGCCTTCCGCGAGCCGGGCGGCCAGTTCCTGCGCCACCGGCAGCACCTGTTCGTCGTCGTCGACAAGCCGGGTGAGCAGACCCAGCCGGTGCGCCTCGGCGGCGCGTACCGGCTCGGCCAGCATCAACAGCTCGACGGCCTTGGCGTGGCCGACCAGCCGGGGCAGCGACCAGGACACGCCGGTGTCGCCGGCCAGCCCGACCCGGGCGAAGGCCATCAGGAAGCTGGTGCTCGGGCCGCCGACGCGGAAGTCGGCGAGGAAGGCGAGCGAGGCGCCCGCGCCGGCGGCCATCCCGCGGACCGCCGCCACCACCGGCTTGGGTAGATCGCCCAGCAGGGCGGCGATGGGGTTGTAGTGCTGCCGGACGGTCTCCAGCGGGTCGCCGGTGCCCGACTCCAGGGTGGCGGTGTGTTCCCGCAGGTCCTGTCCGGCGCTGAAGCCCGTACCGGCGCCGGTGAGCACCACGGCCCGGCAGCTGCGGTCCTGCTCCAGCTCGGCGAGGGTGTCGCGGAGTGCCTCCTTGAGCTGGATGTCGAGGGAGTTCAGCGCCTCCGGGCGGTTGAGGGTCAGCGTGACCACGGCATCGGTGCGGTCGACGAGCAGCGGGTCGGTCACTGGCGGGGGCCCTTCGGTCGGATTGTCCGGGCGCTGGCCTTCCGGCCCCGGCCGACGGCCGCGGAGGGGGCGTTGCCGAGGCAGTGGTCCACGAACCGGTCGGCGGCCGGCCGGAGCCGGCTGGCGTGCCGGTCGAAGAAGGTGGCCGCGCTGGTGCCCGGCCACCGGTCCGGAAGCAGCGCCGGGGGTAGTTGCGGATCGCGGAACAGGAACGTACGCCAGGCGTGCACCAGCCGGAACCGGGCGGCGTACGCGTCCTCGTCGCTGCTGCGGGCCGTGACGGCGGTGACCAGCGGTCGCTGTTCGGCCACGAACCGCTGGTACGCCTCGCCGATCTCGGTCAGGTCCCAGGCGCGGCGGACCACCCCGACCGCGCCCGGCGTGCCGGCGGCGTGGATGGAGGTGAACCGCTCGAAGCGGACGCCGGCCTCGCCCAGCAGCCCGTCGATGTCCTCACCCGGGCGGGTGGCCACCCAGGTGCGTTCGTCGAGCATGCCGTAGCCGTGGAAGCTGAGGTTGGCGCCCAGCCGCTGCCGGTCCCGCCGGTTGGTCGGACCGTCGAGCACGAGCAGGTCGAACCGCCCGTCCCAGCCGCTGCGTCCGGTCCGGTAGATCCGGGAAGCCGCCTCGTCCAGCCGGCGTGCGGCCTTTGGGGTGATCGAGTATCCCGGGCCGCTGGACAGCCGCAACGGGTGCAGCCAGCCCTGGCGAACCATCCGGGACACCGCTGTGCGGACCGCGGGTGCCGCGATGCCGAGCGGAGTCAGTAGTCTGACCAGGGCGGCCACCGGCGCGCGCCCACCGCGCGGGCGCAGGTAGTCCCCGTAGAGGTCGAAGAGAGCCGACCGTGCCTGCATGACCGCACATTGTGACAGTGATTTGCGATATATGCTAGACGCTGTCATATCAAGACTGGCTCGGTTTGGGTCCGGCGGTGTTCATCAGGGAAAATCGTTGCTCGACGCCGCGGGTTCCCCGTGGCAGTGCTGGCGAAGTGGCTGTGGGGCAACCCACGGACCCCTGATGAAGGTCTGAGGGGAGACGACATGGCGGCGATGAAGCCGCGGACGGGCGACGGTCCGCTGGAGGTCACCAAGGAGGGCCGGGGCATCGTCATGCGGGTGCCGCTGGAGGGTGGCGGCCGGCTCGTCGTTGAGATGACACCTGATGAGGCCAACGCGCTCGGCGACGCGCTGAAGGCCGCCGTCGGCTGATTGAATGTCGAACGGTCCGGCCGCGGCAGCGGTCGGGCCGTTCGCCGTCGGCGGGGTGACCCGCCGTTTTCTCGTTGCGGAGGTATCCCGGGTGCTCCAGATCCGCCCAGTCGCCGAACCCACCGGGCACGACGTGCTCGTCCTATCCGTCCGGCCGGCGGATGGTGCCGCCGCGGCGGATGGTGCCGCCGCGGCGGATGGTGCCGCCGGGGCGGATGGTGCCGCCGGGGCCGGCGGGGCCGAAGTGGTCTCCGGTGCCTGGGCGCCGCCGCAGGAGGTCCGGGCCGACGCCGCCGCGCTGCTGCCGGCCGTGCGGCACTCCGGCCGCCCGGGTGAGGCGTACGTGGCGGTCCGGCCGGCCGACCCGGTGCAGCGCCTGGTGCTGCTGGGCATCGGCGGCGGCACCGAGGCCGACTGGCGGGCGGCGGGCGCCGGGCTGGCCCGCTCCGGCGCGCTCGCCGGCACGGTCGCCGTGGCGCTGCCCACCGAGGCCGGCCCCGCCGCGGTCCGCGGGATCGCCGAGGGACTGTGGCTGGCCTCGTACCGGTTCCGCCTGCCGGCGGCCGGTGCCGCCGCGACCAGCGCCGCCGCGACCGGCGCCGCCGCGACCAGCACCGCGGCGGGCGACCCGGCGGCGGACGGCCGACTTGCCGCCGGCCCGGCGGCCGACGCCGAGCCGGGTGCGGACGCCGGGTCGGGCGCGGAACCCCTCGTGCTGCTCGTGCTGGCCGATCCGGCGGCGGCCGCGGAGCCGCTGACGGCGGCCCGGGTCACCGCCGAGACCACCCGGCTGGCCCGGGATCTGACCAACATGCCCTCGTCGGTGAAGAATCCCGGCTGGTTCGCCGACCGGATCGAGACGGTGGCGGCCGGGCACCCGGGCCTTGAGGTACGGGTACGCGGGCCGGAGTGGCTCGCGGACGAGGGCTTCGGCGGGGTCCTCGCGGTCGGTGGCGGCTCGGTCAGCCCGCCCCGGCTGGTCGAACTGGCCTGGCAGCCGGAGCAGGCGAGCCTGCACGTGGTGCTGGTCGGCAAGGGCATCACCTTCGACACCGGCGGCCTGTCCATCAAGCCGCGGGAAGCGATGAAGCTGATGCGCAAGGACATGGGTGGTGCCGCCGCCATCCTGGCCGCCACCATCGGCGCCGCCGCGCTGCGGCTGCCGGTCCGGATCACCGCGCTGGCACCGCTGGCCGAGAACATGGTCAGCGGTTCGGCGTTCCGGCCCGGCGACGTGATCCGGCACTTCGGCGGGCTGACCAGCGAGAGCACCAACTCCGACGCGGAGGGCCGGCTGGTGCTGGCGGACGCCCTCGGCTACGCGCGGGACCGGCTGGCGCCGGACCTGCTCGTCGACCTCGCCACGTTGACCGGCGCCAACGCGGTGGCGCTCGGCAGCCGCACCGCGGCGCTCTACAGCGACAACGACGAGCTTGCCGGCGCGATGCTGGACGCCTGCGCCGCCGCCGGCGAACAGGCCTGGCGGATGCCGCTGGCGGACGACTACGTCGACTACCTGAGCAGCGACATCGCCGACCTGCACAGCTCGCCGATGGGTGGGGCCGGTTCGGTGACCGCAGCGCTCTACCTGCGGGAGTTCACCGGCGAGCTGCGCGACCGGTGGCTGCATGTGGACATGTCCGCACCGTCCTGGGCCGGCGCGGACTCGGCGGAACTGGCCAAGGGCGCCACCGGTTGGGGCGTACGCACCCTGCTGCGCTGGCTGGCCACCCTGTAGCGCGGCGGGGTGGCGGCGGGGGACGGGCCGCGTTCGCGCGGCCCGAGCCGCCGCTCAGCCGCGTCGTACCGCGGTGAGCAGGCCGTCGCCGGCCGGCAGCAGGGCCGCAACCCAGTCCTCGGACTCCCGTACGGCCTTCACGACCTCGCGGATGGTCACCGTCGCCAGGTCCCGGGCGGCCGGGTCGCCGATCCGCCCGCCGGCCAGCGCCCGGCCGACCGCGAGCAGCCCGCCCGGACGCAGCAGTCGCAGGGCCGCGTCCACGCAGGCCGCGTACTCCGCCACGTCGGCGTCGACGAACACCAGGTCGTAGGCGCCGTCCGCGAGCCGCGGCAGCACGTCCAGGGCGCGGCCCGTGATGATCCGGGTACGCCCCGCGGGGTAGCCCGCCTCCACGAAGATCCGCCGGGCGATCCGCTGGTACTCGGACTCGACGTCGATCGTCGTGAGGACCCCGTCGGGGCGCATGCCGCGCAGCAGCCACACGCCGCTCACCCCGGTGCCGGTGCCGATCTCCACGACGGCACGGGCGTTTCCGGCGGCCGCGAGCATCCGCAGGGCCGCTCCGACCCCGGGTGCAACGGCCTCCAGGCCGACCTCCCGGGCGAGGTTGCGCGCGGTGCGCAGCACGATGTCCTCGGCGACGTACGCCTCGGCGAAGTGCAGAGCCTGGTTGGTCGTCGAGGGGACGGACCGGTCGACCGTGCCGATGGGGCACCTCCAGGCGTCGGGTCGGTGGGACGGGGGTGGTTCGCGGGTACGAGCGTAGGGCCTCGGCCGCCGCCCGCGTTCGCAGCGGTGGGTGCGCAGCGCGGGACAACCCTGACTGCACCCGCGGCATCCGTGCAATCCTGGATGCGGAAACCGGACTCCGCGACCCGGAGCGGCCACGCCGCTTCGGTACGGTGCGACCGGTGACCCGGGATCGAACTGGGAGGCACCGATCGTGACCGACGGCTGGAACTGGCACCAGCCCGCGGGGATGCCGCCGACGGCACCTCGCTCCGACCCGGGTGGGCCGCCGGGGACCGGCGCGAACGCGCCGTCGCCGTGGTGGTCCGACGCGCTGCGGGATCCCTGGCGGGATCCGCTGGCGCCGACGGCCACCGTGCTGCGCCCGCCGGCCGGTGGTGCCGGTATCGACCCGGAGCCGGTCTCCGACCCGGACGCCCCGCGTACCCCCGGCCTGCGTACGGTCCTGCTGATCTCGCTCGTCACGGCCCTGCTGGCGGGGGCGCTGGGCGGGGTGCTCGGCTTTGCCTTCGCGGTGCGTGGCGGCGCGACCACCCCGACCGCGCTGGGTGCGCCGGACGCCTCGGCGCCGGCGGCGGCGCAACGGCCGCCCGACTCGTTCGCCGGGGTGGCCGAGCGGCTGCTGCCCAGCGTGGTGACGGTGCGCTCCAGCGGCGCCGACGGGACCAGCGTGGGGTCCGGCTTCGTGGCCACCGCGGACGGGTACGTGATCACCAACCAGCATGTCGTCGACGGCAGCCGGGGACCGGCCACGGTCGAGTTCAGCGACGGCTCGACCACCACGGCGAACGTGGTGGGCGAGGACGCGGAATCCGACATCGCCGTCATCAAGGCACAGCGCGGGGGTCTGACGCCGGTGCGGTTCGGTGACTCCGAGGCGATCGCGGTGGGCGATCCGGTGCTGGCCTTCGGCTCCCCGCTGGCGCTCAGCAACACGGTCACGGCCGGCATCGTGAGCGCGCTCGACCGGACGATCCGGGCCGGTGAGCCGGGCGGGCCGGTGCGCTACTACGCGGCCATCCAGACCGACGCCGCGGTGAACCAGGGCAATTCCGGCGGACCGCTGGTGGACGGCGCGGGCCGGGTGGTCGGGGTCAACTCGGTGATCAAGTCGTTGGCCATCGACGAGGAGCAGGCCGGGAACATCGGGCTGGCCTTCGCCATCCCGATCAACCAGGCCAAGCGGATCGCCAGTGACATTATCGACACCGGCCGCGCCCGCCGTACGGTGATCGGCGCCCAGGTGGGCTCGGACACCGGTCCGGGCTCGGCGCCGGGCGCCGGGGTACGGCTGTCCCGGGTCGAGCCGGGCGGCCCGGCGGACGGCGCGGGGCTGAAGAGCGGGGACATTCTTCTCAAACTGGGCGGTCGGGCGCTGTCCGAACCGACCGATCTGATCGCCCTGGTCCGCAAGTACGCCCCCGGCTCCGTGGTGACCGTCGAGTACCGCCGCGGCACGGCCCGGCAGACCACCTCGGTGACGTTGGCCGCTGATGCCAAGTAAGCGGCGACTCACCCCTTGCCTGCTGGGCCGGATCGGTGCGTACGCTTGCCCGGGACCTCACGAGAGGAGCGGGGCGTGTTCGACAATCTGAACTGGTGGGAGGTCGGTCTCCTGCTGCTCCTCGCCCTGCTGATCTTCGGGGACAAGCTGCCGAACGTGATCAGTGACGGTCTCCGGCTGCTGCGCAACCTGCGGTCCATGGCGAACTCCGCGACCAGCGACCTCAGCCGCGAACTCGGCACCGACATCCGGCTGGAGGACCTGCACCCCAAGGCGTTCATCCGCAAGCACCTGCTCAGCGAGGAGGAGGAAGCGGCGCTGCGCAAGCCACTGCATGGGATGTACAACGACATCAAGTCGGACCTGACGGGCGTGCAGAACGAGGTCAAGGACATCGCGAAGTCCGCCGACATCCGCTCCGACCTGCGCTCCGGCCTGCGGGGCGGCAACGGCACCAACGGGGCGAACGGGGCCGGCTCGGCGAACGGCGCCGGCGCGGTCAACGGTACGGCCAACGGTACGACGCAGCTGTCCGGCGCCTCCGGAGCCACGCCCGCGGACGGTTCGACCGGTACCTCGCAGACCGGCCCGGGACCGGTGATCCCGGCCAGCCGGCGCAGCTACGACCTCGACGCCACCTGAGCCTCGCAGGCTCAGGTCAGCGACCGGCCGGACGCAGCCCGAGCGGCTTGCCCAACAGCGACTCCCGGCGGACCGCGAGCCGGTCCGCCACCGCGTTCAGCGCGCGGGCCGCCGGTGCGTCCGGTGCGTCCAGCACGATCGGGGTACCCGCGTCGCCGCTCTCCCGGACCCGGGTGTCCAGCGGCACCTGACCCAGCAGCGGAACCGGAGCGCCCAGCACCCGGCTCAGCGACTCGGCCACGGTCGCACCGCCACCGGCGCCGAAGACCTCCATCCGGGAGCCGTCCGGCAGCTCCAGCCAGGACATGTTCTCGACGACCCCGACCAGGCGCTGGTGGGTCTGCAGGGCGATCGCGCCGGCCCGCTCGGCGACCTCGGCGGCGGCGGCCTGCGGCGTGGTCACCACCAGGATCTCGGCGTTGGGCAGCAGTTGGGCGAGCGAGATCGCCACGTCGCCGGTGCCGGGCGGCAGGTCCAGCAGCAGCACGTCGAGTTCGCCCCAGTACACGTCGGCGAGGAACTGCTGCAACGCGCGGTGCAGCATCGGCCCCCGCCAGACCACCGCCGCGTTGCCCGCGGTGAACATGCCGATCGAGATCACCTTCACCCCGTGCGACTGCGGGGGCATGATCATGTCCTCGACCCGGGTGGGCGAGGCGTCGGCGCCGAGCATCCGGGGCACCGAATGACCGTAGATGTCCGCGTCGACCACCCCGACCGACAGCCCTCGGGCGGCCAGCGCCGCCGCCAGGTTGACCGTCACGCTGGACTTGCCGACGCCACCCTTGCCGCTGGCCACCGCGTACACCCGGGTCCGGGAGCCGGGCTGGGCGAACGGGATCACCGGCTCCTGGGCGGCGGCGCCGCCGCGCAGCCGGGTCTGTAGCGCCTGGCGCTGCTCCGGGCTCATCACCCCGAACTCGATCTCCACCCCGCTGACCCCGGGCACCGCCCCGACGGCCGCGGTGATGTCCGTGCGCAGCTTGTCGCGCAGCGGGCAGCCGGCCACGGTGAGCAGCAGTTCCACCCGGACCACCCCGTCCGGGCCGACCTCGGCCGAACGGACCATGCCCAGTTCGGTGATCGGCCGACGGATCTCCGGGTCGTCGACGGTGGCGAGCGCGGCCTGTACCGCTTCCTCGACGGTGCTGGCGGGTGCAGACATGCCGGCAATGCTACGTCGGCGCCGTTCACCGGCCCGCCGGTGGCCGGTGCGGATGTGAGCGAGTCGATGCCCCGCCTTGCGGGATTTCGGGGGCTGTCGGGAGAAAATGGCGATTTGCTGCTGGACGCCGTACCTCTGGCGGTGCGACGATCGTTACAGCGCCGCGCGCCCTGCCCCTTGAGGCGCGCGGCGTCCCCCTGTCCGGCCGGTCCACCTGCCCGGGCGGTCAGTCCCCGTCCAGATCGTCCCGCGGCTCGTCCAGGAACGGCTCGCCACCGCCGCGTTCCGGGGCGTACTGGCGCCGCTCGATCCGCTGCCGGCGCCGGTTCTGCTCGTCCAACTCCTCCGCCAGTCGGCTCAGTTCCGACCGGACGAAGTCGCGGGTGGAGACCTCGCCGAGCGCGATCCGCAGCGCCGCGATCTCCCGGGTCAGGTACTCGGTGTCCGCCTTCTGCATGGCGGCCCGCCGCCGGTCCTCCTCCATCGCCAGACGGTCCCGGTCGGCCTGCCGGTTCTGCGCCAGCAGGATCAGCGGCGCCGCGTACGAGGCCTGCAAGGACAGCAGCAGGGTGAGGAACGTGAAGGTGTACGGGTCGAAGCGCAGCCGGGACGGGGCGAGCGTGTTCCAGCCCAACCAGATGGAGATGACAAGCGTCATCCAGACGATGAAGTTCGCCGTACCCATGTAGCGGGCCGTTCCCTCGGCCCACCGGCCGAAGGCCTCCGGGTCGAACCGGGGCAGCTTGATCCGGCGGGGCTGGGTGGGCTGGTCCAGCCGGGGCACCTGGCGACGGTCAACCACTGCGGGCCTCCCCGGCGTGCGAGGCGTCCAGGACCCGGGCCGGCCCGTCCGTGGCGTCCCGGTCGCGCCAGTTGCGCGGCAGCGAGTGGTCCAGCACGTCGTCCACGGTCACCGCGCCGACCAGCCGGTTGGCGGCGTCCACCACCGGCATCGCCACCAGGTCGTAGGTGGCCATCCGGCGGGTGATCTCCGGAAGCGGTGTGGCCGGCTGGAGCGGGTCGATGTCGTTGTCCACCACCCCGCCCAGCAGCTCGGCCGGCGGCTCGCGGAGCAGCCGCTGGAAGTGCACGATGCCCAGGTAGCGGCCCGTGGGCGTGGCCAGCGGCGCGCGGGTGACGAACACCTGCGCGGCCACCGCGGGCGAAAGCTGCGGCTCCCGGATCCGGGCCAGCGCCTCGGCCACCGTCGCGTCCGGCGGCATGATCACCGGCTCGGAGGTCATCACGCTGCCCGCCGTACCCGGGTTGTACTTGAGCAGCTGCCGGACCGGGTCGGCCTCGTCCGGGCGCATCAGGTCCAGCAGCACGTCCTGCTCCGGCGGGGACAACTCGTTGAGCAGGTCGGCCGCGTCATCCGGGTCCATCTCCTCCAGGATGTCCGCCGCCCGCTCCCGGTCCAGCGCCGCGAGGATCTCCACCTGATCCCGCTCGGGCAGCTCGCTGAGCACGTCCGCCAGCCGTTCGTCGTCCAGCGCGGCGGCCAGCTCGTTGCGGCGGGCGTCCGGCAGCTCCTGCAGCGCGTTCGCCAGGTCGGCCGGGCGCATCTCCTCCAGCACGGCCAGCAGGTTGGCGGTGCCGCGTTCCCCGTCCGGCGCGCCCAGCAGCCCGCGCACGTCCGCCCACCCGACCTGGTGCAGATGGCCCCGCCGGGTCAGCCGGCCGGTGTGCTCCCGCACCGCGATCCGGGACAGCGCCCACTCGCCGGTGCGGCTGCACTCCATCGCCACGTCGACGACCGTGCCCTGGGCGCCGGACGGCTCGACCCGGACCCGCCGGTCCAGCAGGTCCTCCAGCACCAGCAGCTCGTTCGGGCGCTTCGAGAAGCGCCGCAGGTTGAGCGTGCCGCTGCCGAGCGCCACGGCCTCGCCGTCGATGGACGTGATCCGGTTGATGGACAGGAAGATGCGCCGACGCATCGGCATCTCCGCCACCAGGCCGACCACCTGCGGCGGCCGGTTGCTGGTCCGGAGCCGGGCCACCGCATCGCGGACGCGCCCCACCTGGTCACCGTTGGGGTCGAAGACGGTGAGCCCGGCGAGGCGGGCGATGTACACCCGGTTCGGCGTGGTCACCGCCCAAGCGTACGGGCCTAGGGTTGGGCACCATGTCGAGCCTCAGTTACGAGATCGTGGACGTCTTCACCGATCGGCCGTTCGCCGGCAACCCCCTCGCGGTGGTGTTCGGCGCCGAAGACCTCGCCGCGTCGCAGTTGCTGGACCTGACCCGGGAGTTCAACCTCTCCGAGACGGTGTTCATCCTGCCGCCCACCCGGGCCGGTGCGACGTACCGGGCGCGGATCTTCACGGTCGACGGCGAGCTGCCGTTCGCCGGGCACCCCAGCGTGGGCGCCGCGGTCACCGGCAGCCGGCGCGGTGACTTCCCGGCCGGCGACCTGGTGCAGGAGTGCGGCGCCGGGCTGCTGCCGATCACCGTGGCCGACGGCCAGGCGACGCTGAGCGGCGGCACCCCGACCCTCGGCCCGCAACTCGACCCCGGGCCGCTGCTGGCGGTGGCGGGTCTGGCGGACACCGACCTCGCCGGGCCGCCGCCCCGGACCGCCGGCTGCGGGCTGGAGTTTCCCTACCTGTCGGTACGCCCCGACGCGGTGGCCCGGGCCGCCGTCGACATCGCGGCGGCCCGGCGGTACGGGGTGAATCAGCTGATGGTGCTGGGCTGGCACCCGCAGCAGCGGACCGCGTACGTCCGGATGTTCGGCGTCGGGCTGGGCGTGCCCGAGGACCCGGCCACCGGCTCGGCGGCGCTGGGTCTCGGGGTCTGGCTGGTCGCCACCGGCCTGCTGCCCGGCGACGGGGAGAACGCGTACACCGTCCGGCAGGGGATCGAGATCCACCGGCCCTCGACCCTGGAGTGCCGGGTGACCGCCGCCGGCGGGGCCGCCACCGCGGTGACGGTGACCGGGCACGTCGTACCGGTGGCCCGCGGCGAGATCATGGTGCCGCCGTTCGTGGGTTGACCGGGCCGGCGGCGGCGCACCCCGGCCGGTCCGCCCGGCGTACCCGTCAACGCTGCCGGCGTACCCGGTGCAGCCGGAACGGTCGCCAGGTCCGCCGCGTCGCGGGCGTCTCCCGGACGGCGGCCGCGAGCGACCCGGCCGGCAACGCGGCACCGGCGGCCGGCGCCGCCGCGGCCGGCGTCAACCGGCTCAGCGTGCACTCGTCGGCCCACCGCTGCACCACCCGGGGCGCCGGTTCGGGCGAGTTGAGCCGCTTGGCGGCCACCTGCGGGGCGACCGCCGACCACGCCTCGTCGGACGGGCTCAGCCGGCTCACCTCGGCCGGCCAGCTCACGATCCGGCCGCCGTGGTCGCCGCGCAGCGTCACCACGGCCGAGCCGGCGTCGGCCAGCCCGGGCACCGACTGCTCGCCGGGACCGGTCAGCACGTAGAGCGCGCCGTCGATCGGCACGCACCAGGCCGCGTACGCGGGTCCGTCGTCGACCGCGATCCACGCCATGCTCGCCTTCTTGAGCGCCTCGGTCCGGACGGCGGACCCGGCGGTCGGGTCCGGCTCGGCCGTCGCGTCGGGCTGGGCCGTCGCGTCGCGCTCGGCCGGCGGTGTCGGCACGCCCGGTGGTGCCGGCCGGGCCGCTGCGGCCGGCGGCGTCGGCCGGTCCAGTGCCGGGCCGGCCGCGGCGGGCGTCGGTCGGACCGGCCGCGTCGGCTGCGTCGGCGGCGTCGGCGGCGTAGCGCCCGCCGACGGTGCCGGCGGTGTGGGCCTGGCCGGCGGCGTCGGCGGGGTCGGCGGGGTCGGCCTGGTCGGCGGTGTGGGCCTGGTCGGCCGGTCAGGCTGCTCGGTCACCCACCCATCGTGCCGTACCCGGCCGCCTCCGGGCAGCCGCCGGCGAAGAACCGAGGCGCCCGGTCCCACGCCCGGGCGACTCAAACCGGCGCGGTCAGGCGCCCGGCGTAGGCGGGTGCGGGGGCCGGCGCCGGGTCATCCGACCCCACCAGGCCGGGCACGGCCTCCAGGGAGGTCACGGTCGGACCGCGCCAGTCCACGTCGGCGTCGAAGACCAGATGGGTGACCAGATCCGGGGCGGCCAGCCGGACGGCCGTGAGCCCGACCGCGCTCGCCCCGGTCAACTCCCGGCCACCGCCGTCACCCACGTACAGACAGTCCGCCGGACGCACCGCCAACCGTCGGCAGGCGGCCAGGAACATCTCCGGATCGGGCTTGCAGCGGCCAACCTGGATCGACAGGATCCGCACGTCCAGCAACGGCGTCACCGGCAGGCTCGGCAGGAGGGCCGGCAACTCGTGGGTGCAGTCGCTGACCAGCCCGGTGCGTACGCCCCGACGGCGCAGCGCCCGCAGCACCGGGACGGCCTCCGGGCGCAGCCGGGTGTCGGCGCGGACCGCCGCGAGCCGGTGCCTGCGGGCGGTGCGGAGCGCGGCGTCCGTGGGCCGGGCACCGGCCTGCTCGCCGACCCAGCGCAGCGATGCCGTCGCGTCGCCGAGCGCGCCGCTGGCCCGCTGCTGGAACGACCGGTCGAGCACGTCGGTGAGGCTGGCCGGATCGCAGCCCAGCGCCTCGGCCACCGCGCGGTGTCGCGATCCGCGCTGCACCGCACGGGTGAGGGTGCCGAAGAAGTCGAACAGCACCGCCTGGAATGCGGCCATGACGGCAGGAACCTCCGAACGCCGGTCCGGCAGGCCCGGATGGGCCGCGCAGCCGACCCTAGGCCGCTGACCAGGCGTCCGGACGCTGTGGGGATACTCGGCTGTGCCGCACCGCTACTCCAATTCACCGCCCCTGCCCCCCGTCGACCCGCTCACCGGCGCCGCGGTGGCGGTGGCGCTGGTCGCGATCTCGTCCTCCGGCCCGCTCATCGCGTACGCCGCCGCGCCCGCGCTGGCCGTGGCGTTCTGGCGCAACGCCGGCGCGCTGGCGCTGCTGGGGCCGTTCTCGCTGGTCCGCCGGCGGGCCGAACTCCGCCGGCTGTTCGGCGCCGCCGGGCGCCGGGCCGGCTGGTACGCGGTGCTGGCCGGGCTCGCGCTGGCGGTGCACTTCGGCACCTGGACGCCCAGCGCGCAGCTCACCTCGGTGGCCGCGGCCATCGCGCTGGTGGCCACCCAGCCCGTCTGGCAGGGCCTCATCGCGCTCGGCCAGGGCCGGCGGCTGCCCCGGCGGGCCTGGCTCGGCATCGGCCTCGCGGTCGCCGGTGCCGCGCTGGTCACCGGCGCCGACCTCGGCACCTCCGGGCGGGCCGTGCTGGGCGATCTGCTCGCCCTGGTCGGCGGGATGGCGGCGGCCGTCTACACCGCGTTCGGCGAGCGGGTACGCAGCACCGCCAGCACCGCCACCTACACCACGGTCTGCTACGGGGTGTGTGCCGTCCTGCTGCTGGCGGTGTGCCTGGTCGCCGGGGTCCGGCTGACCGGGTTCGGCGCGTCGGCCTGGGTGGCCATCCTCGGCCTGGTCCTCGGCGCCCAACTGCTCGGCCACTCCATGCTGAACTACGCCCTGCACCGGATCTCGGCGACCACGGTCAGCGTGCTCATCCTGCTGGAGGTGCCCGGTGCGGCGCTGATCGCCTGGGTCTGGCTGGGTCAGGTGCCCCGGCCGGCGGCGCTGCCCGGGTTGGTGCTGCTGCTGGCCGGGGTGGCGGTGGTGGTCCGCAGCGGTGCCGTGGGCCGCCGGACGACCCCGGTCACCGCCCCGGCGGAGACCGCACCCCTGCCGGACTGAGCGCCACGCCGCCGAGCGCTTCCCGCCGGTTACCCTGGTCGCGCCTTCGGCGACGCCGCGGCACTGCGACACCGCGACGCTACGGCAGCACGGCAGGTCGGGGAGGGAAGTCGACGATGGACGTCTGGGCTCGGCTGCGGGGAACGGCGCGACGAGGCGCCGGTTACGGTCGGACGCTGGCGGCGACGCGGAGCGGTCGGTGGACGCTGGCCGGTGTCGGCGCCGTTGCGCTGGCCCTGCTGGTGTGGGCCGTCCTGCCCGAGACTGCCGCGACGCCCCCGCGCGCCCGGCAGTACGTCGACTTCACCGGCTGCCTGCTCACCGACGAGCACGGCATCACCGGTCCGGATGCCGCGCCCATGTGGGCCGGCCTGCAGGATGCCTCCGCGGAGACCCACGTGCGGGTGCAGTTCCTGGAGATCGTCGGGGAGCAGACGGCGGACAACGCCGCGACGTTCGCGTCCAGTCTCGCCCAGAGCCACTGCGATCTGATCTTCGCGGCCGGACCCGTCGCGACCTCCGGGGTCCGGCAGTCGGCCAGCGCGTTTCCCCGGGTCCGTTTCTATCTCGTGGGTGCGGCGACACGGCCGGGCTCGAACATCTCCACTGTGGATGGTCCTAGCCGTGAGGCGGTCCGGGACGCGGTCGTAGGGTATTGCCGTGGTGACGATGCGTCTGCATACTCTCGTTGCTGATTCGGCGTGATGCTGCCTCCGAGCCCCTCGGGCCGCTAGCACTCCCCGACGAGGCGCTATGCCGCGCGGAGCAGCCGCTTCGCGGGCCGGCTGCGGGGGAAGGCGCTGCGATGGGTGCTGGCTTGATCGACCTTTGCCTTGGCTTCGGGCGGCGACGCGCCGGTCGTTGGACGCGTCGCCTCGCCGTGCTGGTGGTGCTGGCCGTCGGGATGAGCGTCGCGGTGCCGGTGGATGCCGTCCCGGTCGGGGAGGGCTTCCCGCTGTCCTGGATGTGGAGCTGGCTACAGATCGATCGTGCGTGGTCAGCCGTCGGCCTCCTCGGACTGCCGGTCCAGGCCGGTGGGACGGCCAAGAACAAGGATCACCACGTGCCGGCCGCGGCGACCGATGCGGGTCGGGGCGCGGGTCGGGCACCGGGCCGGCCGCCCGGCGCGTTGGCGCCGGCGGCCCGACCCGTGCGCGAGGTCCGGTCCGGCCTGGCGGGTAACCAGCCCAGCGACCGGAGCTTCGACGCCAAGACCAGCAAGCGGATCGCAACGGCGGCGTCGGCGACCTCGGACGTCTACCGCAACCGGGACGGGTCGTACACGCGCAAGGTCTACGACGGGCCGATCAACTACCGGGCGAACGACGGCAGTTGGCGACCGATCGACACGGCTCTGGTCCGCACCGGAGACCGCTATCGCCAACGGGCCAACGGGCCGACGCTGAGCATGGCCACCCTGGCGGCGGACCCGGCGATCGCGTCGTTGCAGGTGGATGCTGACCACGCCATCTCGTACTCGTTGGCCGGGGCCGCCAGCGTCGCGGCAGAGGTCGATGGCGGCAAGGCGACGTACCACGACGTCCTTCCGGGCACCGACCTCGAGCTCACCTCCATGGCGAGCGGGGTGAAGGAATCGCTGGTGCTGCACTCCGCGGACGTGGCCACCTCGTGGTTGTTCCCGCTCGACGTCCGGGGCCTCACCCCACAGGCCGAAGCCGACGGGTCGGTATCGCTGCTCGACGAGACCGGCAACCGGCTGGCCTACATGCCGCACGGGCTGATGTGGGACTCGAAGTTCGATCCCCAGTCGGGAGGTTTCGCCGAGTCCCGCGGGGTCACCTACGAGCTCACCAGCGCGGAGACCGGCCCCGCCATTCGGGTGAGCATCGATCAGGGTTGGCTCCGGGATCCGGCCCGGACCTTCCCGGTGACCGTCGATCCGTCGACCACCCTGGCCGACTACATGGACACCTATGTGCGTAGCGACAATCCCGCAGACCACGGCAGCGAAGCCGAGTTGCAGGTCGGGACCTACAACAGTGGCTCGTCCAAGGCCTACTCGTTCCTGGGATTCAACGACTTCGGCGCCGCATACGCCGGCGCCAGGATCAGCGCGGCCTCACTCAAAATCTTCGACTCCTGGGCATACACGTGTACCCCGGAGCCGTTCTCGGTAAATCCCATCACCCAGT